>JBAVUQ010000193.1:0-7887 GCA_049696855.1 Candidatus Aminicenantales bacterium
AAACCGCGCTTGTTCTCGATGATGTCCTTGAAGCTGTCATAGTCGGCCGCGTCCCGGATATTCGCTTCGAGAAAGGCCCTGGCCTGGGCCAGCAGCCCGGCCTGGATCTCGTCGAGGAGGGCGGGGACGCGGGCTCCGAGGGAGGCCAGCGGCACGGCCTCCTTGGCCTTCGTGTCGCGGCGGACGAGCACGGCTTGGCCGGCCTTGACGTCGCGGGGACCGATCTCGACCCGGAGGGGCACGCCGCGCATTTCGTATTCGGAGAACTTCCAGCCGGGGGTCGCCTCCTCGCGGGCATCGATGGCGGCCCGGACGCCGGCCTTTTTCAGCCCTTCGACGACGGCCTCGGCGGCCGGCAGCACGGTCTCCCTCCAGTTGCCGATCGAGATGGGCACGACCATGACCTGGACCGGGGCGATGCGGGGCGGGAAACGCAGGCCCGAATCGTCGCCGTGGACCATGATCAGGGCGCCGATCGTCCGGGTGGTCATGCCCCAGGAGGTCTGCCAGACGTACTGGAGCGTCTGACTGCGGTCCTCGAACTTGATGTCGAAGGCCTTGGAGAAGTGCTGTCCGAGGTTGTGGGAGGTGCCCATCTGGAGCGCCTTGCCGTCGGACATCAGGGCCTCGATGGCGTAGGTCATGGACGCCCCGGCGAACTTTTCGCTCAGGGACTTGCGGCCCGAGAGGACCGGGACGGCCAGCTCCGACTCGCAGAACTCCCTGTAGAGGGCCAGGATGGCCAGTGTCTCGGCTTCACCCTCTTCGGCGGTCTCGTGGCAGGTGTGACCTTCCTGCCAGAGGAACTCCGTCGTCCGCAGGAAGGGCCGGGTGACCTTCTCCCAACGGACGATGTTGGCCCACTGGTTGATGAGGACCGGCAGGTCCCGCCAGGACTTGATCCATTTGGCGTACATGTGACCGATGATGGCCTCGGAGGTCGGCCGGACGGCCAGCCGCTCTTCGAGCTCCTCCTTGCCGCCGATCGTCACCCAGGCGACCTCGGGCGAGAAGCCCTGGACATGCTCGGCTTCCTTCTTGAGGAAGCTCTCGGGGATGAACAGAGGGAAATAGGCGTTGACGTGACCGGAGGCCTTGATGCGCTGGTCGAGCCCCTTCTGGATATTCTCCCAGACGGCATAGCCGTGGGGGCGGATGACCATCATGCCCTTCATCGGCGTATAATCGGCAAGCTCGGCCTTCTGGACGATTTCCACGTACCATTTCGAGAAGTCTTCGCTCTTGGGCGTGATCTGCATGACCCGGCGTTCTGACTCTTTCACGTCATCTCCTTGTGTTTGAGCGTTTTACGATTCTAGCCGCCGCCTCCCGAATTGTCAAGGAAGCGGCCCCCGGGGAAATCGGGGCATGACCCCAATATCCCCCGCCGCTTCACCGGTAGGGGTGATTGACCCCCCGGAGAGCCCCGTGCCATGCTGGACTCGCCAATTTCAAAGGAAAAGGAAGTCGCTATGCTGAGCAGGATCGCCTGGGAGTCCAGGCCCCTTCGGCGCCGTCCCGCAGAACGCGGATTCAAGCTCGCCCTGCCCATGACCGTCGAGGGGCCCGACCCGAACGGGACCTTCTTCCATGAGGAGACGACGCTCTCGTTCATGAGCCACCAGGGCGCCCTCTTCCCTCTCTCGAGCCAGGTGGCCCTCGGCTCCCGGCTGAAGCTCTCGATCGCCCTCCCGCCCAAGCTCGGGGAAGGCCGCAGCCTGACCCTCGTCGTCAAGGGGACGATCGTCGACGTCGATGCGGGCGACGGGAACGGGACGTCCCCCCAGGTCGCCATCCGTCTCGAGTCCCGCTATATCATCCAGGCGGACGCCGCATGCCCCTCGGGCCGAAGGGCCGGAGCCGGCCCGGACGCCTAGTCCCTGAGGGTGAGACCAGCGGCCCGAATATGACCCCGGGATTCCCCGTAAAAAGCGATTGTCCCGGGCGGCGAAGACTGCGAAAATGACGTGCGAAATGGAAATGTCCAAGTCTCTTCATGATCCCTCCACGCAAGGCGCGGCCAGGGCCGGAACGAGGGAGCGCTCCTTCGAGCTCTCTCTTCCGGCCTTGGTCAAGGGCCTCGACGCGGCGGGCCGAAAGTTCGAGGAGCGGACCTCGGTCTGCGGCATCAGCGCCCAGGAAGTGTCCCTCCGCCTCAAGGCTCGTCTCATGATCGACTCGCGGGTGACCCTGTTCCTCGATATCCCGAGGACTCTCATCCTCGAGAGCCCGCTTCGCATGGTCCTGTCGGGGGCGGTCGTCTACGTCCGCCTGGAAGAAAAGCCCGAGAAGACGCAGTTTCTCGTCGTCCGCCTCGACCGCGGATTCCGACTCCACCCGAACAGCGCGCCCCCGGCCTAGCCGCCGGCAGGGACGATCGGGCCGGCCCGCGGAGGCTCACGGCCATCTCACCCCCCCTCACCCCTGACGCTTGACAAGCCGTCGAAGAATGACTTATGATTCCGGCGACCCAATGGAAAAAACGCCGAAACCGCCAAAACCTCCAAAAGGGGACGAGACCAGCATGGAGAAAAAGAAGATCCCCGCCGCGACCCCCGAATCGAAGATCACGCTTCTCGTCTTTTGCCCATCCGACATCATTCTCGCCGGCATCCTGCGGGCGCTCGAAGCGGATCCGGACCTGGACATCCTGAACATCGAAAAGAACACGATCGAGTCCTTCATGGACTCGATTAAGAAGCTCAAGCCGCAGGTCATCCTCTTCGCCCACATGGAGGCGCTGCCCAATCTCCGCGAGATCTGCAAGGCCATCCGCGACCTCTCCAAGACCCAGGTCCGCTCGGAGCTTCTGCTCATGGGCAGCATCCCGGCGCATGAGGAGATCGTCAACCTGATCAACGCCGGGGCCCGGGGCTATTTCGATCTCAACGACGCCTCGTCCCAGCTGCCGGAGGCCGTCCGCGCCGTCCACAAGGGCGAGATCTGGCTGCCGCGCGACAAGATGTCCAGCATCATGGACCGCATCATCTCCGTCGTCGGCCGGGAGCTCAAGGAGAAGACGCTCGACCAGCTCACGCCGACCGAGTTCCAGGTCCTGCGTCTGATCGGCCAGGGCAAGAGCAACGACGAGATCGCCGAGCTGATGTTCATCAGCAAGAACACGGTCCGCTCGCACATCAAGAGCATTTACGCCAAGCTCGACACCCATAGCCGCCTCCAGCTGGCGCTCTACGCCATCAATTCGGCCCTGTTCTAATGCGAGGAAGCGAGGACGCCATGACCAAGAAAGCCGCCCCCAGGAAGAAAGCCAAACCCGTCCCCGAGGACCTGGAGGTCAACCGCCGCCGGGAATGGCGGTTCGACTTCCCGCTCGATACGCTCATCGAGGGCAGCCTCGCCGACGGCGCCAAGTTCAAGGAGGAAACCCTTCTCGAGAACATCTCCTCCGGCGGGGCCTATTTCACCCTGGATTCCGGGGTGGTCGTCGGTTCGAAGCTCAACCTCTTTATCGAGCTCCCGGAGAAGCTGGCCGACGGCAAGAAGATGAGGCTGCGCATCGGCGGGATCACCGTCCGCCTGGAGAAGCCGGATAAGAGAGCGAAACGGCAGGGCGTAGCCGTGCGGTTCAGCGATGACTTGTTCAGAGTCGTCCCGATCAAAAAAGCCGCCAAAAAGAAATAGCGTCCTCCGGGTCGCCCTGACCGGGGGGATCGCCTGCGGGAAATCCGTCGTCGCGAAGATCCTGGCCGATAAAGGCTGCGTCGTCTATTCCGCCGACGAGGCGGCCCATGACCTGATGCGACCCGGACGGGCCGCCTGGAAGAAGGTGGTCGCCCGGTTCGGGCCCTCCATCCTCCGCCCCGACCGGACGATCGACCGGTCCGCGCTGGGGGCCATCGTCTTCTCCGACCCGGCCGCCCGCCGCTTCCTCGACCGGCTCATCCACCCGCTCGTCGCCGCCGACCAGAGCCGGGCGGTTCGACGGCTCGAGCGCCAGGGCCGGGCCCGCATCTTCGTCGTCGAGGCGGCCCTGACGATCGAAGCCGGGTACGCCGGGCACTTCGACCGCATCGTCGTCGTCCACTGCGGCGGACCGGAACAGGTCCGGCGGCTGCGCCGGCGCGACGGGATCGGCCGGGCCGCCGCCCTGCGGAAGATCGGGTCCCAGATGCCGCCCCGGGAAAAGCTCCGTCACGCCGACTACGTCGTCGATGCGTCCGGAACGGTGGCGGCGACGGTCGACGAAACGGAGAGGGTCTATGCCCAGCTCGTGCGGGACGCCGAGCTAAAAAAGAGGGGGTCAGCCGGCTTTAGTCTTTGAGAGCAGGGACTTGAGCTCCTGGCCGGGCCGGAACTTGATCCGCTGGCCTTTTTCGATGCGGATCTGCTTTTGACGGCGGATGTCGCGCCCGAAGCCGGTCTTCTTCGCCACGACCTTGAAGCTGCCGAAGCCGCGGATCTCGACTTTTTCCTTCTTCGCGAGCGCGGTCTTGAGCGACTCCAGAACGGCCTCGACGATCGACAGGGACTTGGCCCTGTTGAATTCGGTCTTCTTCTCGATCGCCAGGGCGATATCGTTCTTGATCATCGAAGTCACTCCTTACGCGGAAACGATTACTATATTTAATTTATTGAAAATAAAAAGTCAAGCACAAACATGCGAACCCGCACGGGGTTTGACTTGACCCGCCGGGGTTCTTATAATGAAGGCACAGTGAAAGGCAAAGTCTTCGTCGCTCTGTTCCTGCTGGCGCCGCTCGCCGCCTCCGCGGCCGTGGTCAAGATCAAGGTCGACGCGCCCATCCACCCGGTCACATCCGAGTACATCGTCCGGTCCCTGGAGAAGGCCGACCGCGAAAGCGCCGACCTGCTCATCCTGACGCTCGACACCCCGGGCGGGCTCGACACGTCGATGCGCGAGATCATCGAGAAGATCGTCAATGCCAAGACCCCCGTGGCCGTGTTCGTCGGCCCCAGCGGCTCCAGGGCCGCCTCGGCGGGGTTCTTCATCGCCGTGGCCTGCGACATCTTCGTCATGGCCCCGGGCACGAGCACCGGCTCCGCCCACCCCGTCGGCCTCTCGCTGACGGGTCAGGCGATGGACCCGACGATGGCCGAGAAGGTCACCAACGACGCCGCGGCCTACATCCGGACGCTGGCCGGGAAGCGCGGCCGGAACGTCCGCATGGCCGAGGACGCGGTCCGCAAGAGCCTGTCCTACACGGAAAAGGAAGCCCTCGAAGGCGGCCTGATCGACTTCACGGCCGGGTCCGCGGAGGACATCGTCGCACGCCTCGACGGCCGCACCATCAAGCGCTTCAACGGCTCCGAGCAGACGCTGGCCCTGGCCGGGAAGCCGATCGTCGAATGGCCCATGACCTTCCGGCAGAAGTTCCTTCTGACCGTCGCCGATCCGAACCTGGCCTACATCCTGCTCATGATCGGGCTGCTGGGGCTGTTCTTCGAATTTTCCCATCCCGGGGCCATCCTGCCGGGCGTCCTCGGGGGCATCTCGCTTCTCCTGGCCGTCTTCGCCTTCCAAATCCTGCCCATCAATTACGTCGGCCTGGGCCTCATCGTCCTGGCCGTCATCCTCTTTATTCTCGAGGTCAAGGTCCAGAGCTTCGGCATGCTGGCCGTCGGAGGGATCGCCGCCATGATCATCGGTTCGCTCATGCTCATCAAGGCCCCCATCGCCGAGCTCCGGCCGAGTCTGGGCTACGTCCTGCCGGTCGTCCTGGGCTTGTCCCTGATCGTTCTGTTCCTCCTGACGCTCGTCTTCAAGGCCCACCGCCGCCGCTCGTTTTCCGGGCGCGAAGGGATGATCGGCGAGACCGGGACGGCCCGAACCGACCTCTCCCCCACCGGCACGGTTTTCGTCCACGGCGAGCTCTGGGAAGCCGAAGCGATCGAACCCGTCCGGGCGGGCGAAAAGGTCAAGGTCATCGCAGTCCTCGAAGGACTTCATCTCAAAGTCGGCAAGGCCTGATTAGGAGAGCATCATGATCACCTATCCGATCATCGTCGTCGGCCTGATCGTCCTCTACATCCTGAATTCGATCAAGGTCCTCAGGGAGTACGAGCGCGGCGTCATCTTCCGTCTCGGCCGCCTCCTGCCCCAGCCCAAGGGGCCCGGCATCATCCTCGTCTTCGCGCCCATCGACCGCATCGTCCGCATCAGCCTGCGGCTCATCACCATGGACATCCCGCCGCAGGACGTCATCACCAAGGACAACGTCACGGTCAAGGTCAACGCCGTTCTCTACTTCCGGGTCATCGACCCGCTCAAGTGTGTGATCGAGGTCCAGGACTATATCTATGCCACCTCGCAGCTGGCCCAGACGACCCTGCGCAGCCTCCTCGGCCAGGTCCCCCTCGACGATCTCCTGTCGGAGCGGGAGAAGCTCAACGCCCGGCTCCAGGAGATCATCGAGCAGCACACGGATCCCTGGGGCATCAAGGTCCAGCTCGTCGAGATGAAGCAGGTGGACCTGCCCGAGAATATGATCCGGGCCATCGCCAAGCAGGCCGAGGCCGAGCGCGAGCGGCGGGCCAAGGTCATCCACGCCGACGGCGAATTCCAGGCCGCCGACAAGCTGACCCAGGCCGCCGACATCATCTCCCGCAACCCCCAGGCGCTCCAGCTCCGCTTCCTGAGCACCCTCACCGAGATCGCCACCGAGAAGAACTCGACCATCGTTTTCCCTCTGCCTATGGAATTATTGAGGGCTTTCTCGTACGATAAGAACCTGGAGAAGAAATAGACGAGATGAAAAATAAAGATTTCCGCGAGATCCAGGTCTCGAGCAGCCTGCTCGTCGTCATTTTCCTCGGCGTTCTCGCCCTGGGCGTTTTCATATTCCTGCTCGGCGTCTCGGTCGGCAAGAAGCAGGCGGGCGTCGCCGCCCCGACCCAGATCGTCACCCAGCAGATCCCCGAGCCGGTCAAGGAACCCCCGGTCAAGCCCACCTCCTCCGAGTCGGCCTCCGATGCGGCGGCGGCCAATCCGCTCGCCGGGGACAGCCGGCCGGCCGCGGAGCCGCCCGCTCCCAAGTCGTCGGTGAAAGAGCCCGTCGTCGAAAAGGCCCCGGCCTCCAAACCCCCCGCCGAAGCGAAAAAGGCGCCCGCGGTCTCGTCGAGCGGCCTGTACTATGTCCAGGTCGCCGCTTTCACCGAGCGATCCCAGGCCCTGGCCGCGGCGGAGAAGTACAAGAAACAGGGCTACGCCACGGTCGTGGCCAACCCCAGGCCCTCGGATGCAAAGACGTGGTACCGGGTCAGGCTGGGCGGATACGCGTCGAGGGAGCGCGCCGCCGACCTCCTCGCCAAGCTGAACGCGGCCGCCGGCAAGAAGACCGATTTCCAGATCGTCCGCGACTGATCCCCAAGATTTCGCAAAGGAATAACAACTCCATGACACCTGTTGATAACAAGACGATAGACTTCAAGACCCGGACCAACAACCTCTTCGCGAAGATCGAAGAGGTCCGAGGCTTTCTTTGACCTTGACAACAAGAACGCCGAGCTCGAGAAGCTGAACGCGCGGCTGGCCTCGCCCGAGGTCTGGCAGGACCAAAAGGTCTCTCAGTCCCTCCAACAGAAGAAGAAGCTGCTCGAGAAGGATCTCCAGTTCTTCAAGCGGATCCTCGGCCAGAAGGAGGAGCTCGAAGTCCTGACCGAGCTCGCCGCCGAGGGTGAGAGCGTCCAGGCCGATGTCGACGCGGCCGTCCTCAGCCTCGAGAAGGACCTCCAGGAGGCCGAGCTCCGGGCGCTTTTCTTCGACGCCGACGATCCGCGCGACGCCATCCTGACCATCCACCCGGGCGCCGGGGGCACGGAATCCCAGGATTGGGCCCAGATGCTCCTGCGGATGTACATGCGCTATGCCGAGCGCAAGGGATTCAAGGCCGAGGTCCTCGACCACCA
>JBAVUQ010000194.1:0-12647 GCA_049696855.1 Candidatus Aminicenantales bacterium
GCCCCGGTCTGGACGACCCTGTACGCCATGATGGGTATCGCCGCCTGGCTCGTCTATGACAAAGGGGTCCGAAGGACCGATGTCAAGAGAGCGCTGTTCGTCTTCGTCGCCCAGCTCGTCCTGAACGTCCTATGGTCGATCATGTTCTTCGGCGCCCACCAGATCCTGGGGGCCTTTGTCATCATCGTGGCCCTGTGGATCCTGATCCTGGGAACGATCCTGCGCTTCCGCAAGATCTCGAAGGCCGCGGCGTATCTCCTCGTGCCCTACCTTCTGTGGGTCGGCTTCGCGACGGTTTTAAACGCCTCGCTCTACGTGCTTAATAGATAGGGGTCGGACCACAGAAACACGAACAATATCAATAAGTTAGGCTAGTTTTTTGGCCTGTTTTTGGCTTAAAACAGGTGTTTTCAGGGGCAAAAACTCTCAGTCTCCCCCGTTCCGGACGGACCGGACGGCTACTTGCCGAGCTCTTTCCGAACCGCTTCCAGCTTCTCTTTGAGGACGGGGGCGAAGGCGAAGAACCCCTGCAAGGTCGCGCAGCCGTAGTCCGGGCAATGCGCGCAGGTCACGACGCCGCGCGCCGAGGCGCAGACGCGGATGCCGCACGTCACCGCGTGGGCCGTGCTCACCCTCTTGCCCGTCGAGCAGCCGTCGCAGACGCAGGCGTCGCCGCCCATGTCCTTGCCGCCGAACTGAGCGGCCCATTTTTTCGCGACCGTTTCGAGTCCGGCTCGGTCGTTCTTCTGCGTCGCGACGTACGCCTCGCATTCGCCGCAATCGAGTCCGCAATAAGCAAGAATCTTGGCCACGGGTCTGTCCTCCCGGGGAAGCTCGTGATGACGTGGCCGATGATAAGCCCTTCCGCGGGGCCGAGTCAAATGCGGTCATTCGCCAGCCGCGCGTTCCTCCTGGATCGCAGCGAGCGGCAGACCGACTTGCTTGAGCAGGCTCTCGAAACGGGGGTCCGAGCGGAGCCCGTCGAATCTCCGGTCGCACTTGATATAGACGAGGAACCCCGACCGCTCCTCGTAGGCTTTGGAGAGCCATTCGAGGGCCTGGTCTTTCTCTCCGAGGCCCATGTGGACGACGGCGATGTCGTAGGCCGGAACGTAGATCCGCTTCGACATCGCGAGGAGCTTCGCCAGGATCTCGCGGGCCTCCTTCTCGTGTCCGGACACGCCGAACGCGTGAGCAAGGCCGGCCAGAGGAATGGAATCGTCCTTCGACTGGGCGATGGCATCCTTGAACTCGGCGACGGCCTCCTTGATCATGGACTTTTGCTCATACGCCCAGCCCAGAATGATATGAGCCCAGGAGTTCTTGGGGTTCCGCCGGACTCCGTCGAGGGCCATCATGACGGCCTCGTCGTAGCCTTTCGTGAACAGGCAGTGCCAGCCGAAGCATTGACTCTGATCCCATGAAAAGGGGTCCAGCGCTTCGGCCAGCTTGATCTCGGACATGGACTCGCCAGTCCTGTTCATGGCCATCAGGTAATGGGCGTAGAGGTGATGGATCTGGGCGAGGCTCGGGTTGAGGACAAAGGCCCGTTTGAACTCTCTCTCGGCCTCCGCCCAGTTCAGGTCGTTGTGGAGCCAGGCCACGGCCAGGAAGCCATGGGCTTCCCCGAGCGTGTCGTCTTTCTCCAGGGCTTTGAGAGCCGCCTCCTTCATTTTCGAGAAGGCCTCCCGGGGCGGGATAACGCCGAAGAGGCCGTCATAGAAATAGCCCGAAGCGATCTTCGTATAGGCCAGGGCGAAATCGGGATCGATCTTGATCGCTTGTCTGAAATGCTCCGGGTCGCCGGAATAGACACCCTTGAGATAGGCGTCAATGGCCAACGGGTTCACCGTCCGTCGTTTCGCCAGCTGCAGCTGCGCCTCCTCGCTGAGCCTGACCCCGATCTGCTGCGTGATATCCCCGGCCATCTCGCTTTGCAGCGCCAGGACATCGCCGACGTTCCGCTCGAAGGACCTGCCCCAGAGCTGCCGCTCGTCGGACGGATGAATGAGCTTGGCGGTGATCCGCACCCGGTCCCCCGATCTCATGACGGACCCTTCGACGATCATCTCGACGTTCAGCTCCTTGGCGATCTGCGGCAGGGTCGCCTCCGTCTTCTTGTAGCGGCCGACCGACGTGCTCGAGATCACCCTCAAGCCCCCGACCCGGCCGAGCTCCGTGATGAGGGCATCCGTGATCCCCTCGGCAAAGTAGCCCTGATCCGGATCCTGGGAAAGATTCTTCATGGGGAGAACCGCCAGCGACCGGACACCGGACGTCTTGGCCCGGCCGGATAAAAGGCTTCTCACGCCGCTGATATTCATGACGAACACGAGCCCCGCCAGGCCCAGCGCCATCGCGGCCGTGAGGGGCACCCGTCTCCGCCACAGGCTTCGCTTGGATCCGCTCCTGGTCTTGCCGGCTATCAACCCGGAGAGATTTCCACTCTCCAGGGTATTCAGATCGGAGACGAGCTCCCGGGCCGACGCATAGCGGTCGTCCGGCACTTTTTCCAGGCATTTGAAGATGATCCTCTCGAGGCTCTCCGAGATCCCCGGGTTGAGGATCCGGGGAGCCTCCGGCCTGCTGTGAAGGATGGCGGCGACGACCTGAGAAGCGGACCCCTGGGGAAAGAGCCTTTGCCCCGTGGCCAGCTCATAAAGGATGATGCCCAGAGCGTGGATGTCGGTCCGCTGGTCGATCCCCCGGCCCTCCAGCTGTTCCGGGGCCATATAGGCCAGAGTGCCGGAGAAGGATTCCGTGCCGGTGAATGTCAGGGTTTTGTCCACCGGTCCCGACAGGCGGAGGAGCTTGGCCAGCCCGAAATCGAGCAGCTTGACAAGCCCCTTGGGCGTGACCATGATGTTCCCGGGTTTGAGATCGCGGTGGATCAATCCCTGTTCGTGGGCGGCTTCGAGCGCTTCGGCCGCTTGCCGGCCCAACCGGATGACCTCCGGTTCCGGCAATCCTCCGGGCGGCAGCATATCCGCGAGCGTGACGCCCGGGATGTACTCCATGGCCAGGAAGTCCACATCTCCCTCGGAGTTGAAGTCGTGAATCGTGGCGACGTTGGGGTGATTGAGCCGGGACAGGGCTATCGCTTCCTTGCGGAAGCGCGTCCTTGCCTCGTCATCGGCAAGCGCTCCGGCGGGCAGAACCTTGATGGCGACGTCCCTGTCCAGGCGTTCATCCCTGGCCCGATAGACGACGCCCATCCCCCCGGCGCCGACCTTCTCGATGATCCGATAGTGTCCTAAGGTCCGTCCCAGCATGTTGCTCCTCTCGGGGCCCCCGCCGGGCGACAAAGGTCTCTCAGACCCGGTTAGGGTCCTGATTGTCGATATAACCTATAAAAACTATCGAATTATTGTATCATCGCCAGGACAGAGTTGTCAAACGACCCGATCGGCGCCGCCCGCGGGCTATTTCGCCTTGACCGGCATCTCGACCGGAATCGGCAGGGGCTTGCGCGGCAGCATGTCCTCCCGCATGGCCGTCTGGTAGACGAAGTAGGCCATGACGACGGCCGACTGGATGAGGTCCTCGGGGACGGCGTGGTCGTAGACGTCCTGGTTCGTGTGGTGGAGCCAGGGGAAGTAGTCGAGCGGGTCCTGGATGAACTGGAAGCCGG
The DNA here is from genome assembly GCA_049696855.1 of Candidatus Aminicenantales bacterium. Classification (GTDB taxonomy): domain Bacteria; phylum Acidobacteriota; class Aminicenantia; order Aminicenantales; family Saccharicenantaceae; genus RBG-16-66-30. Next base: position 3,632 of record JBAVUQ010000194.1, read on the forward strand.
GGATGCCGATGTAATCGAACGGCAGGTGGTCCGTCCCCTCGGTGTTCTGCAGGGCGATGGCCGTCACGCCGAGGTCCTTCAGGGGTTTCATCCACTCTTCGAAGATCGGACGGACCGCAAAATTCTCCTGGAGATAGACGCCCCGGATCCGGCCCGAGCCGTTGTCGTAGTTGAAATACCCCGAGATCTTGGCGTATTCGGGCTTGGCCAGGAGCTTCCTCGAATCGCCGAGGGGGTTGCGCCAGCTCTTGTCGAGGATTTCGAAGTCCATCTTGGCCAGGCTCTGCTTGTCCGTGTCCCCGAAGTGGCGGGCGACGTAGCCCCTCGAGCCGAAGAAGCCCTCCTCCTCGCCGGTCCAGAACGCCGCCCGGATCGTTCGCCGGGGCTTGACCCCGAGGGCCCTGAGGATCCGGACGGCTTCCATGGCCACCGCGCATCCGGAGGCGTCGTCCACGGCCCCCGTTCCACCCGTCCAGGAATCGAGATGGCCGCCGAGCATGACCAGCTCGTCCTTCTTGTCCGTGCCGGGAATCTCGGCGGTCACATCGTGTCCCTGAGAATCCCTGTCGTAGATCGTCGTCCGGACCTCGATCTCGAGGGTCACCGGGACTTTGAGGTCGAGGATGCGGCAGATCCGGTTGTAGGCCTCGGCGGCCATGATGATCCGCGGGCTCTGGCCGCGGGTCAGGAAGTCCTTACCGTTCCCGCCGTAGGCGTCGACCTTGACCGTGCCGTAATCGGACCGGCTTCCGCTCGAGGACTCGACGAGAACGCCGACCTCTTCGGTCTTGAAGAACTCCTCCATCTCCTCCCATTTCAGGCCGCCTTCCCCGCCGGATCCGCCGGGCTTGGCCGGCTTGACGGGGATGGGCATGTCCTCGATCTCCCGGAGGCCCTTGTCGTCGAGCCTTGTCGCCGGCGCGCTGAAGTTGGGATGGACGGGCCTCGGGTCACTGAGAAGAACGATCGCGCCCTTGAGCTTGCCTTTGTATTTTTCCATGTCGGCCTTTGACGAGAGGATCGCCAAAACGGGGCTCCCGGTGATCTTCCCCTTGGTGCTGTCTGTCCACGGCCGGGGGTAGGCCAGGATCGGCATGTAGGAGGGGGCCGTCATGTGGGCCGAGACATATTCGGTGGACCAGCCCAGGCCAAACTCCCCCGAGGGCTCGATGGCCGCGTTGGCCAGGCCGAGCTCGGTGAATCGCCGGACCGCCCATTCCGCCGCCTTGTCGTAGGCCGGCGATCCGGGGATCCGCGGCCCGAAGACGTCCGTTATCCAGCTCAGGTGCTCCATGACCCGGGAGTTGTTCGTCCCCTCGAGCCAGATGCGGTTGAGCATGACCGTGTCCGCGGCATCGGCCGGACGGACCTGGGCGTGGGCGGCGAGAGAGACTGACAAAAGGGCCAGGACGATCGAAAGCGATGAGCGATGTCTTTTCATGGACATGGACTCCTTCCTATTGTTTCGGCTCGAGCAGCTTCTTGAAGGCCTCGTCGTCCGTCTTGAAATCGCGGGCGGCTTGGCCCACCCGGACGATGCGAATGCTCCGGATGGCCTCCCCTTTTTTCACCGTCTTCAGGAGATCGAGCCCGGCGATCGTCCGGCCGATGGCGGTGGCCGTTCGGTCCAGACCCGGGCGTTTGCGGAGCGTGAGGTAGAACGCGTTCGGGCCGGACACACCGAGAACGCCGACGCCGTCATGCTTGAGGGCGGTGTTCCGCGACAGCGGCAGCTTGGGGATGGCCACCGACTTCTGGACGTCGGAGACGACAAGCCCGACGATGAGGCCGTCGCGCAGGTCGACCTTGCCGATCGGCGGGATCTCCGGCCGCGGCCCCGCTCCGGGAGGTCCGCCGCCCCGCGGGCCCATGCCCGGGCCCCGCGGGCCGCCGCCCTTCCCCTCGACGATGCGGACGAAATTCGCCGTCTGAAGGGGCGCGTTCACGAAATCGAGGCTGGTCATGATATGGACGGGCGCCTCGGCGGACCCGAGGGCGATATCGGCGTACAGACCGTCGGCCAGGTAGACGCCCTCCCTCGGGAGCGGCCGGTCGAGGTTGGCCGCGCCGTAGGCGACCACGGCGGTGACCAGCGCCGAATGCTGCTGTTGCGCCGTGTAGGGCACGAGCTCGCTGTAGAGGTCGTCGAGCGTATGCCAGGCGTGGTTATACGGGTAGTCCGTCTGCGTCTGAAAGCGGAGCGTCGGCACGGCCTCCATCTCGAACGAGGAGGAATCCGTCCCGCCGGGGCTTGTCGCGTGGGCCCGCGGCACGCCCCTCTCGAGCTTGAACGGCCATTTCGGATTGAGCGCGATCAGGGGCGCGGCGATTCGCTTGAAATCGGCCTGCCAGGTCTCGGGCACGACGGCTCCGGTGATCGCGCTCGGGCTGCCGTCCCGGTTGATCATCATCATGATCTTGGAGGCGATGCCGGAGTGGTTCTTGAGCCACGCTTGGGAGCCGATGAGGCCTTGCTCCTCGGCGGCGAAGAGGATGACGACGATCGACCGCTTCGGCCTGGCGCCGGCCGCCTGGATGAGCCGGAGGGCCTCCATCATCGGCCCGAATCCGGACCCGTCATCGACGGCGCCCGTCGCGGAGCTGAAGCAGTCGAAGTGCCCGCCGAGGACGATATATTCGTCGGGGAACTCGGTCCCGCGGAGCGTCGCGACGACGTTGTGATACTTGACCGGGCCCATCTTGAACCAGTTACGGACGTCGAACTCGATCTCGACCGGCTCGCCCTTCTCGACGAGGCCCTTGATCTCGTTGTATTGGCCCTCAGCCAGCTTGATGTCGGGCAGCACGGGAAGCTTGTCCCAGGACCCAGCATAGCCGTCGAGCATCCGGAACGGCTCGGTCTTGGACATCTGAACGGTCCCGCGCGCCCCGGCCTCGACCAGCGCGGCGGTCAGCGGCGGAATGAGCTTCGCGTCGGAGTATTCGGGCGTGCCCTTGCGGCCGTCGCGGGCGAAGCCGGTGCTCTCACCCGGGATGAGGACCCAGGCGCCCTTATACGCCGAGGCGTTCGCGCGGACCTCGGCGATGGCCGCCTCGACTGCCGCCTGCTTCTTCTCGAAGTCCTCCGGCTTGGCGTTTCGCCCCGGGATCGAGAACGGGTCGGCCTTCAGGACGACGACCGGGCCGCGCTCGACGCCCTTCGTCCCCGCGGTGAAGCTCGGCGTCCCGAAGAACAGCGCCTTCTCGACCGGCTTGACCATCCTGCCGGACCAGGGGCCGCGGTTGAAGCCGACCGGCACTTCTCCGGCTTCGTCGAGCTCGGCCTCGAGCCCCCACTGGCGGAATTGCCAGACTGCCCAGGCGGTCGCGTCATTGTACGCGTTTGTTCCCGTCTCCCTCCCGCCGAACCGGTTGCTGGCATAGTCGTTCCAGACCATGACCCGGTTATCCGTCGTGCCGAGCTCGATGATTTTCTGGACGACGGGATCGCCCGCCTTTTGGACAGGCCCCTGGGGGCTCGCCGCCACGGACGCCAGAACGGCCGCGACGATAACAAACAGAAGAGCGCGCTTTTTCATGGATCTTCCTTCCCGGGAGCGTTCAATGGCGGAATCATAGTCTCGCGCGCGAAGCGCTGTCAAGAAAGAGGGCGCCCGGCCACCGGGTTCAACGCATCGAAGGAACCCGGCCGAAGATGTCCGTGAATTCCCTCCTCAGCGCCTCATAAGCCTCGGTGGCGACGCTCTCCTGGAAGTCCGCCATCTCGGCCGCGGAGGGCTTGTTCGCGGCCCATTCGGCCCATTTCGCCGCGGCCCTCTCCATGGCCCGGTCCTCGATCCGGAAGAGCTTGGGCAGGACCCCTTCCCCACCGTAGGTCCTGAGACGTGTGACGTCGAGGTACTGATACATCCGGCCGCGTCCGTCCGGGTAGAGATAGGCGACGAGGGCTCGGGCGAGGTCATTGAGCGGCGCCGTCTTCGGCCCTGTCGTGACAGCCGGGACCTTTCCGGAGGCCGGCCAGACGGGCACGGCGACCCCGGTCACGGGCTGGCCGAGGAGCACCCACATCGTCGCCAGATCGGCCCGGTCCCGGGACGGGGCGCCCTCAAAAACGAGGGCGGAGACGCTGGTGTTGCGGTTGATGGTGTCGTTGGTGTGGACATAGAGGGGCGCGGCCGGGTCGTCCGGCAGGGGCCGGGCCAGGGGGTTCGAATGGAGCTTCTCGTTGATCAAGTCGCGCGAGGCCTCCCGGAGGATGAACCGGGCGTCGATCCGGCCCTGCGGGCGGGCTGCCTCGACGAGGTGCGAGATGCGCTCGAAGCGGTCGAACCCGCCGCCGACCAGATGGTCGGGGGAGGTGAAGGCGAAGTTCGTCCGGACGATCGTCCCGAATGGGGCCAGCCGCGGATCCTTCGTGTCGAACTTCACGAAGGAATCGCGCCGCGTCTCGAAGAAGCAGGCGCCGCCCTCGGCGTCGATGACGCCGAAATTCGTGGCCAGGTCCCACTTCCCTTTTTCGCGGACAAGGAGGTCCTCGAACTCCCGGACCGTGGCGCACGCGCCCAGGGCGAGCTTCATGAAGGCGCCGTTCCCCGCCCCGTCGAGCTTCTTCGCCGCGTCGCCCAGGTCGTCGGCCTGGGAGTTCATGATGGCAAAGCCGGCGGCGTTCTGGCCGCCCCAGACCCCGGCCGCGTCCGCGTCCTCGGAGATGACGACGGCGACGAAGTCGTGTTTCGGGCCCTTGAAGGCCATCAGCTTGTTGTTCGGGTCGGACGTGTCCCGGTTCTTCCACATCAGCGGCCGGCCGTTCGCGGTGGCCCGTCCGGAGATGACCGCCAATGTGCAGGGCGCCGCCGATTGGATGAGAAACGCGACCCCGGCGGCGACGAGCGCCGCTTTCGATACGCAGGAACGATGGATGGTCATGGCTTGGAAATCTCCTTGGCGTCTGGCTTTGACCGGGATGATGGATGCACGGCGTAAAGGACGAGACCTACGGCGGCGGTGGCCATCTTGCGGATCCTCCGGATAACGCCGATGCTCAGGCCGAGCGCCGCGGGGAAGCCCAGGCTCTGGAGGACCAGAGCATGGGCGCTTTCCATGACGCCGAACTGCCCCGGCACGACAAAAAAGGCCGTATTGATGATCGTCACGCCCGTCGATGTGAACAGGGCCTGGAGGGCGGAAACGCCGGCGCCGAGGACTCTGAGAATGACATAGACCTCGACCACCCCGAGGAGCCGGCCCACGTAATGGAGAGCCACCGCGACCGCCGTTCTCGGGCTCAGGCTCTCATAGACGACGCGCAGATTGGCGTCAAGCTCCCGGATGTGCCCTTCCCGCTTGGCGATGAACCCGCGGATGCGGGGAAAGATCTTCGCGACGCGGCCGAGCGTCCAGAAAAAGCCCTTCAGCTGGAAGACGATGAAGAGGGCGATCCCGGCCACGGTGGCCACGAGGCAGAGCGCGGCGGCCGCGTTCATCCAGCCGGGGAGCTTGAGCAGGAGCATGCTGAGAACGAACCCGGTGACCAGAAAGAGCGCCGCGGCGAAGGCCTCGGCCGTCTTGTCGACGAGGACGGCGGGGATGCCTTCCTTCAGCGGGACCTGACGCCTGATGAGAAAGGGCCGGGCGGCGTCGCCGCCCACGTTGGCCGTGGGGAGAAGCGTATTCAGGGAATCGCTGATGATCTTGGCCCGGAAGAGCCGCCAGAACGAAACCCGCCGGAAATAGGTGGCCTGGATGATATGCCAGGCCCAGGCCTGGAAGAAAAGCCAGCCGAAGCCGAGGCCGATGATGGCCAGGAACCAGGGCCCGAAGCGCACGACGTATCCAAGGACCGTGGCCGGCCCGACCTTCCACACCAGGAAGACGAGGAGCAGCAGCCCAGCGCCGCTCAGAAGGACCCGGACTCCACGCGGGAACCGGCGGACCGGACGGAGAGAGCGCAGCGGGCCGACGAGCCCCGATGCGATGGCCTCTTCGGCCTTGCCCACAGCCCGCTCGTCATCGACATCAATCCAGAAAAGGCCGCCCGTGTCCCAGGTCCGGGCCTGGCCCCGCTCCGCCAGGACCCGGATGCCTCCGGAGAGGGAATAGTCGCCCCTCCCCTGACTTGTCTCGAGGGCCTCGAACAGGGCCGGCGTGCAAAGGAAGGCGCCCGTGTCGAAGGCATTGTACTCGGGGATGTTCTTCCCGATGGCGACGATGTGTTCGTCGACGTCCCGCACGCGAGTCACGTCATCGAGGTCGATGTAGGCCTGGCCTCCCGTCCGGCGGTCGACGGCCAGGATGATCTCATCCCCGCCGATCGTCCGGCGTCCCAATCCGTCGAGGAGGACCGGATCGAAGATGTGGTCGGACATGATGAGCAGGAACCGTTCCCCGGCCAGGGCCCTGGCCTTGAGGACCGAGAGCCCGTTCTCCTTCTCCCACTCGTCGTTCCGGACGGTCGCGATCGAGATCCGGTCGAGCTTGGCCTTCGACCGGAGATGATCCTCGACGTCCTCGCCCTTGTACCCCGTCACGACGACGAATTCGCGGACGCCGGCGGCCCGGGCGGCATCGATGGCCCTGTCGATGAGGGCCTTCCCGCCGACCTCGAGAAGCGGTTTGACCGCCGCTCGGGCCGCGAGCCGGCTCCCCCGCCCGGCGGCGATGATGACGCATCTCAGCTCGCGGACATCTTTCGGCATCATGGGTCGATCGATATTCTCCGTAATGATAGGCCATCCATTATAAGGGAGGCGGTCCGGACCTGCAAGGCGCACGCCAGGGGCGATTTGGAGAATCCGGATATGCGGTGCTATAATTTGGCGATGAGCGACCGCCGAGGGGACGTACCGGGCTTCGATCTCGAGGCGTCCCTCAAGCCTCCTTTGCCGGGGTGGATGCCCAGGATCGCCAAGCTCGACCGGACCATCAACCGTCCCATCGCCGCGCTGATCGTCCGGGCGGCGCTGCGGCTGAAGCTGCGGCCGAATCAGATCACCGTGGCCGCGTTCGTCCTCGGCGCGGCCGGGGCCTTGTTCTTCCTCAGCGGGAACCGCCAGGGCTTCATTGTCGCCGGCCTCCTCATCTACGCCGGCACGCTGCTCGACGCGGCGGACGGCATGCTGGCCCGGTCGACGAAGCACTGCACCCGCTTCGGGGCCTACCTCGACCTCTACCTCGACCGGCTCACGGATTTCGTCGTTTTCGGGTCCATGACCGTCGGCTACTATCTCCAGTCGGGCCGACGCGGCTTTTTCATCGTCAGCCTCTTCGGCCTGGCCGCCTACATGCTCCAGGTCGTCCTTTATTATCTCGAGCGGGAATACCGCGGCATCCATACGGGTTCGGGCGCCAGCGGCGATTTCCGCGGGCTCGTCTACATGGGCATCCTGGTGTTCTCCGTCATCAACCGGCTGGACCTGGTCATCGGCATCCTCGCCTGCATTCCCGTTCTCAACATGATCTATCGCTTCATCCGATTCTGGATCATCGAGCGTCCGGAGGAGCCCCCTCCGCGGACACTCTGACCTCCGGAAATAGAAAGGGGACTCACGATGTCCGCAATACGAAGAGGGAGCGACATCGCTCCGGCCCGCGGCAAGCTCGGCGTTCTTATCCCCGGAATCGGCGCGGTATCCTCGACGCTCTTGACCGGCCTCTTCTCCGTGCGCAAGGGCCTGGCCCGTCCCGTCGGCTCCCTGACCCAGATGGGGAAGATCCGCCTGGGGAAGAGGACCGAGGGCCGCGTCGTGCCCATCAAGGAGTTCATCGGCCTGGCCGACCCGGCCGACATGGTCTTCGGCGGGTGGGATTGCTTCCCCGATTCGGCCTACGAGGCGGCCCGCAAGGCCAAGGTCCTCAAGCCGGAGCACATCGAGGCGGTCCGGGGCGAGCTCGAAGCGATCCAGCCGATGAAGGCCGTCTTCGACCGGAATTTCGTCCAGAACCTCGACGGCCGCCACGTCAAGAAGGCGGCCACAAAGATGGATCTGGCCGAGATGCTGATGAAGGACATCGACGATTTCCGCACGCGGCATCTGACGGACCGCCTGGTCATGTGCTGGACGGCCTCGACCGAGGCCTACCGGGCGGCCCAGGGCGTCCACGCGTCGGTCCCGGCCTTCGAGGCGGGGCTCAAGGCGAATTCCCCGGACATCGGCCCCAGCCAGATCTATGCTTACGCGGCGCTCAAGATGGGCCTTCCCTACATCAACGGCGCCCCTCACATCACCACGGACTGCCCGGCTCTGCTCGAGCTGGCCGCGGAGAAGAGCGTGCCCGTCTGCGGCAAGGACTTCAAGACGGGCCAGACATTGATGAAGACGATCCTCGCGCCCGGTCTCGCGGCCCGGCTGCTGGGCATCTCCGGCTGGTTCTCGACGAACATCCTCGGCAACCGGGACGGCGAGGTCCTCGACAACCCCGAGTCGTTCCGCTCCAAGGAGATCTCCAAGCTCGGCGTCCTCGATACCATTCTCCGGCCCGACCTCTATCCGGAGCTCTACGGCCATCTCTATCACATGGTCCGGATCAACTATTATCCGCCCCGCGGCGACGACAAAGAATCCTGGGACAACATCGACATCTACGGCTGGATGGATTATCCGATGCAGATCAAGGTCAATTTCCTCTGCCGCGATTCCATCCTGGCCGCGCCGGTCGTCCTCGATCTCATCCTGTTCACCGACCTGGCGGCGCGGGCCGGGATGTACGGCATCCAGGAATGGCTGTCGTTCTATTTCAAGAGCCCGATGACCCGCGAGGGCCTCTACCCCGAAAACGACCTGTTCGTCCAGCAGAGCAAGCTCATGAACACGCTCCGCTACCTGATGCGCGAAGAGCTCATCCACCACACCGGGCTCGATTACTACTACGACCTCGAAAAAAGCTAGCCTGGACTATTCATAAAAACGCCGGTTTTCTCGGTAAGACCTAAAAACCCAAGACCGGCGTTTTGACCCTTCGGGCAAGCCGATCCGGCCGCATCTGCTTCGTTGCAAAGGGTTCGCAGTACTCGGAGTACAGCTTCACCCTTTGACGCCTCGCATCTGCAGCCGCCTCG
>JBAVUQ010000195.1:0-9072 GCA_049696855.1 Candidatus Aminicenantales bacterium
GTCCGGGCCAGTCCGAGGATCGTCCAGCCGTCCAGCCAGGCGAAGAACGCCGGCCTGTCGGGCACGTACCCGACCCGGCCGGGGGCGATGGCCACGGTCCCCGAGTCCGGCCGCAGAAAGCCCAGCACGATCTTGAGCGTCGTCGTCTTGCCGGCCCCGTTCTCGCCGAGCATGGCCGTGATCGCTCCCCTCTTCGTCTTGAAGCTGACATCGCGCAGGGCCTCGACCCGGCCGAACCTCTTGGCCAGCTTATGGGCTTCGATCATGGGGCCTCCACGTCTATTTCCTGATCTCGAGCCTTCGGGCGATCCGGCTCTGGACAAAGAGCGCCAGGCCGAGGCCGGCCGCGATCTCGGCGGCGAACAAGGGAAGCCGGCCGGAGACGACGACGTTGGGCAGGACGGCGACGAGGGCCCCGAAGAGGACCTTGGCGCCAAGGCCGGGGAAATGCCCGGTCGCCGCATAGTCGAGGAGGCCCGTCCGCGAGGTCGTCGAGAAGACGAGGGCCATGACGGCGGCCGACTGGACCAGAAGCAGCGCCAGCACATTCGATCCGGCCTTGAGGACATAGCTCAGCGCCCCGGCGACCGCGACATAATAGGCGCCGGCGCCGAGGGCCAGGGTGAAACGGACGGCAAAGTCCGGCCTGAGCTCTCCGCGGGCCGCGCCCCAGGCCGCGAAAAGGGCGAAGAGACAGACCGCATAGCCCGCGGCGGCCCCGGCCAGGACGAAGCCTTTCGCGCTCAAGTATCTCCGCCAGCGGCCGCCGAGAAAGAGGACGCTCTCGAGGGCGCCGCTCTCGATGTCGGACCGGACGGTGTCCTGGGCCGCGATGAGGAAGACGTGCGGCAGGAGGAAGAAGAAGAACTTCGCGGCGCTCGCATACGAATCGTGGAACCCGATCCAGACGACAAAGGCCGGAAAGGCCAGGCCGGCGGCGATGGCCAGCGGCGAAGCGACGAGCCTATGCCGGGTCACGCGCCAGGTCAGCGTGAGAAGAGCCGTGTCAGGCATTTCTTCAACTCCTCCCGGCGGGCCTCGGAGCCAAGGTAAGGGTCATCCCGATAGACCGCCTCCGTCCCCAAGAGAAGGACTTTATAGGGAACGGCGTCCACTTTGAACCTGCGGAAAAGGACCTTGCGCCGGTCCAGGACGACCGGCGGCGTCCAGGCGTATTTTTCGAGGAAGGCCTGGAGGTCGTCGCGCAGCGCGAGCGAGACGCCGACCACGGCAACGGGCCATCGCCCGTCGTCGATGAGATACCGCGACTCAAAGAGCTCCTCGTAGCAGACGGGACACTCGATCGAAAAGAAAACGAGGAGCACCGGGCCGGATCCGGGCGGGGCCGCATCGTCGAGGCTGGCGCAGATCCGCACGTCGACCGTGTCGGCGGCCGGGCCCGTGAGACCGGCGGCGACCAGAGCGGCCGCCGTGAAAAACGAGAAGCCCGGGCTCATCGGCCGACCTCGAAGATCCGGAGGCCGCCTTCATCGTCGATAGCGAACATGCGTCCGTCCGCGACGAGGAATCTATGGACGGCGCACGGCAGCTCGACGACGGACTGGAGGCGGCCCTGTCCGCCGATGACGGAAGCCGTCCGTCCCGGCCCGAGGTCCCGGCCGTCCACCTCCTCGGGCGCCGAAAGATAGAAGAGTCCCCGGTCCCGGGCCGCGGCCCAGCAAAACCCGGCCAGCTTCATGACGCCTCGCCCGGAGGGCATATCCAGGAGCTTGAAGGCGTGGCGTTCGTCGACGGCGGTCTGTCCCGTCAAGGACCCTGTGCCGGAAAAATGGAGGATCGTCCGCTCGCCGCTCCGGAAGATGACATGGAAATCTCCGGACTCGCCCGGGCAGACGAGGATCATGTTCCTGAAGGCGTCGAGGATCGGATCGGACGATGTCCGCGCCTCGAGTCCTTCCCAGAGCAGCCGTCCGCCGGCATCGTAGGCGTGGAGGAGACGCTCGCCCCTTCGCCGCCCGGTCGGATTTCCCGTGACCAGGAGCTTTTGGGCGCCCAGGGAGAAGACCCGGTCCGGCGCAAACGGGACCTTGAAGCCGCCGCGCGCCTTCCCCTGCCCGTCGAAGACCTGGATCCGGAAATTGAGCTTATCGGCGACGATGATCTCACCGCCGGCCACCGAGACGCCCGAGGGAAAAGACAGCTCGCCCGGGCCCCGGCCTTTCCGTCCGAATGACCCGAGGAACCGGCCGTCTTTCGAAAACACCTTGACCGCGCAGTCCAGGGCGTCGGCGACGTACAAGCGGTCCGCGCCGAGAGCCAGGGCGACAGGCCGCCCGAGGACGGCCTCGTCGGAGTCGTTCGCGGGCACCGCGACCTCGACGGCCTTTCGTCGATCGACGGCCTGCCCGCCCATCGCTCCCGCTCCGGCCGCGAGAACGGCCGCGAGAGCGAACACCGCGGCCGCCGCGGCCGCGCGCCTGGTTATGTCCATTCCGGTCCCCCCCAGGACGGAAGTCGGCGAGGGCCCCCGGCGGCGGGGGCCCCCCGCGCATTCTCCGGTCAAAATCCCATCATGCACTTGCCGAACGCGAAATCACAGGCCGTCAGCAGCACCATGACCTTGTACCAGGGCGCGTCGAGGTTGAGGGTATACTCCCGGCACTTGTGGTGGTTGCTGTTGCAGTCGGTCTGGTTGTTCAGGCCCGGTGCGGCCGCGAACGAGGCGCCCGCGGCGAAGAGGACGAGACCGGCCAGGGCCAAGATCGCCAGCTTCTTCATCGCTTTCTCCTTTCGCCCCGTTCAAGAGCAAGCCGCATGCCACGAACCGGCGGTCCACGCACGGCCAAAATCACTCAAAAAGAAGGGGATGAGAGGCAGGCCCGGAGGGTAATGACAACGCGGGTTATCAATTCGAGGTCCGGGACAAGAGGGACAGTCGCCTCGCGAAGACGATGGGCCAGTCCCTACTTCAACATCGGGATCTTGATGCCGTTCTTCCTGGCGCAGGCGATCGCCTCGGGGTAGCCGGCGTCGGCATGGCGGGCGACGCCGAGGCCGGGGTCGACCGTGAGCACGCGCTCGAGCCGGCGCCCCATCGCGGCCGTCCCGTCGGCGACGATGACCATCCCGGCGTGGATCGAGAGGCCGATGCCGACGCCGCCGCCGTGATGCACGGACACCCACGAGGCCCCGCTCACGGCGTTCAGCAGGGCATTGAGAACGGGCCAGTCGGCGATGGCATCCGAGCCGTCCCGCATGCCCTCGGTCTCGCGGTTGGGCGAGGCGACGGAGCCCGTGTCGAGGTGATCGCGCCCGATGACGATGGGCGCGGCGATCTTGCCCGTCCTGACCAGGCGGTTGATGACGGCGCCGAAGCGGGCCCGCTCGCCGTAGCCGAGCCAGCAGATGCGCGCTGGCAGCCCCTGGAACTTGACCCGGCTCCGGGCCTTGCGGATCCAACGAGCCAGGGCCTCGTCCTCGGGGAACTCCTTGAGCACGGCCTCGTCGGTCGCGTAGATGTCCTGCGGCTTCCCGGAGAGCGCCGCCCAGCGGAACGGCCCCTTGCCGAGGCAGAAGAGGGGCCGGATGTACTCGGGCACGAAGCCGGGAATGTCGAAGGCCTCGGCCACCCCGGCCTTCTGGGCCTGGCCGCGGATGTTGTTGCCGTAGTCGAAGGCCCGCGCTCCCCTCGCCCGGAGCTCGAGCATGGCCCGGACGTGGGCGGCCATGGCGGCATAGGACCGGCGGATGTAGTCGGCGGGGTCCTTTTTGCGCAGCGCCAACGCCTCGCCGTAAGAGAGTCCGTTCGGGACATAGCCATTGAGCTCGTCGTGGGCCGAGGTCTGGTCGGTCAGGACGTCGGGCGTGATGCCGCGCCGGACGAACTCCGGCAGGACGTCGGCCGCGTTGCCGAGCAGGGCGATCGACAGAGGCTCGCCCTTCTTCATGGCCGCGCCGGCCAGACGCAGGGCCTCGTCCAGGCTGTCGGTGGTCGTGTCGACGTAGCCCGTCTCGAGCCGCCTCTGGATCCTGTGCGGGTCGACCTCGACGACGATGGCCACGCCGTCGTTCATGATCACGGCCAGCGGCTGGGCCCCGCCCATGCCGCCGAGCCCCGCGGTCAGGGTCAGCCGGCCCTTGAGCGAGCCGCCGAAGTGCTTCCGGCCGACCGCGGCCAGCGTCTCGTACGTCCCCTGCAGGATCCCCTGCGTGCCGATGTAGATCCAGCTGCCGGCGGTCATCTGGCCGTACATGGTCAGGCCGAGCGCCTCGAGGCGCCGGAACTCGTCCCAGTTGGCCCAGCGCGGGACGATCATCGCGTTGGAGATGAGGACCCGCGGCGCCTCGGCGTGCGTTTTGAACACGGCCACGGGCTTGCCCGACTGAACGATGAGCGTCTCGTCGTTCTCGAGCTTCTTCAGGCAGGCGACGATGGCCCGATAGGCTTCCCAACTCCGGGCGGCCCGTCCGGTCCCGCCGTAGACGATGAGCTCCTCGGGCTTCTCGGCCACCTGGGGGTCGAGATTGTTCATGAGCATCCTCAAGGCCCCTTCCTGCGACCAGCCCTTTGTCAGCAGTCGGGAGCCCCTCGGGGCCCTGATATTCAAGACCGGCTCATGGCCCTTTATTGTCATTTTTCGTCTCCTCTAAGACGTTTTGTGTAAAGAATATACCACAGCCGCGCGGACCTTATCAAAAACAAAAAAAACGATTGACCCGGACGCAAAATCTGTTATACATAATGTACAGGAAAAGGAAGAGGTTGCCGCTCTTTCGCGGGAAAGACGCAGCACGGGCTATGATCCAAAAGCGTATACTCGTCATCCATCCGTCGCCCACGGAGGCCGACCGCCTGGCCCGCCTGGCCCAGAAGTACGGGCCGGTCGTGGTCGAGACCGATCCGGAGGCGGCCCTGACCGCGTTGGCCGAAGGAAACGTCGCGGCCGCGGTCATCGACGAGTCGTTCGCGGGCTCCCCCGCCCTCAAAGCCATGGTCCGCCCGGCGACGGGCGTTCTCATCACCGGCGGCGACGAAGAGAGGATCTCGCGTGAAGCCGACGAGTGGCCGCCGGCCGTCGACGCCGACTTCTGCCGCACCTCGGCCGCCGAGCCCCGCGAGGTCCACTTCCTCCGCTCCCTCGGGCGGCTCGTCGACCACGCCAGGCTCAGGGCCGAGGCGGCCGACCTGCACCGGTCCCTGGGCCTCCAGGAGGCCAAGGTCAAGGATGTCCTCTCCGAGATCAGCGAGATCAAGGGCCTGCTCAACTCGGGTTTCCTCCGCGAGATCGAGAAGCGCCTGGCCATCGAAGCCCGCTACATCGGCTCCCTCAAGGACCGCCAGCGGTTCGAGTCGATCCTTCGCCGCATCTATGGGGCCGACGACGTCAGCAGCCTCCTCGACATCGTTCCCGACATCAGGGACATCGTCCAGGCCGGGAGCGTCTCGGTCTACATCATGGAGGAGAACGACGTCATCGGCCGCTACCTCAAGCCCCTCGTCTGGGACAACGCCTTCCTGACCCATTCGGATTTCTCGAAGTACATCGCCCCGCTCGAGTCCCAGGACTTCGCCGCCTCGGTCGCCCGCTTCGGTCACGACATCAACATCGCCGCCATGACCTTCGATCGGCGCCTGAGCAAGCGCTACACCTCCCTTCTCAAGACCGCGCCGCGGAACCTGCTCGGCGTGCCCATCATGCACGGGCCCAAGGTCATCGGCGTCCTCGAAGTGACCAACAAGACGGCCGGCGGCCAGCCGGACCCGGGAGGCTTCACCCCCGGGGACCAGCAGATCCTCCGGGGCCTGTCCGACCACATGGCTATCGCCATGGCCAAGCTCAACCTCATCCAGTACGATCCGCTGACGGGTCTGCTCCGGCCGGAGCCGTTCTTCGAAAAGGTCCTCCAGAAGGTCAACGCCCTGAGCAAGCGCCGCCGCGAAGAGGGCGCCTTGGCCCTGGTCATGGGCGACGTCGATTGGTTCAAGGCCTTCAATGACCGCAACGGTCAGGAGGCCGGCAACAAGCTCCTGCGCGAGCTCGGCCACGTCCTCAAGCTGGCCATCCGCGAGGAGGACCTGATCTGCCGCTATGGCGGGGAGGAGTTCCTCTTCTTCCTGATGGGGGTCAAGGACGTCGAGGAGGCGGCCCTGCTCACGGAGCGCATCCGCAAGAACGTCGAGGACCACTACTTCGGGCTGCAGGAATTCCAGCCTCACGGCAACCTGACCATGTCGTTCGGCGTGACCGTGTTCCCGAAGACCCTGGGCGAACGGGCCGCCCTCCTGACGAGGGGCGACCTCAAGCGCCTGGCCGGCGAAGCGGACCTGGCCTTGGCCGAGGCCAAAGGCAAGAACCGCCCGGACCTCAAAACGCGCGGCGCCGCCCAGGCCGCGGCCGACAAGAACCGGGTCTGCAGCTTCGTCTGGCAGCAGCTCGAGGAGCCCGGGAAGCCCGAAGCTCCGGCCCGGAGCGGGCCGTCCGTCCGCGAAAGAAGGAAATACGAGCGGCACAACGTCTCGACGCCCTTCCTTTTCCGTGACAACGGCGGCTTCAAGGTCGCCAAGACCGTCAACGTCAGCCTCGAGGGAGCGCGCATCGTCACCGACGCGCCGCCGCCGGAGGGCCCGTCCCTCGACGCGATCCTGGTCGTCGAGGACAAGGCCACGGCGACCAAGGGCACGGTCGTCTATTCCGAGAAAGGCGGCGGGGATCCGGGGTTCTTTTATTCCGGGGTGAGGTTCCTGGACCTGACCTTCAAGGAGATCAAGAATCTCGAACGCTACCTCTTCCGGTTCCGGAAGAGGGATACCCTCCGCTGACGGGGGCGCCGGCCGCGCGGGCCGGGGATCAGCCCTCTTCGAGCTCCTGCCGGAGCGCGTGAAGATACGGCAGGCGCGGTTCGATCCGGGCTTGGAAGGCCTTGCGCATCCCGGCGACGGTCGCGGAGAAAGCGGCGAACTCTTCGAGGTTGCTCCAGTTCTCCATGCTCAGCCGCTCGAGCAGCCGCCGCAGGATCTGGGCGCTGATGATGTCGTCGGTGTAGCGGGGCAGGGTCCAGGCGTTCTTCTCGCACATCTTGACCACCCGCAGGAAGAGCGCCCGCAGGCCTTCCTGCCAGTTGATGAGCTCCTGCTTGATGAAGAACTGGTCCTTGGGCGATTCGGTCAGGCCGAGCTTGACGGACAGCCGCTGGCCTTCCTCGAGCGTCCGGTCGACGGCGGCCAGGAGCATCTCCGGGTCGGCGATGACGACGTTGCCTTTCTGGAAATAATGGATCTCGCCGCTGCCGTTGGCGGGCTCGGTATGGCGACAGGACTCGAGGTCGGCCAGGAGCTCGTCCTCGGTGAGGCCGTCGTGGAAGGCGGCCTGAGGAGCGGGCGCGGCCTGTTCGGGGGAGGCGGAGGACGGCTCCTCCGCGGCGGGCGGCGCCGACTCGCTCGGAGCCTCGGACGTCCCGGCGGGGGCCGGCCCGGCGATGAGGTCCGGGATCCCGGGGATATCGGGCAGGTCCTGGTCCGGCTTCTCCGCGGCGGCGTCCATGACGGCCAGGTCCTCCTCGGCGGCCGGCTGGACGCCCAGTCGGCCGAGGCTGGCGGCGGCCGACTCGACGGCCAGGAGCTCCTTGATCTTGCGCAGCTTCTCGAGCTCCTCGTCGAGATCGAGGCTGAGGGGCGTGGGCTCCTCTTCCATGACCTCGGCGACGATGCCGAAGCGCTCGCGCAGGTCGTTCTTGAGGAAAGCGGCGCGCTCGGAGGTCTTCGACCGCAGGATCTCGAGCCGCTCCTGGATGTCGTTCACCCGCTTGATCTCGTCTACGGTGGACTTGGCCAGGCTCTCGATCTCGGCCTGGAACCTGAGCACCTTCTGAAAGCGATCGCGGGCCTCGTTGAGCAGGCCGGCGCGCTGCTCCTCGAAGTCGCGGACCATGCCCCGGTATTCGCCGAGGGCCGTCTTCTCCTTATCGAACTCGCGCTCGATCTCTTCTTTGCGCTTGCGGGCCGTTTCCTTCTCGCGGTTGATGCGCTCGACGAGATCGGAATCGACGTCGCGGAATTTTTTCTGCAGGATGCGCTCGAGCTGATCTTCGACTTCCTGGATGACTTGAGACGAATCCCTGAAGATATTGGGGTCGTGTTCCATGGCCGCTCCTTAACCTTAGCACAAATATTATGATGATTCGCTCGCGTGGTTGTCAAGGAGAATTGACCCAACTTGAACGCCAAAATAAAAAAAGGTATAAAAAGGACTTCATGAACGAAGCCGAGGTTCTTCTGATCGTCGCGGATGACAAAAAACGGGCAGAACTTTGCGCATTTTTGTCTGCTTTTAGGCTCGTCATCGATGCCCGAGCCACTCTTCCCGGCCCTCCGGAAGCGGCCGATCCGGGAGCCGGGCCCTTCGCTTTGGTCATCGCCGTGCGCGACGGCCAAAGACAGCTCCCGCCCGCGATCGGGGAATGGAAGAAGCGGCGCCCCTGGCTCGCGACGATCGTCCTGGCCGCTCCCGAAGCGGCGGCCCGGCTCATCCCCTCGCTCGATGAGGGCGCGATCGACCGCCTGGCCGATCCGTCCAATCCCGCCGCGCTCTATTCGGCTCTCCGCGCCGAGCGGATGGGAGATGAGACCCGCCGCGGCGTCGAGCGCCAGAAGGAGAGTCTGCGCCGGCTCAAGAAAGAGCTGGCTCTGCACTTGCGCCGGTCCCGCGATCTCGAAGAGGCCTACGACACGACGCTCGAAAACTTCATGGCCGCGCTCGACCTGCGGGACGTCGAGACTTATGGACATTCGAAGACCGTCGCCCGGTACAGCCACGTCCTGGCCGAGGCGGCGGGCATCCGCGACCCGCGCGCCCTCGACAGCATCCGCAAGGGCGCCCTGCTCCACGATGCGGGCAAGATGGCCATCCCCGATGCCATCCTCAAGAAGCCGGGGCCGCTCTCCCCGAAGGAATGGGAGGCCATCCGGCGCCATCCCGCCCTCGGCTACGGCCTGGTGCGGGACGTGAAGCTCGTCCGCGAGGTCGGCGACATCATCCTCTGCCATCACGAGCGCTACGACGGCGCGGGCTATCCGAAAGGGCTCAAGGGCGAAGAGATCCCCCTCGAAGCGCG
>JBAVUQ010000196.1:0-19919 GCA_049696855.1 Candidatus Aminicenantales bacterium
TGCGGCCCGCGCCCGGCCCCCGATTCGGGCCCTCTCCCCTATCGTGATCCCGGTTTGGCGATCGACCGGCGCGTCGATGACCTCCTGGCTCGGATGACGGCCGAGGAGAAATTCCGGCAGCTGTTCATGGCCCCGGGCGGTCTCGATCAGGTCGCGGAGAGCTGCAGGGACGGGATCTTCGGGCTACAGATCCGTTCGGGGGAGGAACCGGCGGCGTCCGGGACCGCGGATGAAGTCCCCGGCGCAGAGGGCCGGCGAGCGGCCGAAGGGATCAACGCCGTCCAGCGGTTCTTCGTCGAAAAGACCCGGCTGGGGATCCCGATCGTCCCCTTCGAAGAAGCCCTCCACGGCCTCGTCGGCAAGGGTGCGACGTCGTTCCCGCAAGCCATCGGTCTCGCGGCGACCTGGGATGAGGACCTTGTCGCGGAGGTCGCATCGGCCATCGCCGCGGAGACCGCGAGCCGGGGCATCCGCCAGGTCCTTTCGCCTGTCGTCAACATCGCCCGGGACGTCCGCTGGGGCCGGACCGAGGAGACCTACGGCGAAGACCCGTATCTCGCTTCGCGCCTGGCCGCGGCCTTTGTCGGCGGCTTCGAAAAGCGGGGCGTCATCGCGACGCCCAAGCATTTCGTCGCCAACGTCGGCGCCGGAGGACGTGATAGTTACCCCATTCCCGACGGCGAGCGCGAGCTCCGGGAGATCGACTTCCCGCCCTTCCTGGCGTCGATCCGCGAGGGCGGGGCCCGATCGATCATGACCTCCTACAATTCCTGGGACGGACGGCCGTGCTCGGCCAATCCCCGGCTCCTCACCGAGATCCTCAAAAGCGAGTGGGGTTTTCGGGGATTCGTCATCTCCGACGCCAGCGCCGTCGGCGGCAGCTACAGCCTGCATTTGACGGCGGATTCTTACCTCGAATCGGGCCGCGAGGCTTGGGCGAGCGGTCTCGACGTCGTCTTCCAATCCGAGCTCGGTCAGGCGAAGCTCTTCGAGAGCGCGATCACGGAAGGCCTCGTCGGCCGGGACCGGATCGACGACGCAGTGCGCCGCGTCCTTCGAGCCAAGATGGAGCTGGGGCTCTTCGAGAAACCCTATGTCGATCCGGACGAGGCCGAACGGACGAACGGGGCTCCCGCCCACCGCGCCCTGGCCCGAAAGGCCGCCCGGGAATCCATCGTCCTTCTCAAGAACACCGGCCGCCTGCTGCCGCTCCGCCGCCCGGCGGGGTCGATCGCCGTCATCGGTCCGGACGCCGTCGAGGCCCGGCTCGGAGGCTACAGCGGACCGGGCCTCGACAAGGTCTCGCTCGTCGACGCCGTTCGCGAACGCGCGGGAGCGGCCGTGAAGGTCCGCTACGCCGAAGGCTGCGGCCGGGTCGAACGGCAGAGCCTGGGCGTGATCCCGTCAGGATTTCTGCGGGCGATCGGCGGCGGCTCGGATAAGCACGGTCTCATGGGCGAGTACTTCGCCAATCCGGACCTCGCGGGTGAGCCGGCCGCGCGGCGGATCGATCCTCGGGTCGATTTCCGCTGGACCTTCGTGCCGCCCGCGCCCGGCCTGGGGACGGATTGGTACTCGGTCCGCTGGCGCGGCGCGCTCGTCGGGCCGGAGACCGGACCGCGCCGGATCGGCGTCGAGGGCGACGACGGGTTCCGCCTATACCTCGACGGCCGTCTCATCGTCGACCGCTGGCGCAAGGAATCCTATCGACGCGTCGCGGCGGAGGTCCGCCTCGAAAAGGGAAAGGCTCATGACCTCCGGCTCGAATTCCGCGAGCCCGTCCGCAACGGCCAGGTCCGCCTGGTATGGGATTACGGCGCGCGGGACGATGCCGAGAGGAAGATCGAGGAGGCGGTCCGTCTTGCCCGGTCGTCGGACCTGGCCATCGTCGCCGCGGGGATCGAAGAGGGAGAGGGCCGGGACAGGGCCGACATCCGTCTTCCCGGGCGTCAGGGCGAGATGATCCGGCGGATCGCGGCGGCGGGAATCCCGGTCGTCGTCATCATCTACGGCGGGAGCGCGGTCGACATGACCGATTGGATCGACGAAGCGGATGCGGTCTTGATGGCCTGGTACCCCGGCGAGGACGGCGGCGGCGCCGCGGCCGACATCCTGTGGGGAGACGCGAATCCGTCGGGGCGGCTGCCGGTCACCTTTCCGCGCTCGGTCGGCCAGCTGCCTCTCGTTTACAACCACAAGCCGACGGGCCGGCTCGACGATTACGGGGACATGACCGGGGAGCCGGCTTTCCCTTTCGGCTTCGGATTGAGCTACACGGAGTTCAGCTATTCCGGCTTGACCATCGAGCCGGGCTCGATCGCGCCCGCGAGGACGGCTCGCGTCTCCTGCCAGGTCACTAACGCCGGTTTGGTCGCGGGGGCCGAGGTCGTCCAGCTCTATGTCCACGACCTCTTGGCCTCGGTCGTCCGGCCCGTCCTCGAGCTCAGGGGATTCCGGAGGGTTGTCCTCGAGCCGGGCGCCTCGGCCACAGTCAGCTTCGAGCTCGGCCCGCGAGAGCTGTCGCTCCTCGATCTCGGCATGAAGGAAGTGGTCGAGCCGGGCGAATTCCAGGTTTATGTCGGCGGCTCCTCCCGGGACATCCGCCTCAAGGGCATCCTAACCATCAGAGGGGGTCAAACTTGACCCCTTCTTATTCTTCGTCCCGCGAAACGAGCATCCGCTTCTGGGCCTTCTTCTCGGCGTACGGGCGGGGAACGTAGACGGCCTCCCCCGTCATCGGATCTTTGCCGGTGTGATACATGCAGGTCGAGCGGGTCATGGGGGTTGGCGTGAAGATCTGGACGCCCTCGACCGGCTTCTCCCCGCTTCGCTCGAGCTCGCGCAGGAAGGCGGCCAGCTCGCGGGCCTCCTTGTCCGTCGTCCCCGGGTGGGCGACCATGAAGTAATACTTGAGGTGCTGGGGGCGTTCCCGTTCCGGCCCGCGCCGGCCGCCGCGCTCCGCGGTCACCTCGGCGAACATCTTCCGGAATTCCTCGAGACGCTTGCGGCCGCCACTCTTGTTCATGAGCCTCAGGACCTTGTCCGAAACATGCTCGGGGGCGATCTTGAGCAGGCCTGAGACGTGATGGCGGGCGAGCTCGCTCACGTACTCGGGACTCTCGACGGCCAGGTCGTAGCGGATGCCGCTGCGGACGAAGACCTTCTTGACGCCGCGGACCTTGCGGGCGGCCCGCATAAGCCCGATGAGCCGGAGGTGGGCCTCTTTGATCCCGGCGTTGTCGAGGCCGTACATGTTGGCCGTCGGTCCGCCGAGGTCGTCGACGAGGCCGCGCCACTCCGAGAGCTTCGTCATCCGCCGGATCTCCTCGAGGATGGACGCTTCGCTGCGGGAGACGATGCGATCGCCCTGGTGAAGCGAAAGCGCGCAGAACGAACACCGCCCCCTGCAGCCGCGGTGGGTCTGGACCGAGAAGCGGGCCATGCCCAGCTCGGGGAAACCCTCGGGGATGCGGCGGCTGAACGGCAGACTGTAGACCCTGTCGAGGTCCTCGGGCTTGTAATCGGGCGCCGAGTACTGGACGACGTAGCGGTTGGCGTGTTTCTGGGCGATCGTCTTGCGGTTCGTGAGCCGCTTCTGGGCCTCGCAGAACTTGTCCTTGTCGGCCTGGACCTCTTCGAAAGAAGGGATGATGAGAGCGTCCTTGGGCGCCTCGGCCCGGATGACCGACGTGCCGCGGATGCCGTCGAGGTCCTCGCCCCGGTCGAGCCGGCGGGCGATCTCGACGACCTGGAGCTCGCCCGGCCCGTAGACGAGGATGTCGGCCCGAGTATCGAGGAGGATGGAGCGGCGGACGTCGTCGCCCCAGTAGTCGTAGTGGGCGAAGCGGCGGAGCGAGGCCTCGATGCCGCCGAGGACGATCCGCGCGCCCTTGTGGAGCTCGCGGATGCGGTTGGCGTAGACGATGACGGCCCGGTCGGGCATGCGGGAGGCGAAGGGGGCGTTCGGGTCGACCGCCCGCTCCCGCTTGAGCGGGGTATAATTGACGAGCATGGAATCGATCGAGCCCGAGGTGATGCCGAAGAAGAGCCGGGGCCGGCCGAGCTTGAGGAAGTCGGCTTTTCCCTTCCAATCCGGGCATTCGATGACGCCGACCTTGTATCCTTCGGCGTCGAGGACCCGGGCGATCATCCCGACCGGTGACAGCGGATGATCGGCGTAAGGCTCCCCGCTGACGAGGATGATGTCGAAGCCCGTGCCTTTCGTCGCGATCACCGTTCTATTCTACTAGATTGGGGACACAACACTAATTTCTCAAATAAGCCGACATGGAAATTGGTGTTGAGTCCCGAGCTAATGGCGAGGGACGGCGTAGAGGCCGAAGACAGCGTTCGCGAGAAGGATCGCGCCGGCGACGATCATCGGCACCTGGAGCCCGGCCCGGAACCCGAGCCAGGAGAAGGCCAGGCTGCCGACCATGTGGCCCGAGGTTTGGAGGGCGTTCAGGATGCCGGCGCTCCCGCCGATCGTCTTCTTTTCGAAGAGCCGGGAGATCGTCAGGACGACGAAGACGCCCATGAGGCCGTCGCCGCTCTCGTGAATGACGCGGAAAAGAAACGAAAGCCGGACGTCGCCGACCGTCATCAGGACGAGGCCGGCTCCCGAGAGGACCATGCCCAGCAGGAAGAGGCGCCGGTTTCGCCCCGGGTCATCCTTCAGTCGGCCGACCAGGAACGCGGCCATGGCGAGAGCCATGTAGGCCCCGGCCATATAGAGCGCGACGCCCGAGTCGCTCAGGCCGAAGCGGGACCTGAGAAATGGGCCGTAGACGGTTAGCTCGGTGCCCCAGTGGAGCGCCAGAAGGACCAGAAAGGCCGAGAAGAGGAGCGTCCGCTTGTTGAAGATCGTGAATCTATATTCCCGGACGGTCACCGCGGCGAACTTCTCCCGGCCGAGGCCGCGCACCCCCAGGGCGGCCAGGGCGGTCAGCCCGGCCAGGCACCAGAGGAGCGCCCGGAAGCCGGCCACCCGGGTCAGGACGCTTCCGAGGACGAGGCCGGCGGGCGGCCCAAGCGAGAGCCAGCCGATGAAATGGCCGTACTTCCGGTTCGAATCCGGCTCCCCGCCGTCCTTGTAGTAAAGGCTGGTGATCGACACGTTGAGGGCGCTGTTGGCCACGCCCAGAAGGAGGAACACCGCGGCCATCGGCGCGACGCCCCGGACAAAGCCGACCGCGACGATGGCCAGGGACATTGCCAGCAGCCCGCCGAGGATGACCTTTTTCATCGACAGCCGGTCGTTGAGCCAGCCCGTCGGAAAGGCGAAGACGATCGGCGCCGAGGCGAAAAGAGCGACGATGACCCCGATGGCCAGGCCGTCGAATCCGAGCGCCATGAACCGGAGCGGGGCCAGGAAGGCCACGGTCGTCACGGCCATCGTCCGGATGAAGTTCACGGCATGAACGCGGCGCATGCCCGCCATTATAGCTAAAATCGGGGAATGCAAAAAAAAGGGGCGGCGTCACCGCCGCCCCCCGGGAATGGGCGATAAGCCGGACCTTATTTCTTTTTCAGGTCGACGTTGCCGCTGAAGCTCTTGAGGACGAGCGTCGCCCCGCCCTTGCCGACGGTGCCGCGGATCTCGCGCGGCGAGATCTTGCCGGAGACCGTGATCTCGAAATCGGTTTCGATGTCGCCGTTGAACGTGTTGGCCTCGAGGTCGAAGCCCGAGCCGGCCGGGATGGTCATGCGCACGTCGCCGCTTTGGGTCTTGAGCTCGTAGCGGCCGCCCGCCTTGAGATCGCCGGAATACGTGACGTTGCCGCTGATCGTCTTGATATCGACGGTCTGGGCTTCGGAAACATCCTTCAATACGATGTCACCGCTCACGGCTTCGGCTTCGATCGATCCCTTGATCCGGGTGACATCGATGTCGCCGGAAACGGCCTTGATGAACGCATCGCCCGCGATATTCTCTATCTCGAGGTCCCCGCTGACGAGCTTGACCTCGGCGCCGGCCGCGCCGCGGAGCCCGACGTTGCCGCTGACCGAGTCGATCTTGGCCTTGCCGCCGATCGGCGCGACCTTGACGTCGCCGCTTATGGACTTGACCTCGACCGCGGCCTGCTCAGGGACCCAGACCTTGTAGTCGACGGAAACGTTGACCGAATCGCCTCCCCAGAAACCGCCCATGCGCTTGGGGTATTTCGTCTCGACGCTCACGCGGTCGGCTTCATTCGTGACTTCGATCGTCACCTTGGCCGCGTTCTCCTTGGCCTTGTCGAGGGTGCCCGCCTTCGAGGTCTTCAGGGCCTCGATCTTGACCTGGGCGTCCTTCCAGGTCAGGACCTCGATCTGGCCGGAGATGTTGTTCAGGTAGAGCGTGCCGGCCTTGGACAGGGGCACGGTCTTTTCGAACTTCTCTTCGAACTTCTGCTCGGCCAGGGCCGGCGCCGCGACGAACGCGACGACGAAGGCCGCCAAGACGAGAACGGCCAGTCCATTGTTCTGGAATAGTTTCTTCATGGCATCCTCCTTCTTACGTTCAGAGTATCTTCGTTCTGCCCGCCGCGTCCTGGCTCCCTCTCTGGAGGTCCAGGGCGGAATCGAGCAGGGTCACTTTCTGGGTATAGGCGGCCAGCAGATAATTCCGGGCCTCGAGGTCGTCCGGCTCCTCGAGGACCGCCCGCCGGCACGCCTGGATGGTCGTGTCGATGACGGACAGATTGCGATCGAAAAGCTCGGCGACCTGCGGGGCCAGCGTCCCTTTCCCGGCTGCGAAGGCCTCGCCCAGTGACTTGATGGCCTGCTGGTAATAGCGCTCGGCCTCGTCGAGCTTGGCCAGGGTGTACTTCTCGCGGGCTTCCGGGCCGAGGGGGGCCGGCCCGCGGCCGAGCCGCCGGCCGATGGAGACGCCGGTGATCACGAGCACGAGGGCCGCGGCCGCGACCCCGGCGTAACGAAGCGCGGGCAAGCCCAGGCCGAAGGCCGGTCGCCGGAGGTCCGCAGATCTCCCGCTTGCCCCGGCCGCCTTCTCCCGTGTCAGACCGGCCCTGATGTCGAGCCAGACTCTATCGGACGGCTCGGGCGTCTCAAGCCTGGCCGCCCCGTCGACGATCTTCCGCAGGTCCTCGCTGAGCGCCCGGCATTCGCCGCAGGCTGCGAGGTGGCGCTCGAGGCGGGCGCTCTCCCTCTCCGAGAGGTCGCCGTCGATCGAGCGGCTGATATATTTCCGCGATTTATGGCATGTCATCGTCGTTCTCCCCTATACCGCTTTCCTGGCCCGCAAGTGGGCCCGGATCTTGATCCTGGCCTTGAACAGCTGGGACTTGGAGGTCCCGACCGCGCAGCCGAGCCTCAGGGCGATCTCCTCGTGCTTGTACCCCTGGACATCGTGGAGCACGAACACGCTGCGGAGCCGCGGGGCCAGGGCCTGGATGGCCTCTTCGAGGGGCCCCTGGAGGTCCCTTTCGACAGGCGCCGCGCCCGGGTCTTCGATGCGCCCTTCCATGTCGTCCAAGGGAACGAGCTTCTCGGTCAGGACCCGCTTCTGGCGCAGATGGCTGTAAGCCGTGTTGAGAGCGATCCGGAAGACCCAGCCGGGGAAGGTCGCGGCGTCGCGGACGTTCCGCATATGACTGAAAACCTTGAGGAAGACGTCCTGTAAAAGGTCCTCGGCGGCGGCCCTGTTCTGGGCATACCTGTAAACGAGGCCGAAGACCGGTCCCCTGAACATCTCGTAGATGGATTCCATGGCCCCGAGATCGCCGTTACGACCCCGGTTCACGAGCTCCTCCAGGCGGGCCTTGTCTGCCGTTCCCCAGACGGGGCCCTCGCCGCGCGACCGGCCCATGTCTAGGACCGCCTCGAGGAAGGACTCGTATTCGGCATCGAGCCCATTATCCCCGATTTGGCCCTGGACCGCCAGGAGCAGGCCGGAAGCGAGTATCGTGTTCACACCGGTATAGATGAAAACCGGGGCAAAAAGGTTGCCTGGGCGGCGAGGGGGTTTTCCGGTCCGCGCCTCAGGGGGCGGCGTTGTCGTCCTCGACGGCCGACCGCAGCCTGTCCAGAAAATCGGGGATGGCTGAAGTGACCCGGTTCCAGCTCGGGATGAGGGGAGAGTAGAGCGGGTCGTCCATGAACTCTTTGCCCGCGATCTGGATGGCCCGGGTGAAGGCCTCGATGATGACCGTCTCCAGATGGTAGTCGAACGCGAGGCCGTTGAAGTCCGCGTCGTCGCGGTAGCGCTTGACGGTGTCCTTGGCCGTCCGCTGATAGTTGATGACCAGGGTCCGCAGGGCGCTCTCGCTGAGGATGATGCTCTCCACGGCCAGGTTGCGCAACACCGACTTGGCGATGTCGACGGCCATCTTCATCAGTCCGGTCTTCGGGTCCTCGGCCGACAGGGGCTGGTGCTTGTGCTCGTAGGTCTCGCAGATCTCGGCCTGGCAGATCCGCCGCAGGGAATAGTTCCGGTAGACCTCGGCCAGGGTCTCGATCTCGAGGCCCCAGTCGCTGGGGATGTTGTTGATCCGGGCGAGATCGGTGATCATCGAGAACTCGCCGGCCAGGACGTAGCGGAAGCTGTCGAGGTAGACGAGGAAAGGCAGGTAGCCGAAGAGCTTGATCAGGCTGCGGACGAGCGGGGTGACGAAGAGGCGGGTCACCCGGCCGTGCATCCGGTCGGTCACCCGGGCGTAATAGCCTTTGCAGAACGCGTAGTCGATGTGCGGCGAGGCCACCGGATAAAACAGCCGGCCGACGAGCTCCCGGGAGTGGTTGACGATGTCGCAGTCATGAAGGCCGATGACCTTGCTCTCCTCGCGGGACAGGATGTAGCCGTAGGCCGTCCAGGCCGAGCGGCCCTTGCCGTCCTCGCCGGCCGAAAGGTCGTTGGCTTCGAGAAGCCGGTAAAGCTCCAGAAAGCGCGGCCCGGAGGCCCAGACGATCCGGTGCTTCTGCGGAAGGACGGAGCAAATCTCCTTGGCGCGGACGAAATGGGAGGGATCGTCCGTCCTTCCCAGGGTGATGACGATCTCGTTGAGGTACGGGATGTCCTTGACGTTCGTCAGGATCCCCTGAAGGGCAGGGGAATCGAGCTCCTTGGGCGTCATGGGCAGGACCAAGGCCATGGGACGGTGGCGGCCGAAATCCTCGAGGTCGGCTTCGAGGCGCGGCAGATTCAGGGCGCCGAGCCGGTGGAAGGTGGCCAGTAACCCGGTCTGAAAGAAGTCGGCCATGTCGTCCTCCTTCGCGTTCGATCTATGCCGGGCCTCCGGGGCCCGGATCCCTGGAGGTCAGACGGCGCGGTGAAGGATCCGGAGGACGGCGTCGCGCCAGCCTTCCGGTCCGGAACGGGGAGCGATGATGAGCCCCAGCAGGCCGACGGCATCGGTGTCGCGGCCGTCGGGTCTGGGGATGAGGACGGGAATGTCGACCTCCCGGAGCATCGGCTCGTCGTTGGGGCTGTCGCCGAGCCCGACGAACTGGACCGGCCGCCCGCCCCGCTCGAAGAGCCGGCGCAGGGTGCGGACGGCCCGCCCCTTGTCGTTAGCGCCGACGAGGTGATGAAAGCGTCCGCCGGTCACGACGCGCAGGCCGGCGGCCTCCGCCTCCCTGACGATCGCGCCCAGGGAGGCCGGATCGGCCCCGACGAAGGGCTCGTCGTATTCGCGTCGGGCGGCCAACGCGGCGTGCTCGAGCGACAAACCGCAGCGGTCGGCGATCTCCGCAATGGACATGTCGCCGAAGCCGCGGAGGGGAAGCCCGGTCGCGTCGCGGATTCGCTCGAGGGCCAGCCGGAGATCGGCGTAAGGACGGCCGAATTCGATGACGCCGCAGCCGCCATCGAGCCGGTCATAACTCACGTCCGGTCCGAAATACCCAAAGGGAATCAGGGCCGCCCCGCCGTTCTCGACGATGAAGGGGTGCGGGTTGTCGAGCGCCCGGCGCCAGTGCTCGGTCTCGGCCCTCGTCTTGCTCGTGCACAGGACGACCGGAACCCCGGCCGCGGCCAGGGCCTCGAGGGCCGGACGCGCCGGCTCGAACGAGTAGGTGGAATGGTCGAGCAGGGTCCCGTCGAGGTCCGTGAAGACGACCAGGGGAGGCCTCTGCATGCGTATCCCTCCGTCAATATTCCGCCCGGGCGCGTCGAGGCTGAGATCGCCGCGTTTCCATGTTAAAGGATGACGCTCAGCCTGTCAAAACGGGGCTCGCGCCCTCAGGTCTTCGAATCGCGCTGGGCCAAGGAAAGGGACCGGGCGGTCAGGCCGGGCCCCACTTCATCAGGACGGGCGGGATGAGGGCCAGAGCGGCGAACAGGACCCAGAGGATGAGCAGGGGCACGAGCCAGCGGGCCCACTTCTCCCATCTCAGCCCGGCCAGGGCGAGGACGCCCATCGTCACGCCCGATGTCGGCAGGACCGGGTTGATGTACTCGGCCAGCTGAAAGGCGAAGACGGAGGTCTGCCGAGTGATCC
The DNA here is from genome assembly GCA_049696855.1 of Candidatus Aminicenantales bacterium. Classification (GTDB taxonomy): domain Bacteria; phylum Acidobacteriota; class Aminicenantia; order Aminicenantales; family Saccharicenantaceae; genus RBG-16-66-30. Next base: position 10,440 of record JBAVUQ010000196.1, read on the forward strand.
CGACGAGGTCGCCGAGCGGGGCCATGATGGGGATGGTCAGCGCCGCCTGGGCCGTGCCGGAGTGGACGAAGAAGTTGATGACGCACTGGGAGACGAACATGATCTGGGCCGAGATGACCGGGTTGAATTGGGAGATGGCCCCGGCCATGCCGGCCAGGATCGTGTCCAGGATCTTGCCGTCCTGGGCCACGATGAGGATGGCCCGGGCCGTGCCGATGATCAAGGCGGCGTTGATCATGTCCTTGGCCCCGTCGACGAAGGCCTTGCCGAACACGTCTCCCTTGAGCCCCCCGACGAGTCCGGCCAGGATGCCCATGGCCAGGAAGACGCCGCCGATCTCGTTGATGTACCACTTGTACTTGAGGATGCCGAAGACCATGACCCCGAAACCGGCCAGGAAGACGAGGAGCACGGCTCCTTGGCGGGTCGTGAGGGCCACTCGTTCGAGGACGGGCTTGTCGACGCTGAGCCGCTTCCTCTTTTCCTGATCTTCGTCGTAGGTCGGGCTGAGAGACGGGTTTTTGTGGATCCGGGCCGCATAGCGCATGACGACGGCGATGGCGATGGCCGTCCCGCAGGCCCAGACGAGGAGCCGGTAGCCAAGTCCCGAATACATGGGCAGGCCGGCGATGCCCTGGGCGATGCCGACGGTGAACGGGTTGAAGAAGGCTCCGGCGAATCCGGCCGCGGCCCCCAGGAAGCACATGGCTACCCCGACGATCGTATCGTAGCCGAGCGACAGCGCCAGAGGCACGAAGATGAGGATGAAGGGCATGGTCTCTTCGCACATGCCCCAGACGCCGCCCCCCAGCGAGAAGATGAGCATGATCACGGGGATGAGTAGCACGCGCAGGGCCTTTCTCCGGCCGAACGTGAAGGTGATGTTGCGGATGACGGCGGCGATGGCCCCCGTCTGCTGGATGACGTTGAAGGCCCCGCCGACGATGAAGAGGATGGCGATGATGGCCGCGGCGTCAATGAAGCCGCGGGTGGGCGAAACAAGGAGTCCGCCGAGCCCCTGGGGCTGGTTCGCGACGCGCTGGTAGGACCCGGCCACAGGCACCGTCCGGCCCTCCTTTTGCACGCGCTGGTACTCGCCGCCCGGGACGACCCAGGTCGCGATCACGGTCAGAAGGACCATGACATAGATGAGGATCAGCGTGTGGGGCAGGCGAAGTGGTTTGGACTTCACTTCGACGGCTCCTCGACGCGCCCGGTGGCGATGTCGTAGACGTCGCCGGGAAGGAGGACCTGCATCGTCAGGCCGTGACCCCCGAGATGGCCGTCGGGGAGCCTCGACGTCTTGGCCCGCCGCGCATCGTAAACAATGACCTGTGCCTCGCCCAGGACCTCGTACTTGCCGCCGGGACGGACAAGGACGGCCGTCGATTCCTCGATGCCGACGCCGACGAGAGTCGGGTACTGGAGGACGACGGCGATGAGGCGGTTATGCCGGCGCCGTGTGACGAAGTGCTGGTCGATGACGGCGTTCTTGACGAAGCCGAAGCCTTCGGTGTGCTCGACATCGTCGGCCAGGATCACTTCCCAGGACCCCTCCTGGTTGTTGGTCCGCTTCTCGTTGCCGGTGATCATGAACTCGCTTTGGACCGCCGCGCCTGCGCTCGTTCCGCCGATGACGCCGCCCTTCTCGTAGATCTCGTGGATCCTGGCGATGACCGGCGTCCCGAGCAGGGCGGCCGTAAGCAGCGCCTGATCCCCGCCGGTGAAGAAGACGCCGCCGGCCCCGTCGAGGATCTTCGCGGCATCGGGTTTCAGGGCCTCTTCCCGGGTGAGGTGATAGACGGCGACGTCCTTGACGCCATAGCGCTCGTATTCGGCCAGGGTCGACTGCCGGACTTCGTCGGGCACGGTCGTGGCCATGGTGAAGACGACGATCTTGCCGGTATCGAAGGCTTTGGCCAAGGCGATGAAGCGCCTCATCAGGGGCTCGTCGCGCTCGCCGCCGCCGATGATGAAGAGATGGCCCTTGGGACCCGGCGCCGCCGGGCTTTTCGGAGAGCAGGCCGGCCCGACGAGGGCGACGAGGGCGATCGCGAGCACGGGGACGATCAGGTTCTTTTTCAAGCTCTTCCTCCGGTTGAAGGACGACTCATGGAGCCCTATCTTACCAAAAACGATTTGGGCCTGTCGCCCGAAAATTATCGGATCATCTCCCGATTCCGGGAGATCTGTCTCTTCCGCTTTGCTCAGGATCGGCGCCTCGGGAACGATGTAGCGCGACCTCGGCTTTCAGGAGATCCGGCGTCGCGACCTTTCAAAAGGCGATCGCCAGCGTCAGCGGCTTGCCCGGCTCGACCCGGACGGGCTTCGTCCAGAGGACCCGGATCGTAGCGCCCTCCCTGCGGACCGAGGCCGCGGCCGGGACGCCGGCGACTGAGGGCTTGACCGAACGGACGCCTTTCCCGGCGTTCGCCGGCGGAAGGGCCAAATCGAGCTCTTTGAGGTCGAGCGTTCCTCCTCCGGCCTCGAGGGCGACGGTCATTCCCCTCCCCGGCTCCGCCTTTTGGGAATAGGTCCCCCAGCCGGACCCGGCCGTCCAGACCGTCCGGAAATCGTCCGCGTTCATCTTCGGCTCGAAGCCGATCCTCATCTCGGGGCCCGAATAGGCCTGGCCCGAAAGGGCCAGCAGAACACCCCAGGACGACATCGCCCGGGCATAATGGTGGCCGCATTCGACCTCGTTCCAGGGATTGCGCCGGAAGCCGTCGTAGCGGTCGCGGACGGCCTTGACGACGCTCAGCCCCTCCTCGAGAAGCCCTTCGTAGATGAGGTGCGAGGCGACCTGGTACTCGATGCCCGTCCAGACCTCGTCGGAGTACGGGAAGGGAAGCGGCGGCCGTCCGCCCTTCGGCCACGAGCAGAGAAGCAGGCCTTTCTCGTCGTTCAGGGCGTAGGTCCGCTGGACATTGGAGAAGTTCCGGAAGTCTTCGAGGAAATTGTATTTGAAGATGGACCTGAGGGACGATTGGATCCGCTCGGCCGGGAGGTAGCGGCCGAGGCCCGAGACCATGCCCAGCCATTGTCCGAGGAGCATGTCGGAGAGGCAGCCATCGCCGTACTGGTACTTCTTCTCCATGACCTGGGCGTACTTCTGGACGTAGTATTCGCCGTTCCAGAGAGTGCCGTCGTAGGCGGCCCGGCCCTTGTCGAACATGGACAGGTAGGCCTTGGCCGAAGCGATGTCGCCCGCGGCGGCGGCCATGGCCGCGCCGGCTTTGAGAGCGCCGAGGTAAAATCCGCCCATCATGCAGTTCGGGCCGTAGAACTCGATGTCGTAGGTGTTGTGCTGCTCGCCCTCCATGAGCCCGTCGCGGTCGGCGTCCCACGATTTCCAGGCGTAGTCGAGCGCCTTCTTGGCTTGCGGCCAGAGCTTCTTGAGCCAGGCCGTGTCGCCCGAGATCTGCCAGTCGCGGTAAAGGCTGATGATGCGGCCCATCTGGCCGTCGGCGGCCGGCTTGAAGTCCCACAGGACGCCGCTCCCGAGCGGCAGCGACGTGCGGAACATCATGGCCCCGTCCGGCTTGACGTTGTTGAGGAAATCCGTTTCGCGCATGGTCCGCTCGAGCGAAGGGAAGAGGAAGGCCAGCGACTGAGCGTAGTTCCAGACGTGGGCACAGTTGAGCGGGCAGCAGCCGCCCTGGTCGCCGCAGCCCTCGAAGCCGAAGTAGTTCCCGCCTTCGAGCCGGAAGCCGGTCGTCGTCCGGATGATCGCGGCCTGGCTCGAGACGGCGTCAAGGACGTAGGGCGGCAGGGTCGAGGCGAAGAACGCGTCGTGGAAGGCGCGGCTTTCCGTCTCGAGGCGGCCGAGGTTGGCTTGGAGGTACTCGGCGGCCGCCCAGGCGTCGGGGTGCCTGGCGGCGTAGTGGTTCTTGAAGATGCGGCCGCGCTGCGCCGGCACGACGTCAAAATAATCGATGAGGTTGGGGAAATTCCAGGACAGGATGAAGGGCAGCACGACCTCCTCGCCGGGGCCGACCGTGGCCATGAGCCCGAGCGTTCCGACGTCGGTCTGCTTGTCGGGCGAGGGAGAGACCTCGGCCAGGTCCTGGAGCTTGCCGTCGGCGCGGAAGTCGTCCCAGAAGATCTGGAGATCGTCCCACCATTCGCCCCGGACCCAGTGGGTGAGATAGGTGATCTCGGGCCAGGGCGTCGCCAGGGCCATCGTTCCGAAGGCCGCCTCCTCGGGTTTGACCTTGCGGGAGGACATGGCCAGGCCCCGGAGCGCGGGCGACTTCCTGATCTCGTTGACGTTCTGTCCGAACTTGTCGTTGCCGAGGCCGTCGACCTGCCCGACGCCGTCATAGCCGATCGGGTTGATGATCGAGCCGGCGATGGTGATCCTGGCCGGGGCGGAGCCGGTGTTCTTCACCCGGAAGCGAAGGATGAAAGCCGGGATGCCGGAGTCGTCCGGCTCCAGCGGGACGAGCGGATTGAAGGCCTCCAGCCGGACCTCGAGAGGGACCTGGCTGTCGGAGAGCTCGACTTCGGCGAAGGGGTACTCGCCCTTGAACCGGGCTTTCTCCATGCGCGGCAGGCCGGGCACGAAGACGCGGCGGAAGCCGAAGCCGGTCGTGAAGGGCGGCTCGACCGGACCCTCGAGGACCCGGACGAGCTTCGTCCCGGATTGTTCGACGTACATGGCGAAAAAGGTGAAGGGCATATGGACGCCCTTGCCGGGCCGGTTGAAGATCTCCCAGTCGCGGAGGTTGCCGCGGCCGCCGAGCGAGATCGTCCCCGTGCCGATGCCGCCGAGCGGGAAGGCGACCTCGTTGAGGGTCCGCCCTTCGAACGTGCGGACCGCCCCGGGACGGAAGAGCTCGTCCTTCGAATACGGGCTCGAATCGGAGCCCGCGGCGAGGCCGGAAAGACTCAGGACAAGGAGCAAGGCCAGTCCGAACCGGGTGGTTTGATAAGCGCGCACGGTCCCTCCTCTCTGAGGATTCTCCTGCGGGAGGCCAGGGGGAAGCACTGAGCACCTTAGTAGCGGAAGCGGCGGCGAAAGTCAATCCTCGAGGCGATCAGCCGGTGATGGATCTTCCGCGCCGCTCGAGAAGCTTCTCGATCTTCTTCTCCATATCGCCGTAATGGGTGCCCTGCCAGAAAACGCGGTCGCAGCCGGGGCAGACGGCGAACGAGGCGGCATGTTCGCAAACGTAGGGAGTGACGAGGTTCCTGGCCCGTTCGCGGCTCAAGGGCTTGAGCGGGAGATTGCAGGCGATGCAGCGCGAGTTCGGCCGGACCTTGTCCCAGAGCTCGAATTCGTCGAGGACCTGGACGATCTGATCCTCCCAGTCGTCGCTGCGGATGAAGAGGCGGTTGGGGCGCTTGGCCGTCCGCTCGATGAGCCCCGTGTCCCGGGTGAGAAGGATGCGCCCGTCGCGCCGGGCGATCGCGACCAGGTCCGGGTCATCGGCCTTGGAGAAGTAGAGGACGTCGAAGCCAAGGATCCTGAGCCACTTGGCCAGCCGGCCGAGCATGCAGTCGGCGATGAACGTCATGGGGAGCCCTTCCCTAAAAGCCGAGGAATTGGACGGCCAGGCCGGAGATGAAGATCACCAGGCCGGCCAGGGCGTGGGAATAGCGCTCGAGCTTGCCCAGCCGGACGAAGCTCGCCCCGAGCGACGCGGCGGCGATGATGACGAGCATGGTGGCGATCGTCACGACGCCGAAGGCCGCGGCGACGAGGACGACCCCGGCCGTGCTGTGGCGGGCGGCGGGGTACATGACCAGGGGGATGAGCGGCTCGCAGGGGCCGAAGACGAAGATCGTGAACAGGACCCAGGGCGTGATGTTGGCCTTCTTCGGGACCTCGCCGTGGGGATGGGCGTGCTCGGCGAGCTCATGGGTATGGGTGTGGGCGTGTTGATGGACGTGCTCGTGCTCGGCGTCGTGGACGCCCTGGTCCGGCCCGTGGGGATGGACTTGCGCGTCCTCGTGGTCGTGGAGATGGGCATGGACATGGGGCTTGCCCCTCCAGGCCCAGCGCATGCCCCAGACGAAATAGGCGAAGCCGAATCCGATGAGAAGCCAGGCCGCGATCCCGCCGCGGGCCGACTCGACGCCCTCGAGCTTGGCCACGGCGATCCCGAGGGCGATGCCCACGAAGCCGAGGACGACCGAGCTCAGGATGTGGCCGAGTCCGGCCAGGAAAGAGACGAGAAGGGTCTTGCGCAGGGTCCAGTTACGGGCCCGGCCGATGACGATGAACGGGAGATAGTGGTCGGGACCGATGACGGTGTGGACGAGGCCGAGCGTCGCCGCCGTGCCGGCCAGCATCCAGATTTCCCGGCTGATCATCGCCCCTCCGCCCCCGCGCCCCCGGACCGGCCGGAAGAAGGGGGAAAAAAATGGTGGACGGTAGGAGACTCGAACTCCCGACCTCAGCGTTGCGAACGCCGCGCTCTCCCAACTGAGCTAACCGCCCACACGACGAGCACCAAGCCCGAAAGGCCACCTATATTTACCACGAATCGGGCTTTTTTTCTATTGTCTCCGCCCGCCGGCTGGCATAGAATCCCCCGAGGAGAGTTCGCCATGTTCAAGACGCTCGTCGTCCTTCTTCTGATCGCCGGCGCGGCCTATTTCGTCTATCAGCAGGTCGGACGGACGCCGTCCGAGGAGGAGATGCTGGTGACGCACCTCCGCGAGCGCTACGCCGTCGCCGTCAACAAGTTCATGAGCGCCGCCGGGCGGGCGGGCATGAGCAGCATGGACACGACCTTCGACATCGAGACGGCCGTCACCCAGATCCAGAAGATCCAGTCCGAGCTGGCCGAGCTCCAAAAGGAGCTGACCGACGCGAGGGCCATCCGCAAGGCCGAAAAGCTCTCGGAGAAGATCGAGACGTTCTGCAAGAAGAACGAGATCACCGGGCCTTGACGATCCAGCTTTTCGGAAAAGCCGCCCGCGCCGGACGCCTCGTGCGCCGGAATGAGCGCGCGCGCCTGGAAGCCGTCGTCGAGAGGACCGCGCAGGGATATCTCGTCCGGGGCACGGTCACGGGCCGCCCGGGACGGGTCGAGGTCTTCCGGACGGCCGCGCCGCGCGAGTTCCTCCTCAACAACTGGCAGTCCTGGGGACCGATGGAGCGGGTCACCCCGGCGACGCGCTTCCCCGAGCTCGAGGCCCTCGTTCGCGGCCGCAGCCCCCATCACTTCTCGCCTCTTCCGGACGAGCTCCTGCGCGGACCGGTCAGCGACTATCTGGCCGCTTGGGACGGCGGAATGGCCGGTTTCTTGACGTCGCGGATCGGCCATCCCTTCTTCACGGTCGAGGGCGGCGACCTTGTCGGCTGGATCGACTATTTCGAGGCCAAGTTCGAAGACCCGGTCGCGATCGAGCCCTTGGCCGTCCTCTGCGGCGGCGCCGTCGAGGGGCTCCTCGAAAGGTACGGCCGGCTCGTCAAGCGGGCCCATCGCGTCCGGATCAACCCCTGGAACCCGGTCGGGTGGTGCAGCTGGTATCACTATTTCGGCAGGCTCGGCTGGCCGGATGTTCTCGAGAACCTCGAAAGCGCCGCCCGGGACCGGCGATCGTTCCCGTTCGAGGTCTTCCAGGTCGACGACGGATACGAAACCGAAGTCGGCGACTGGCTGGCGGCCAAGCCTGGCTATCCCGGGCTCGGCGGAATGGCCGGGGCCATAAACGGGCGGGGATTCCGGGCCGGGATCTGGGCCGCGCCCTTCAGCGCTGCCGAAACATCGAAGCTGTTCGCCGACCATCCCGGCTGGATGGTCGGCGAGGGCGGCCGCCCCAAGCCCTGCTACAAAGGATGGGGAAAGACGATCTACGCCTTGGACACGACGAATCCGGAAGTTAAGGAGTGGCTCGCGGCGACGTTCCGGGCGCTGAGGAAGGCGGGCTTCTCGTACCTCAAGATCGACTTCCTGTTCGCCGGAGCCATGGCCGGCGCCAGGAGGAGGAACGTCACCCCGATCCAGGCCTATCGGGAAGGCCTTCGCGTCATCAGGAGGGCGGCCGGCCCGGACTTCGTCCTCGGCTGCGGGGCTCCCCTTTTGCCCTCCGTCGGCCTCGTCGACGGCATGCGCATCGGAGAAGACACGGCGCCGTATTGGAAGACCAAGCCGTCCGGCTTCCAGGGGCCGAACGCCTATTTCTCTCTGAAGAACTCGCTGATCCGCCAGTTCATGCACCGGACCTTCTGGCTCAACGACCCCGATTGCCTGCTCGTCCGGGACCGGGAGACCGAGCTCTCACGGAACGAACGCGAGCTCTATGCCCTGACGGCCGGAGCCCTCGACAACATGATCATCGATAGCGACAGGCTCTCTTTCCTCGGCCCGGCCGAAAAAGGCCTGCTCGGGCAGGCCTTGGGGCTCAGAGGCGGAAGAGCCGGGGTGAGCGGGCTCATGGGCGAATTCGGGGAGGACGTCTATCTCATCGACTCGCGGCGCCCGGGGGGCGAAAACGTTCGCCTGGCCGTGAACCTGTCGGATGTGCCGGGATCGATCCGAGGCCGGATGATCGCTCCCCGGTCGGCGCTCAGAATAGGATTTTAAGAAAAAGGTTCAGCTATTTCCGGGAAATCCCTCTCGAGGCGGCGATGGATGTCGCCACGAAGTCCCCGTGAGGGAAGGGGGACCCGCCGGAGGCGGGGGAAACCGTTTACGGAGGTTTCCGGGGCGCGGGGATGCGAGGGGCGATATCCTGAGCAAAGCCGGAGAGAGGGATATCCCGATATCGGGAGATGAGCTAAAAAAAGCCCCCTTTTGCTCCACTCACCTTTTTGGGGGCCCGAGAACCGCACCTTCTTTGTTCCCGCACGTTGAAAATAGCCCATCGACAGGGGAAGTCAATAGAATTCCGGGGGATGTCCTATTATGTCAGTATATGTCACGTCGGGGGCAGGGGCCGCCCGTCAGAGCAGCCGGACTTCGTGCCGGCCGCGGACCACTTCGCCTATGGTCCAGCCCCCGAAACCTAGTCCGGCGAAGCTCGAAATGGTCCGGTCCGCGTCAGCCGCACGGACGACCAGGGCCATGCCGATGCCCATGTTCAGCGTCCGGAACATCTCTCTCTCTTCGACCCGGCCCGCCCGTCGGATCTTGTCGAAGATTGGGGGAATGGGCCAGGAGCCCTTCACGATCCGGACGCCGAAACCCTCGGGGATGACCCGGGGGATGTTGTCGTAGAAGCCGCCGCCGGTGATATGGGACATGGACTTGATGCGGACAGTCTTGAGAACCTCGAGGATGGCGGAACAATAGATCCGAGTCGGCCGTAGGAGCTCCCGCCAGAGGCCGCCCTTGATATCCTTGGCCGTAAAGACCTTGCGGGCCAGGGAATAGCCGTTGCTGTGGAGCCCGCTCGAGGCCAGGCCGATGACGGCATCCCCGGGCCGGCAAGCGCGGCCGTCGATGATCTTCGGCTCGTCCACGAGCCCGACGCAGAATCCGGCCAGGTCCCACTTGCCGGGGCCGTACAGGCCGGGAAGCTCGG
>JBAVUQ010000197.1:0-6563 GCA_049696855.1 Candidatus Aminicenantales bacterium
GGAGCCGGTCGAGGGTCTTGACGAGGGCGGCGAGCGTCCGGTCCTTCTCGCCGGGATCGAGACCGGCGGCCCGGGCCAGGACGAGGTTGGTCCTCCTCTCGGCCGCGACCATGAGCGCCGGCTTGAAGTCGGACTTGTCGACGAGCTGGGCGTAGATGCGCAGGGCGGGCGCCTCGAGGCCCAGATCCTCGAAGGATGCGGCCAGGCCGGCGAGGGCGGAATCGGAAGCCCAGGCCTCCCCTTCGTTGAAGCCGAGGCTGAAGGCCTTTAGAAATGACGCTTCGGCCTCGCGCCAGCGGCCGAGGTTCGCTTCGGCCAGCCCTTTGACGGTGAGCGCTTGGGCCGAAGGCTTCCGGCGGCACTCCCTGTCGGCCTCGTCGAGGGCCTTCCGCCAGTGCGCGACCGCCTGCTCCGTTTGAAAAGCCCGGGCCTGGTCCTGACCTTCGGCATAGTACCGCTTGGCCCGGCTCAGATGGGTCAGGCAGGAAACGGTGGAGACAAGGACGAGAACGAGGGTGAAGGCCCGGAGGCGTCGGCTTCTCATGCTTCGGGGGGAATGGACGGCCCGGCCCCGACCGGGCCCTTGATCAGGGCGACGATCATCTGCTGGACCTCTTCGTCTTGGAGGAGATGGAGCCCGAGCGACGCCGCCTCGCGGCCGATGCGCTCGAGGGCCTCCCAGAACGCGGGGTCGGCCGCGGCGGGACGGATGGCGTCCCTGGCCCTGGCGGTGCGGGCCGAGAACTCGACGACGATGGCCCGGTAATCGGCCGCGTCGAGCTCGGCCTTGAAGAGGGCCTTGAGGAACGCGTCTTCGAGACCGATGACACTGTAGAGAGCCGGAAACGCGGCCCGGAGAACGCGGAGATCGTTCCGGGCGATCTCGTCGGCGTATTCGCGGCGGAGGGCATCGTTGCCGCAGAAGAAACCGAGGATGAACTCGTCGGGCTTGGTCCGGATGAATTCAGGATCGAGCCAGACCTGCCAGGCCAGGATCCTCTCGTGGTAGTCGAAGACCCGCCGGACGGCCCAGACGCAGGCCGCGTAGAGCACGGGGAAATAGAGCCAGGATTTGAGCGGCAGGAGCTTGTCGAGGATCTCAACCCCTCGGGCGAGGGCCGCTTCGATGTCCTTCTTGCTCATGGCTTTACCCCATGACTCCTAATGAAAATCGGTATCCCATTATACGTCATCCCGCCTCTTCCCGTTCTTGGGAATCAAAGATGCCCCACCCGGCCGAGGGGTCGTTCGAGCGATAAAGTAAAGCCAGCGAAGGGGCGATGACACAACGGCGTGGGGGCCCCCCACCCGCGCGGAGCCGCTGATGCCGATGAGCGCTTTGGAGCGGCGAGCACGGATGGGGGTGGCGCCGAGGGAGGAAGAGCCCCTGAGCTGGAAACCTTGAGCGAGATCCGATCCCCGAGGCCTATTTGACTTCGAGGATCGCCAGGAAGGCTTCCTGGGGGATATCCACCTTGCCGACGCGGCGCATGCGCTTCTTGCCCGCTTTCTGCTTCTCCAGCACCTTCATCTTGCGGGTGTAATCGCCGCCGTAGAGCTTGGCCAGGACGTCCTTGCGGAAGGGCTTGACCGTCTCCCGGGCGATGATGCGCTTGCCGATCGCCGCCTGGAGGGCGACCTCGTACTGCTGACGGGGGATGACCTTGCGCATACGCTCGACCAGCCCCCGGCCGATGGCCACGACCTTGTCCTCGTGGACGATGAGCGACAGCGCGTCGACGGCGTCGCCGTTGATGAGGATGTCGAGCTTGACCAGCGGCCCCTGGCGATAGCCCGAGAACTCGTAGTCTAGCGAAGCGTAGCCCTGCGACAGCTGCTTGAGCTGGTTGTAGAAGTCGAAGACGACCTCGTTCAGCGGCAGGGTGTAGCCCAGGAGCACGCGCCCCGGCCCGATATATTCCATCTTCTTCTGGATGCCCCGGCGCTCCTCGAGGAGCTTGAACAGGCCGCCGAGGTAGCGGTCGGGCGTCAGGATGACGGCCTCGATGACCGGTTCCTCGATCATCGTGACCTCGGTCGACTCGGGCATCTCGGAGGGATTATGGATCTCGAACGTCTCCCCTTTCCGGTTGGTCACCCGGTAGCCGACGCTCGGGGCGGTCGTGATCAGGGTCAAGCCGTAGTCGCGCTCGAGCCTCTCCTGGACGATCTCCCGGTGGAGGAGCCCGAGGAACCCGGCCCGGAATCCCAGCCCCAGCGCCGGCGAGTTTTCCGGCTCGTACTGGAAGGAGGCGTCGTTCAGGCGCAGCTTCTCCATGGCGTCGCGGAGCTCCTCGATGTTGCTCTCGCCGGCCGGGAAGATGCCGCAGAAGACCATGGGCTTGGCTTCCTTGAAGCCGGGCAGGGGCATGGCGGTCGGACGGTCGCGGTGAGTGACCGTGTCGCCGACCCGGGCGTCGCTGAGCTTCTTGATGCCGGCGATGAGGTAACCGACCTCGCCGGTCCGCAGGAGGCCCGATTTGACCGGCTTGGGCGTGAGGTAGCCGACCTCCTCGGCCTCATATTCGGCTCCCGAGGCCATGAGGACGATCCGGTCCCCCATCTTGAGCTCGCCGTCGAGGATGCGGACGAGGACGATGACGCCCCGGTAGGTGTCGAACCAGGAGTCGAAGAGGAGGGCCTTGAGGGGCGCATCCGGGTCCCCTTTCGGCGGAGGGATCCGCGCGACCACGGCCTCGAAGAGCTCGGGCAGGCCCTGGCCGGTCTTGGCGCTGACGAGCAGGGCCTCGGACCGGGGCAGGCCGAGGATGTGCTCCATCTGCTCGAGGGAATCCTCGATCTGGATCTGGGGCAGGTCGATCTTGTTGATGACCGGGACGAGGACGAGGTCGTTGTGGACGGCGAGATAGGTGTTGGCCAGGGTCTGGGCCTCGACCCCCTGGGAGGCATCGATGACCAGGAGAGCTCCGTCGCAGGCCGACAGGCTCCTCGAGACCTCGTACGAGAAATCGACGTGGCCGGGGGTATCGATGAGGTCGAAGATATACTCTTCCCCCGAGAGGCTCTTGTAGGTCAGGCGCACCGTCTGGGCCTTGATGGTGATGCCGCGCTCCCTCTCGAGGTCCATGGTGTCCAGGACCTGCTCCTTGAGCTCCCGGGCGGAGAGGGCCCCGGTCAGCTCGATAAACCGGTCGGCCAGGGTCGACTTGCCATGGTCGACATGGGCGATGATGGAGAAGTTCCTGATATTCTTCATGGAAACGCTCATTATCGCAGAATCGGGGCCCCCCGTCCACGGCCGGCCCCTGATTGACTTTTGGGGGGGCTGGGCGTATCTTCTAGGGGGAAAATATGGCTGCGATCTAAGGAGATACACATGCTTGGATCCATCGGACCGACCGAACTGATCCTGATACTCCTCATCGTTATCATCATTTTCGGCGCCCGCAAGCTGCCGGACCTCGGGAAGTCCATCGGCGAAGGCATCAAGAACTTCAAGAAATCCATGAACACCAAGGACGACCACGAGGGTCCCAAGAATCCCGAGCCCCCCAAAGGCTGACGATCGCCCCTGACACCCGCCGGGCCCTCCCGGCCGGGCGGGCCCCCGAGAATCTCCCATGACATCCTCTTATGACGCCGGGTTCGACATCGGCGGCACGCAGATCAAGTACGGTCTCGTCGACCGCGACGGTCACCTGGTCCAAAAGGGCCGGGTCCGCAGTCCCGAGGCCATGGCCGGCATCCTGGCCGTCCTCGAAGAGATCTGGACGGGACTGAAGAAGAGAGCGCCCGGTCCCGTCCGCTCCTGCGGCTTCGGCATCGCCGGGTTCTACAGCATCAAGGAACACAGGATCCTGCAATCGCCGAACTACCCGAGCCTCAACGGCTATCCCATCCTCCCGGCCCTGCGCAAGTTCATCGACGTCCCCATCCGCATCGGCAACGACGCCAACATGGCCGCCTACGGCGAATTCCGGCACGGGGCGGGGCGCGGCGCGCGCAGCCTCGTCCTTCTGACGGTCGGGACGGGCATCGGCGGGGGCATCATCCTGGACGGCAAGGTGTGGGAGGGTGAAGGCGGCTTCGCCGGCGAGATCGGCCACATCACCGTCAATCCCGAGGGCGAGCCCTGCGGTTGCGGCAACCGCGGCTGCCTCGAGACCGAGGCCTCGGCGCCGCGGATGGTCCGCAACTACCAGGCGCTCACCGGACGGGCCGATATCACCGATTCCAAAGAGGTCTATCTCCTGGCTAAAGCGGGCGACCCGGCCGCCCTGGAAAGCTTCCGCAGGCTCGCCTATTGGCTGGGGATCGGCATCGGCATCGTCATCACCGCTCTCAATCCCGAGAAAGTCCTTATCGGCGGCGGGGTTGTTTCGGCCGGAAAGCTTCTGCTCGGGCCGGTCTCCGAGGAGGCCCGCCGGCGGGCCCACCCCATCCCCTTCGCCGGCTGCCGCATCGAGAAGGCCGCCCTTGGGAACGACGCCGGCCTCGTGGGCGCGGCCGCCTGGGCCTGCCTCAAGTCGGGAAGCCGGGGATGAGCGGGGGCGGCGCGGCGTTCCCGGCTGTAACCATCCCGCGGGAGCCGGAGTTAATTGTTTTGACAACCCCGGGCGAAAAAAATATAAAATTACGGTGAAGAAAGAGACCAAGGAGGCCTCATTGACCAGAAAATCCCTCGTTTCTCTGGCCATTTGCATGGCCCTTTTGGCCCTCTCTCTGCCCGCCGCCCAGGCCGGCCCGACCGGAGCGATCAAAGGGCGGATCACCGACGACAAGGGCGCGCCTCTCCGGGGGGCTTACCTCTATGTCTCCTCGCCAGCCGCTCCGGGGATCGCCAACTACATGACCTCGAAATCGGGGCGCTTCGAGCTCACCGGCCTGGTGCCGGGGTCCTACAAGATCGTCGCCGAGATGCCCGGGTTCAAGACCGTCACGATGGACGGCATCGCCGTCTCCGCCGGATCGACGTTCACGGCCAACTACAAAATGGAGCCCACGGCGACCGAGGAGGAGTTGACGGCGGCGCGGCCCGGCCCGGGCCTCGACCGGGATTCGGCGCGTTACGCCTTCGTCCTGGACCGGGATCTGATCTCCCGGCTGCCGCTCCACCGGGATCTCACCGCTCTTCTGGGGATCGTCCCCGGGCTCATCTTCGAGTCGGATTTCGACGACGGCCGGATGTCCCTCAACGGCACGCCGCTTACGGAGGCGGTCGTCGTCCAGGACGGCATCGTCGTGACCCATCCGCGGGACGATGTGATCATGGACCGGGTCAATATCGAGCTCATCGACGAGGTCGTGGTCGAATCGGCCGGCCACACAGCCGCGGCCGGACCGGGCCAAGGGGCGTATATCAATATCGTCCACAGGCCGGGATCGGCCGCGCCGCAGGGAAGCCTGTCCTATAGCGCCTCCGGCAAGGGCCTGTCCGATTCCCTCTGGACAGCCGCCGAGCTGGCCCAGATGCCCGATGCCGCTCCGCCGTCGCTCAGGCGCGAACACGACCTGTCCTTTTCGTTGGCCGGGCCGCTGCTCGAGGACATGGCCTGGGTGTTCGCCAATTTCCGCTACAACAGCCTCGGCCGCAGGGCGCCGTTCAATTACTGGACCGATCCCCTCGGCGTCCGGCACTTCGTCTACGACTACAAGCAGCGGGACATCGCCGGGACGCTCAAGCTGTCTTTGAACTTTCTCGACAAGTTCAAGGGCGTCATCGAGTTCGGATTCACCGGCCTCGACGAGCCCATCTACGGCCCGGAGGTCGACAAGCTTCGGCCCGAGGAATCGACCCGCAACCTCGACGGCGAGGGCACGTTCCTGGCGCGGATCGGCGGGACCTATATCGTCGACCAGAATATGCGCGTCGACCTCGGCATCGGGTACGCGAAGTTCAAGCAGCCTCTCTTCCTGAACGCGGCCTCGGTCAACAAGCCCCAGTATTTTGACATCATCACCGGCCGGGCCTTCGGCAGCGGCCCGCTGAACGACCGGGAAAACGCGAGCCGCATGAGGGCCGGGGCGTCTCTGACGCGCCTCCAGGACGGTCTTCTCGGCATGTTCCACGAGCTCGTCGCGGGCGGCGAATACGAGATGACGTCCACGTCCTCGTCGACCTGGAAGTCCGATAATCTCATCTACAACTATGCCGACGGCAGCCCCTATACATACGGGCAGACCATCTCGCCGTCCTCCGGCGACGAGGTCGGCTGGGGCCTCGTCGGCTTCTATATCGCCCCCTCGACCGACAACATGTCGCTCAAGCGCGAGCTCAGGCGGATCGGCCTCTTTGTCCAGGACACGATAAAGATCGGCGGCCGCCTGTCCCTCTCCGCCGGCCTGCGTTTCGACCGTTCGGAGGCCCGGTTCGGGCCCTTTACCAAGGGCGCGAGCGGCAATTCCGCGAGTACGAGCCTGGGCAGCGCGTTCATCGACCCGATCCTGGGCTACAACCTCTACAGCTCGGTCAATCTCTCCGGCTGGGACAAGTCCATCCTCTGGAACACGCTCTCGCCGCGCTTCGGCTTGAGCTTCGATCTCCTCGGCAACGGCCGGACGATCCTCAAGGGCTCCTGGGCCCGGCTGCCCGAATACCTCGG
>JBAVUQ010000198.1:0-3697 GCA_049696855.1 Candidatus Aminicenantales bacterium
AGCTCGGCGGCCGCTTCCTCGACGCCGCCGACGTCACCGAGGGACGGAAAGTCGCCTTCATCGGCTGGAAGGTCGCCGCGGACCTGTTCGGAGGCGCCGACGCCGTGGGCAAGATGATCGTCATCAACAGGGTCCCCTTCACCGTGGTCGGCGTGCTGCAGAAAAAGATCCAGGACTCGATGTACAACGGACCGGACGCCGAACAGATCTACCTGCCCTTCCATTCCTACCAGCAGATCGACAACCGCCGCCGCATCAACCAGATCCACATCCAACCCCGCGAGGCGTCACAGTCCAAGCTGATCGAGAGCCGGGTCAAGACTCTTCTCGGCCGCAAGTACCGCTTCGAGCCCGACGACCGCTACGCCACGAACTTCTGGAACACGATCGAGGACGCCAAGGAGGGAATGGCCATCTTCAAGGGCATCGAGATCTTCCTCAGCATCATCGGCGGCCTGACCCTCCTCATCGGGGCCGTCGGCGTCACCAACCTGATGTACGCCGCGGCCAAGGAGCGGACGAAAGAGATCGGCATCAAGCTGGCCATCGGGGCCCGCCGCCGCACGATCATCGCCCAGTTCTTTCTGGAGACGGTCTTCGTCTTCACCAAGGGGACGTTCTGGGGGTTCATCGCCGCCTTCAACATCGTTCACCTGGTCCGCCTGGCCCCGATCAATTACGATTCGTTCGGGATCGAGGCCTATCTCCTGCGGCCGGAATTCTCGCTGAGGATTCTCGTCATCTACGTCGTCGTTCTCGGCGTCCTATGCTTCCTGTCGGGCATCTTCCCGGCGCTCAGGGCGTCGCGGGCCAACCCGATCGAATCGCTGCGCTATGAATAGAGGGTCGTCATGATCGAGCTCAACGGCATCACCAAAGTCTATCGGACGGGAAGCCAGTCGCTGGAGGCCCTCCGCGGCATCTCCCTCGGGATCGGCAAGGGCGAATTCGTCTCGGTCATGGGCCCCTCCGGATCGGGCAAGTCGACGCTGATGAACATCGTCGGCTGCCTGGACACGCCGACGGCGGGGGCGTACGTCCTCGACGGCGCCAACGTGGCCGGGCTGACGTTCGACGAGCTGGCGGCCGTGCGCAACCGCAAGATCGGCTTCGTCTTCCAGAACTTCAACCTCCTGCCCTACGCCACGGCCTGGGAGAACGTCGAGCTGCCGATGCTGTTCGACGGCAAGAACGGCAGGGCGCGGCGCGAGCGGGTGACCGAGCTTCTCAACGCCGTCGGCCTTCTCGACTGGCGCGATCACCGGCCCACGGAGCTCTCGGGGGGCCAGCAGCAGCGCATCGCCCTGGCCCGGGCCCTGGCCAACGATCCGCCCATCCTGCTCGCCGACGAGCCGACGGGCAACCTCGATTCGAAGAGCGGCGAGGAGATCATGGCCATCCTGACGGATCTCTGGCGCGGCGGCCGGACGATCGTCATGGTCACCCACAACGATCACATCGCGGCCCGGTCCGAGAGGACGATCCGCCTGTTCGACGGCCAGGTCGTGGTCTGACGCCTGAGCCTCCGCGCCGGACGTGCGGAACGAGGGGCGGCGGTTTGACACCGCCCGGACCTCGGATTATCATGGCTCCATCGCCGGATCCAAGCCGGCGCTGACCCCGATCGCGAGGAGGGACGCGATGAAAAGAGCGCTGTTTCCCGTCATCTTTGTCTTTTCCGGGTTGCTGGTCGCGGTCCCGCCGGCGCCCACCCAGGATGTCACCTGGCAGCCGTACCAGGGCTACGATGTCCCGTTCGTTCCGACACCCCCGGAGGTCGTCGACGAGATGCTGCGTCTGGCCGACGTCAAGTCCGGCGACGTTCTCTACGATCTCGGCTGCGGCGACGGCCGGATCGTCATTGCCGCCGCCAAGAAGTACGGGGTCAAGGCGACCGGCATCGACATCGATCCCGTCCGCATCCGCGAGAGCAACGAGAACGCGGCCCAGGCCGGCCTCACCGGCAAGGTCCGCTTCATCCAGGAAGACCTCTTCAAGGCGGACTTCAAGGACGCCACCGTGATCACCATGTACCTCCTGACGTCGGTCAACCTGCGCCTCCGTCCCAAGCTCCTGGCCGACCTCAAACCGGGGACGCGCCTCGTCTCCCACAGCTTCGAGATGGGCGATTGGCGGCCTGATAAAACCTCCGCGGTCTCGACGTCATTCGGCGACGAGCGCGACGTCCACTTCTGGGTCGTCCCGGCCAACGCCACGGGCCGCTGGGAATGGGACGTCGCCGATGGCTCGCGCAGCAAGCACTGTGTCCTCGAGGCCAGCCAGCAGTTCCAGGTCGTGACCGCTTCGGGGCGGGAGGGGGACTGGCCTCTCGCGATCGCCGATATCCGTCTCAGCGGCGATGCCATCAGCTTCCGGGTCGACACGGACGCCGACGGCAAGATGATCTCGACGCTGTACGAGGGAAAGATCAAGGGGGATCAGATCGTCGGCTCGGTCCGGCCCGCGGGCAACCCCAAGGCCGTGGCTGTCGCCTGGAAAGCCTCGCGGGATCCCAAGACGGTCGTATCCATCGCCCAGTAGCCGGCGCGCCCGGCGGGGCGTCAATCGAGGGCGAACGCCCGCGATGACAGGGCCATGAGCGCCACCAATCCCGGGTCGAGATCGGCCAGCCGGTCGCACCCATCGGGAAGCCTGTCCGCGAGCCGCCGCCGCAGCTTGCGCACGTAGGAAAAGCGCATCGGGAAAGCGCGCCTGGCCCTGCGGACGAAAGACCGGCGGAAATACTCCGGCTGTTTGCCGACCGACTCGCGGAACATGAGCCCGAGGCCGCCCCCGATGGCGTCGCAGAGGGCGGACCGGCTCGGCGTCGCCCCGGCGCGCGCTCTCATGAGGACCGCATCCAGATAGGATTCCAGCCGAAGGGCCGTCCCGTCGAGAGGGCTCACGGCCAGTCCTGACGAAAACAGGGTCCGGTGGCCGCAGCGGGAATCCTCGGCGATGTCCTGGAGGTCGTCGGCCAGCTGGAGGAAGGTCCCGAAGCCGAAACAGAACTCTTCGTCTCGCGGCCGCAGCCTCCCGGCGACAAGGCAGCCGTCGGCCAGGACCGAGGTGCCGCCCTTTTCCAGGCTGATGGCCAGGATCTCGTCGGGCGACGGCGCCGCGTCCGGCCTCTGCTGAAGGAGGCTCTTGACCTGGGCGTTGTAGATGGCCAGGAGGGACTGGTAGACGCCGGGGAACTCGGGGCGCGGGAAGCGGCGCTCGATGAGGCGGACGAGGGACAGCAGCTTCTCCTCGCCCGGGGATTCGGCGGCCTGCGTCAGGCCTTCGAGCCAGCTCCTGAGCCTGGCCACGAGGGCGAGCTTCCCGGCTTCGGCCGTCCGGGCGTCATCGAGCATGTTGTCAAGGTAGGGGTAGACCATGCTGTAGGCGAAAATCGCGTCCGTATGCTCGACCGCAAGGCCCAGGTCGAATTGGAGGGAATTCATGATCCAGACGTTGCGCAGGGCCTGGTAGGCCGAGGCCAGGCCGAGGTCCGGGTCGAAATCGCGGGCGGCCTGGAGAAACCGGCGGGTCGAGTCGACGAAGCGGGCGTCGTAGACGGCTTCGAGAGGCAGGCCGGTCAGGCGCAGGAGCCGCTTGAAGGCGGGGCGGACGCGGGCGCCGAGCTCTTCGACGCGCGCGGCGTCGAGCGAGCCGTCGAGGAACGCCTGTCTCGTCGGCTCGGAAGACAATGCGG
>JBAVUQ010000199.1:0-18440 GCA_049696855.1 Candidatus Aminicenantales bacterium
GGGAGCGCTCCGAGGGCGGGGAGGATCTTGAGCACGGAGATGAACGAGACGTCCATGGTCACGATATCGGGAAGCCCGGGAAGATCGGCCGTGACCAGGGACCGGGCGTTCTTCTCGACGGCCACGATCCGCGGGTCCTTGCTGAGATTCCAATCGAGCTGTTTGGTATCCACGTCAACGGCGTAAACTCTTGACGCGCCGCGCTTTAACAGGCAATCGACGAATCCCCCGGTCGAGGCGCCGATGTCGAGCGCTGTCAGGCCGCGGACGTCGAGGCCGAAGCGATCGAGGGCCTCTTCGAGCTTGAGCCCGCCGCGGCCGACGAAAGGCAGGGGTTTCTCGACCTCGAGCGGCGCGGCCGCGTCGAGCAGGTCGCCCGGCTTGCGGACGGGACGGCCGGCGCTCGTCACCGACCCGGCCATGATCAGGGCCTGGGCCTTTTCGCGGCTCGGCGCGAGGCCCCGCCCTGTCAGGAGCTTATCCGCGCGTTCCTTCATCGGCGCCACGCGGCAGGGGCGTCTGATAGAAGTCCCGGATCTTGCGGACGATGCCCGGGACGTCGAGGCCGACCATGGCCCTGATCTCGTCGGACTTGCCGACCGGGTACACGCCGATCGGCACGCCGATCGACATGAAGCGGATGTCGAACCGGCCCTCCCGGTCGAGGAGCTCGCGCACGGCGCTGCCGGCGCCGCCTTCGACGATGCCTTCCTCGAGGGTGACGACTGTCCGGCCCGGCCCGGCGAAGCGGAGGATCGTGTCCCGGTCGAGCGGCTTGACGAAGCGGGCGTTGACGACGGCGAGCGAGACGCCTTCCTTCTCGAGCTCGCGGGCCGCCGCGAGGGCCGGCGCGACCATATTGCCGACGGCAAAGAGGAGGTCCCGCCCCTCCTTGACGATCTCGCTCCGGCCGAGCGGCAGGACCTGAAGGGTCTCCTCCATCGGGACGCCCAGGCCCTTGGCCTTGGGGAATCGCACCGAGCAGGGGTGGCCGTAGGCGATGGCCGACCAGAGCATGTGCTGGAGCTCGTTCTCGTCCTTGGGGGCCATGATGATCATGTGGGGCATATGCCGCATGTAGGCGATGTCGTTGACGCCCTGGTGCGTCGGTCCGTCGTCGGGCACGATGCCGGCCCGGTCGAGGACGAAGACGACGGGCAGGTCCATCAGGCTGACGTCGTGGTAGACCTGGTCGTAGGCCCGCTGCAGGAACGTCGAGTAGATGGCCACGACGGGCTTGAAGCCCGACAGGGCCAGACCCGAGGCGAAGGTCACGGCGTGCTGCTCGGCGATGCCGACGTCGAAGAACCGGTCGGGGAGCTTCTCGGAGAACTCCCGGAGCCCGGTGCCCTCGCCCATGGCCGCGGTGATGGCCAGGACCTTCTCGTCCTTCTTCGCGATCTTGATCATCGAATCGCCGAAGACGCTCGAGAACGAGGGGCCCCACTCGCGCTGCAGGGGCTCGCCCGTCGCGACCTGGAAAGGGCCGGCCCCGTGGAATTTCTCCGGATGGAGCTTGGCCGGCTGGTAGCCCTTGCCTTTCTGGGTCACGCACTGGATGAGGACGGGCCCGTCGTAGGTCTTGGCCGTTTCGAAGGCCTCGACGAGCGACTGGATGTTGTGCCCGTGGACAGGTCCGATGTAGCGGATGCCGAGCTCCGTGAAGACGAGCCCCGGGAAGAGCATCTTCTTGGCCAGCTCCTCGAGGGCATGGCCGGCCTCGATGACGGGGCGGCCGAGCCGGGGCACCTTCTTGAGGAGCGACTTGGCCTGGTCCTTGATGACGATATAGCGATGACCCGAAACGAGATAGGAGAAATACTTCGACCAGGCCCCGACGTTGATCGAGATGGACATCTCGTTGAAGTTGAGGACGATGATCAGCCGCTCGCGGAGATGGCCGATCTGGTTCAGGGCTTCGAGGGCGACGCCGCCGGTCAGGCTCCCGTCCCCGACGACGGCGACGACATGATGGTTCTGTCCGGCCTTGTCCCGGGCGACGGCCATGCCCAGGGCGGTCGACAAGGCCGTGGAGGCGTGGCCGGTGTTGGTGCTGTCGTGCTCGCTCTCCTCACGGCAGGGGAAGCCGAGGATGCCGCCGCTGCGGCGCAGTCCGCCGAAGCGGTCCTTCCGGCCGGTCAGGATCTTATGGGTGTAGCACTGGTGGCCGACGTCCCAGACGATCTTGTCGCGGGGCGAGTCGAAGGCCAGGTGCAGGGCCAGGGTCAGCTCGACGGCGCCCAGGTTCGAGGCGAGATGGCCGCCGTTCCTGGCGACCGTCTCCAGGATGAGGGTCCGTATCTCCATGGCCAGGGTTGACAGCTCGTCCGGCGTAAGCCTGCGGAGGTCCGACGGCTCGCGGACGGCATCGAGGATCCTGGCCATGGTCATCCGCCGGGTCAGGCGTCGCCGCCGTCCTCGCCCGTCTCCTCCCCGTCGTCCGTCTCGGCCTCGAAGTCCTCGGCCTTGAGCTTGCCTCTCTCGTCTTTGAGCAGGATCTCGACCTTGCGCTCGGCCTTGTCGAGCTCGCCGCGCAGGAACCGGGACATCTTGACGCCCTTCTCGAAGAGCGCCAGCGATTCGTTGAGCGAAATGCCGCCCTTTTCGAGCTTGGCCACGATCTCTTCGAGGTCGGCCAGGGCCTTCTCGAACGTCAGGTTGGTCATGACCCCTCCTTCAGGAACCGGGATTCCAGGAGCTTCTTGCGGTCGACGGATTCGACCCGGGCGCTGAACTCGCCTTTGAAGAAGGCCACCTCGACGATCTCGCCGGCGGCGATGTCCTCGATCCGGCGGGCCAGGCGGAGGCCGCCGTCCTTCCAGACGAGGGTGTAGCCCTTCTTGAGGACGTCGAGCGGGCTCAAGGCGTTGAGCGAGGCTGAGAGCCGCTCCCAGGTCGAGCGGTAGTCCCCCACCGTCCGGCGCAGCAGGTTCGCCAGCCGTTCGGCCGCGAGCAGGGCCGCGCCCTTGTGCTCGGCGATGGCCTGGCGCTCGGCCCGGAGGACGTTCCGTCCCCGCGTCTCGAGGTCGTCGACCCGGCGGGCCAGGTTGGCCAGCCGGACCTCGAAATTCTGGAAGATGCGGTGCCGGGCGAGGTCGTCGACATCCCCCCGCAGATGCTGGATCGCGAAGCGCAGGGTCTCGCCCAGGCGGCGTGTCTGCGTCCCGATCCGCTCGGCGAAGGCCTCTTCCGTGGCGATGACCATCTCCGCGGCCGCCGACGGCGTCGAGGCCCGGACGTCGGCGACGAAGTCGGCGATGGTGAAATCGACCTCGTGGCCGACGGCCGAAATGACGGGAACGGGCGAACGGGCGATGGCCCGGGCCACGGGCTCCTCGTTGAAGGCCCAGAGGTCCTCGATCGAGCCCCCGCCGCGGCCGACGATGAGGACGTCGATCCCCGGCCAGGCCCCGAGCGCGTCGATCCCCTCGACGATCTCGGCCGCCGCGCCCTCCCCCTGGACCCGGGCGGGATAGATGACGACGTGGAGCTTGGCGTAGCGGCGCTCGAGGACGCGCAGGACGTCGCGGATGGCCGCGCCGGTCGGCGAGGTGACGACGCCGATCGTCTTGGGACGGAGCGGCAGCTTCCGCTTGCGCGCCTCGTCGAATAAGCCCTCGGCCTTGAGCTTGGCCTTGAGCTGCTCGAAGGCGAGCTGGAGGGCGCCCTTGCCCTTGGGCTCGACGAGGTCGACGTAGAGCTGGTAATCGCCGCGGAGCTCGTAGACGCTGACCTTGCCCCGGCAGACGACCTTGAGCCCGTCCTTGAGCTCGAACAGGACCTTGCGGGCCGTCGACTGCCATATCACGGCCTTGATGACGCTCTTCTCGTCCTTGAGGTTGAAAAAGACATGGCCGGAGGCGGCCTTCTTGTAGCCCGAGACCTCGCCCTCGACCCAGACCTGCGGGAAGGCGACCTCGAGGGCGGTCTTGACGATCTCGGTGACCTGCGAGACCGTATAGACGTGGTCCTTGATCACCAGGCCATCAATCTTCGTGACCATCCTCCGCCAAAACCTCTCGCGTGATCGACAGCGCATGGCCCGACGCCGCGTCGACTTTGACGAACACGCCGGACAGGAACAGGCCGTCGCGGGACGGCTCGAAACGTTGCGGCCGCGAGGTCAGGAAGCGCTGCAGGGCCTGTTCGCGGGAGATACCGATGACCGCGTTGCGGCCGCCGGCCATGCCGGCGTCGGTGATGTAGGCCGTGCCCTGGGGCAGGACCCGTTCGTCCGACGTCGGGACGTGGGTGTGCGTGCCGATGACGGCCGAGACGCGGCCGTCGAGGTGCCAGCCGAGGGCCTGCTTTTCGGAGGTCGCCTCGGCGTGGAAATCGACGATGATGATCGGGGTCGCGGCGCGGAGCGCGGCGACCTCCTCGTCGGCCCGCTTGAACGGGCAGTCGAGAGGCTCCATGAAGACCCGCCCCTGGAGGTTGAGGACGGCCGCTTTGGTGCCGTCGGCCGCCTGGAAGACGTAGGAGAAACGGCCGGGGTTGACCGGCGGATAATTGGCCGGCCGCAGGAGCCGCGGCTCGCGCTCGAGGTAGGGCAGAGCTTCTTTCTTGTCCCAGATGTGGTTGCCCGATGTCAGCACGTCGACGTGCATGAACAGGTCCTTGCCGATCTCCTCGGTGATGCCGCTGCCGCCGGCCGCGTTCTCGCCGTTGGCGATGATCATCGACGGCGCGTATTTCTTGACCAGGCCGGGCAGGAATTTCTCCAGGGCCCGCCGGCCCGGCCGGCCGATGATATCGCCGAGGAAAAGGATCCCGAACTCAGCGGGCATATTCGACCGCCCTCATTTCCCTGATGACCGTGACTTTGATCTGGCCGGGGTAATCGAGCTCGGCCTTGATCTTGGCCGCGACCTCCTTGGCCAGAAGGGCGGCCTTGTCGTCGGAGACCTTGAGGGCCTCGACGATGATGCGGATCTCGCGACCGGCCTGCAGGGCGAAGGCCTTGGAAACGCCTTCGAACGAGCTGGCGATCTCCTCGAGCTTCTCCAGCCGCTGGATGTACGTCTCGAGGAGCTCGCGCCGGGCCCCGGGCCGGGCGGCCGAAAGCGTGTCGGCGGCCTGGACGAGAACGGCCTCGATCGACGGAAAGTCCACGTCGCGGTGGTGCGAGGCGATGGCCTGGACGACCCGCTCGGACTCGCCGTACTTCTTGGCCAGCTCGACGCCGAGCTCGGTGTGCGTGCCCTCGACGTCCCGGTCGACGGCCTTGCCGATGTCGTGGAGCAGGCCGGCCCGCAGGGCGACGTTGGTGTCGAGGCCGATCTCGCGGGCCATCATGGCCGCGAGCATGGCCACTTCCTTCGTGTGCTGGAGGACGTTCTGGCCGTAGCTCGTCCGGTACTTGAGCTTGCCCAGGAGCTTGATCAGCTCGGGGTGGATGTCGCGGACCTTGAGCTCCAGGACGGCCGACTCGCCCTCCTGCTTGATCTTCTGCTCGAGGTCGGCCTTGACCGACTCGACGATGTCTTCGATGCGGGCCGGGTGGATGCGCCCGTCGGTGACGAGCTTCTGGATGGACAGGCGGGCCAGCTCGCGGCGGATCGGGTCGAAGCTCGACAGGATGACCGCCTCGGGCGTGTCGTCGACGATGATGTCGACGCCCGTAGCCATCTCCAGGGCCCGGATGTTGCGGCCCTCGCGGCCGATGATCCGCCCCTTCATGTCCTCCGAGGGCAGGTCGACCACGGAAACCGTGGTCTCGACGACGTGCTCGGCGGCCGAGCGCTGGATGGCGTTGGTGATGATCTCCCGGGCCGAGACGGCGGCCTTGTCGCGGGCCTCCTCCTCGATCCGGCGGACGGAGGCGATGGCTTCGAGCTTGGCCTCGTCCTCGATCTTCTTGATCAGCATGGCCTTGGCCTCTTCCTGGGTCATGCCGGAGATCTTCTCGAGCTCCGCCAGGCCCTTCTGGACGGCCTCGGCGATCTTGGCCTCCTCGACCTCGAGGTCCTTTTCCTTCTGGCCGAGCTTGCGCTCCTTCTGGGAGAGGTCGCGCTCCTTGCGCTCGATCGACTGGAAGCGCCTCTCCAGGTTCTCCTCCTTGCTGAGGAGCCGGCGCTCGGTCTCGTTGATCTTGCGCTGTTTCTCGCGGTTCTGGGCCTCGAACTCGTTCAAGCGGGCGAGGTCCTTCTCGCGGGCCTCGATGGCCGCTTCCCGCTTGATCTTCTCCCCTTCCTCCCGGGCCCGGTCGAGGACGACCCGGGCCTGCTCTTCGGCCTCGGCGGTCTTGCGCGAGCCCGCCTGCCGCTTGAGCAGGAGGACGACGACCGCTGCGGCCAGCCCGATGATGACGACGATGCCGGCGATAATAACCGGATTCATTGGGATAACCTCCTCATCTATTCAAATGAGGAGACGCGAGCGGAAAGAGCGGAGGCGTCAGATGCCCGCGCCGGGAGCGGCCCGGCCGTCGAGCCGGCCGCGCGGGGCGTGCCGGTCACAGCGGGGATTTATCAGCGTCCGTGTATGTATCTTCATCTGCGATGAGATGAACCTCCAAACTTTCGATCTCCGTCTCCATGTGGCCCAAGGCCTCGTTCAGCTGATCCAGCTTCTTCTGGCTCAAGAACAGCTCGTCCGCGATGTTCAAGGCCGCCAGCACGGCGATCTTGGTCGTGTCCGCGGACTTCGATTTCACAGCCACTTCATGCATCTTCTGGTCAACGAGCGAGGTCAGGTGGCCGATATATTTCTCATCCTCCTCTCCCTTGACGCGGATCTTGTACCGCTGTCCGAAAATCTCGATCTCGAGGATTCTTTCGGTCATAAGCCGAGCTTGTCGATCTCGCCGATGATGGCTTCGATCTTCCCCTTGAGGAGCTCCCGCTCGCCCTCGTGCTTCTTCATCTCCTCGTCCATGCGGGCGATCTTGCGGGCGCTTTCCTCGAAGTCCTTCTTTTCCGTCCGGAGCTCCTTGGCCTGCTGCCTGAGCTTCTCATTCTCGGTCGTCAGCTTGTGGATGTGATCGACGACCTGTCCGATCTTGCCTTCGAGTATTTTAATTCGCTCAAGTTCGGATGTCAATTTTCCCCTCCCTGAGTTGGATATCGAGCGCGGAGATGAGCTGGCCGACGATCTCGTGGGCGGCCCGGTCCACTTCCCCGGCCACGAGCGTCCGCTGGGGATGCCGGAAGTGGAGCCGGACGGTCAGGCTGACCTTGTCCGCCGGCACGGGTGGGCCCGCGAACCGGTCGACGAGCTCGAACCGTTCGACAAGCGGCTGGTCGAGCTTCCCCAGGACACGGGCGACCTCGCCATAGGCGACGTCCCGGCCGATGAGGAACGACAGGTCGCGGACGACCCCCGGGAACTTCGGGACCGGCGTGTACTCGAAGGGCCGGGGGGTCTTCTCGAAGAGGGCCGAGAGATCGATCTCGGCCGCATAGACCGCCCGGTCGACCGACGACGTCGCGGCGAGGGCCGGGCTCAGGCGGCCCAGATGTCCGACCGGATGGCCCTTGTACAGAACGGCCAGGGCGCGGCCGGGCTCGAACGACGGATGGTCCCGGTCCTCGAAGCCGGCCGGATCGAAGCGGAGCGCCTCGAGGACGGCCTCGACGGCGCCCTTGACGATCGAGAAATCCGTCTCCGCGGCGGCGGAGGCCAAGCCCGCGCCCGGCAGAAGACCGGTCGAAACGAGGCCGAGATGGAGGTCCTCGCGGTGCTTCTCGTCGTCGCCCCAGTAATAGACGTTCCCGGTCTCGAAGATATGGACGCCTTCGAGCCCCCGGTTGAGGTTCCAGGCGGCGTTCTCGAGGAGGCCGGGGAGAAGCGTCGTGCGCAGGACCGAGGCCCGGTTGGAGATGGGGTTTTGGATGGACACGGCGGCCCGCCCGCTCGCCGCCGCGGCCTCCCGTTCGGGGTCGGCGAAGCTCCAATTGATGACTTCGTCGAGCCCCTGGCCCAGCAGGGTCGCGCGGATCCGGCCCAGGCGGTCCCTCTTCCGGTTGACGGCCGAAGCGAACGCGCTGGCGGGCGTGACCTCCGCGGGGATCCGGTCGTAGCCGTAGAAGCGCGCCACCTCCTCGACCAGGTCCGCTTCCCGAGAGATGTCGACGCGGAACGTGGGGACCTCCACCCGCCAGGCGCCGTGGCCGGCCCCTTCGAGGCGGAATCCCAGCCGGACCAGGACTTCGACGACGAAGCTTTCCGGCACCGCGACCCCGAGCAGCTCCGTGATCCGGCGCAAGCGGAGCCGGACCTTCCGCGCCTTCGGCGGCTTGTGGAAGCAGTCGATCAGGCCGCGGCTCGCTTTGCCCCCCATCTGCGTCAGCAGCGAAGCGGCCATGAGGGCCGCCCGCGGGGCGAAGCCGATGTCGGGGCCGCGCTCGAACCGGTAAGAGGCGTCGGTCGAAAGCCCGAGCTTCTTGGCCGTCTTGCGGATGCCGACCGAGTCGAAATTGGCGCTCTCGATGAAGACGTCGCGGGTCGACTCCGTGATGCCCGAGGCCTGGCCGCCGATGATGCCGGCCAGGGCCACCGGCCGTGCCTCGTCGGCGATGACGAGCATGTCGGGCGCGAGCGCGAGCGTCCGGCCGTCGAGATCGACGAGGGTCTCGCCCCGCTTGGCCTTGCGGACGGCGATGCGGCCGCCCCCGATCCGGCCGAAATCGAAGGTGTGGATGGGCTGGCCGGTGGCGAAGAGGACGTAATTCGAGACGTCGACGACGTTGTTGATCGGCCGGAGGCCCATCGCCTCGATCCGGCGCCTCAGCCATTCCGGCGACGGCGCGACCGGCACGCCCTTGACGACGAGGCCGCAATAGCGGGGGCAGAGCGTTTCGGCGGCGACCTGGACGTCGGCGATCTCGGCCGTGGCCTCGGCCAGCTCCGTGACCGGCCAGTCCTTCTCGATGAGCGGCAGGCCCAGCATGGCCCCGATCTCGCGGGCCACGCCGAGGTGGCCGAGCGTATCCGGCCGGTTGGCGTACGTCTCGAGGTCGAGGATGAGGTCCCCGTCCCTCTCTTCGACCGTGTCGGGGACCAGGCCGATCATGGTCAGCTTGTCGACGAGCTCCTGGCGGGGGAGGTCGACGGCGACGAACTCGCGGATCCAGTCCAGGCTGATCTTCATTTTGTCCCGAATTGCCTGAGGAACCTCAGGTCGTTCTCGTAGAAATAGCGCATCTCCGGGATGCCGAAGGCGAACATGGCCGTGCGGTCGATGCCGAGGCCGAAGGCCCAGCCGGAGTATTTCTCCGGGTCGATGTTGACGTTCTTGAGGACCTGGGGGTCGACCATGCCCGAGCCGAGGATCTCCTTCCAGCCCGTCCCGCCGCAGACGCGGCAGGCGGGGTCCTTCCCCGAGCAGACGAGGCACTCGATGTCGACCTCGGCCGAGGGCTCGGTGAAGGGAAAGAAGCTCGGCCGGAAGCGGACCTTGACCTTCTCGCCGAAGAGCGACCGGAGGAAATGCTCCAGCGTGCCCTTGAGGTTGGCGAAGGTGACGCCTTTGTCGATGACCAGGCCCTCGACCTGCATGAACATCGGCAGATGGGTCGGGTCGGGGGTCTCGCGGCGGAAGACGCGGCCGGGGCAGATGATGCGGATCGGCGGCTTCGACCTCTCCATGACCCGGACCTGGACCGGCGAGGTGTGGGTCCGCAGGAGCAGGTCGCCCTTGATGAAGAGCGTGTCCCATTGGTCGCGGGCCGGGTGGTAGGGCGGGAAGTTGAGGGCCTCGAAGTTGTAATAGTCCGTCTCGATCTCGGGGCCCTCTTCGATGGAGAAGCCCATCCCGAGAAAGACCCGCTCGATCTCCTCCTCGAAGAGCGTCAGCGGATGGGGCGCCCCGGCGTAGCGCTTGCGGCCGGGGAGCGTCAGGTCGATCGCCCTCGCCGGCCGGACGGGCGTCCGGACCTGGGCCTCGAGCGCCTGGAGCCGGGCGAGGACGGCGCCCTTGAGCTCGTTCGCGAGCCGGCCGGCTTCGCGGCGCTCTGCGGCCGGGACGGACTTCAGGTCTTCGAAGAGGAGCATGATGTGACCCCTCTTGCGGCCCAGGAAGGCCGTCCGAAGGTCCTCGAGGGACCTGGCGTCGCCCGCCTTGAGGGCGGCGTCCTCGAACGTCTTCCGGAGGCCGTCGATCCGGTCCTTCAGGTTGGCCATCGGCGGAAGCTAGGCCGCCGGCGGTTTCGTCATCCGGACCAGGTGGGCGAACGTCTCCGGGGCGTTGACGGCCAGGTCGGCCAGGATCTTGCGGTCGAGGGCGATGCCGAGGGTCTTCAAGCCGCAGATGAAGCGGCTGTAGGACATGCCGTTGGCCAGGGCCCCGGCCTTGACGCGGACGATCCAGAGGCTGCGGAAATCCCGCTTTTTGGCCCTCCGGTCCCGGTAGGCGTAGAGAAGGGATTTCTCCACCGCCTCTTTGGCGGTGCGGTAATTGCGGCTTTTGGCGCCGAAATAGCCCTTGGCCAGGCCGAGGACCTTCCTCCGGCGGTCGCGTCTCTTGGTGCTGCGTTTCACGCGTGGCATAGTGATCTCCTCATGCGGGGTCGCGCTCAGATATCGTACGGGAGCATCGTCTTGAGGGCCTTGCGGTCGGCGTGGCTGGCTTCGACCGACTTGGCCAGATGGCGTTTGCGCTTGGACGCCTTCTTCGTCAGGATGTGGCTCTTATTCGCTTGGGCGTGCAGGAACTTTTTCTTCGCCGTGACCTTGAACCTCTTTTGGGCTCCCTTGTGGGTTTTTAACTTTGGCATCTTTTCCTCCTGATTTCGTGGGGACCAACAGGGCCGACACGGCCCAATCCTGTCTCCGTGCCGATCCATCCTGGGTCGCCATGTCCTTGACCTCGAGCATGACCCGGTCCAGGACCTGCAGACCGAGCTCCGGCTTCTGCTTCTCGCGGCCGCGCAACATAACTGTGATCTTGACCTTATTGCCTTCGCCGAGAAAGCGCTTGACGTGCTTCATCTTGAAATCGTAGTCGTGGACGCTGATCTTCGGCCGGAACTTGATCTCCTTGATCTGGATCTGCTTCTGGTGCTTCTTGGCCTCGTGGTCCTTCTTGTGCTGCTCGTACAGGAACTTGCCGTAGTCCGTGATCTTGGCGACCGGCGGGTCGGCCGAAGGGGCGATCTCGACCAGGTCGAGGCCGCGGTCCCGGGCCAGCTGGATGGCCTGGCTCGTGGGCATGACGCCGAGGGCTTGCCGCTCCTCGTCGATGACCCGGACCTCGCGCGCCGTGATCATCTCGTTCGTCCGGTGGGGCTTGGCTTTGGCGACCGCAGGATAGAATCCGTGTCTCTTGAAAATGTTGGGTCCTCCTCTAGAAATTCACAATGAGACTTTTTTGGCTGTTGAACGCGAGGGCCTGCTCGAGGAACCGGGCGACGTCGACCTCGCCCTTGTCCCCCTGGCCGTGGACGCGGAGAGAGGCCGAGCCGCGCTCGACCTCCTTGTCGCCGACGACG
The DNA here is from genome assembly GCA_049696855.1 of Candidatus Aminicenantales bacterium. Classification (GTDB taxonomy): domain Bacteria; phylum Acidobacteriota; class Aminicenantia; order Aminicenantales; family Saccharicenantaceae; genus RBG-16-66-30. The sequence goes on from JBAVUQ010000199.1 coordinate 11,433, forward strand.
AGGATGAGCGGGATCTTCTCGACCTCCGCCTGGCGGATCTTCTTGCCGACCTTTTCCCGGCTGAGGTCGACGGTCGAGCGCAGTCCGGCGGCGACCAGCCGGGCGTCGAGGGCCTGGGCATAGGCCTCGTGGCGCTCGGCGATCGGCAGGACGACGGCCTGGACGGGGGCCAGCCACAGGGGGAAGCTCCCGTTGTAGTGCTCGATGAGGACGCCGAAGAAGCGCTCGAGGGAGCCGAGCAGGGCCCGGTGGACCATGTAGGGCCGGTGCTCCCGGCCGTCCTCGCCGACGTAGGTCATGGCGAAGCGCTCGGACATATTGAAATCGAACTGGATGGTCGTGCACTGCCACAACCGGCCGATGGCGTCCTTGATCTTGATGTCGATCTTGGGCCCGTAGAAGACGGCCTCGCCCTCCATCCGCTCATAGGGATAGCCGCGGGTCTCCAGGGCCTTGACGAGCGAGGCCTCGGCCTGGCGCCAAAGGGCGTCGGAGCCGGCGTATTTCGTGGGGTTCTTCGGATCGCGGACCGACAGCTCGAGCTTGTTGTCGGTGAAGCCGAAGTCGGCCAGGATGGAGACCGAGAAATCGAGGACCCGCAGGATCTCGTCCTCGATCTGTTCGGGCGTACAGATGATGTGGGCGTCGTCCTGGGTGAAGCCTCGGACGCGCAGGAGGCCGTGGAGGGTGCCGCTGCGCTCGTAGCGGTAAACGGTGCCGAGCTCGGCCCAGCGCAGGGGCAGGTCCCGGTACGAGCGCATCCGGGACTTGTAGATCTCGATGTGGAAGGGGCAGTTCATCGGCTTGAGATAATAGGCCTCGTCGTCGATGTCCATCGGCGAGTACATGCTGTCCTTGTAGAAGCCGAGATGGCCCGAGGTCTGCCACAGGGCCGCCCGCCCGATGTGGGGGGTGAAAAGGATGTCGTAGCCCCCGGCCCAGTGGCGCTCGCGCCAGTGCTGCTCGATGACGGCCCGGACGCGCGCGCCCTTGGGGTGCCAGAGGATGAGCCCGGCGCCGAGCTCCTCGTTGGTGCTGAAGAGATCGAGCTCCGCCCCGAGCCGGCGGTGATCGCGCTTCTTGGCCTCTTCGAGCAGGCGCAGGTGGTCCTCGAGCTCCTTCCGGGTGGCGAAGACCGCGCCGTAGATCCGCTGCATCTGCGGGCCGTGCTCGTCGCCTTTCCAGTACGCTCCCGAGACCGAGAGGAGCTTGACGTTCTCGAGAACGCCGGTCGAGGCCACGTGGGGGCCGAGGCAGAAGTCGGCGAACGGGCCCTGAAGGTAGACGGTCACGGTCGCGTCGCCCTTTTCGAGGATGAGCTGGACCTTGAGCGGCTGCCGCCGCTCCTCGAACATCCGGACGGCCTCATCCTTGGACAGGACGAGCCGCTCGACGGGGATGTTCGCGCGGGCGATTTCCTTCATCCGGGCCTCGATCCGCTCGAGGTCTTCGGGAACGAACGGGGTATCCCTGAGAAAGTCGTAATAAAAGCCGGTCTCGACGGCCGGGCCGATCCCGGTCTTGGTCTCCGGGTAGAGATCGAGGACGGCCTGGGCCAGCAGGTGGGCGGCGCTGTGGCGCAGAACCTCGATCGGAATATCGATCTTCTCGCTCATTCTCGTGTGCAGTCCCAACAGGGCGGGCGATTCAAGTCCGGCCGTTCCGGCGGTTCGTTGAATTCCGACCGCTTGATACTCGTGGTAGGCGCGGAGGGGATTGAACCCACGGCCTCTTCCGTGTCAGGGAAGCGCTCTCCCACTGAGCTACGCGCCTATCATTTGGCTATTAAAAGCCGTTCTATCTTAAGCAAATCGGGGGGGACTGTCAATGGCACGACCCGTTTTCCACCCTGACGACCCAAATTTGCTATAATTGGCCCTGCCCATGATCTGCACACTCTAGAGGTCCGCCATGCCCCACCCCATCAACCGCCGCCAAAAGCCCGCCTGGAAGCAGCCGCGCCGCCCGCCGGCCCCTCTCCGCCCGCAGGGGGGATTCCAGAAACGCGCCCCCGCCCGCAAGATCTCTCCCTCTTCAAAGCCCAGATAAGGGCCGGGGCCTCATACTCCTCAAAACCGGCTCCGAAGGGATCGTCGAAGTGAGCTCAGCGGCGATCTACCCAACTTGAGGAACGGCGAAAATGGCAGATCGAGCGGTTATGGACGGTGGCGCAGGGGCGATGCCCGGAGGAGGGCGTAGGAGGGCCGAAGCGGGCACGGATCAAGAATGGGGACACGTACCTGAGGTACATGTCCCCATTCTTGAGAGCGAGGCCCGGATCCGAGCGGGTTTGGCTCGCCGGGCCAAACCCGCGACCCGACGGAGCGGCACGCCCCGAGCCGAGAAGTCCAGATAGCGAGATCTGCTGCAGAGTCTAGCGTGCCGACCGGCGTCAAGAATCACCGCCGCGAACGGAGATGATCCCCGAGGGGCCTCCTTATTGATTTATAGCCTTTGATGGGCTATATTAATCATTCTTTTCGGACAATTGAAGATTTCGGAATTCCTGGACGGTGAAGTTTTTTCTCAAGAAGAAAGGAGAACGCGGATGAAAAAGGTCATCATCATGGGCGCCGCCGGGCGCGACTTCCACAACTTCAACACTTATTTCCGTGACAACCCGGACTACCGGGTGGTCGCTTTTACGGCGACGCAGATCCCGGACATCGAAGGCCGCAAGTATCCCGCGGCCCTGGCCGGAAAGCTCTATCCCAAGGGCATCCCCATTTTCGCCGAGGCCGATCTCGACAAGCTCATCGCCGCGCACAAAGTGGACGACGTCCACTTGGCCTACAGCGACCTCCCTCACGCGTACGTCATGGACAAGGCCTCCCAGGTCCTGGCCGCCGGGGCCAATTTCGTCCTCCTCGGCCCTTGTGACACGATGATCAAGAGCAAGAAGCCCGTCGTTTCCGTCTGCGCCGTCCGGACCGGCTCGGGCAAGAGCCAGACCAGCCGCCGGGTGGCCGCGATCCTCAAGGAGAAGGGCCGCCGCGTGGTCGCGATCCGGCACCCGATGCCCTACGGCGACCTGGTCAAGCAGAAAGTCCAGCGCTTCGCCACCTACGCCGACCTCGACAAATACGAGTGCACGATCGAAGAGCGCGAAGAGTACGAACCCCACATCGACAAGGGCATCATCGTCTACGCCGGAGTCGATTACGGGGCCATCCTCCGCCAGGCCGAGAAAGAAGCCGATGTCATCCTCTGGGATGGCGGCAACAACGACTTCTCCTTCTACAAGCCGGACCTCGAGATCGTCGTCGCCGACCCTCACCGGGCCGGGCACGAGCTCTCCTATTATCCCGGGGCGGTCAACTTCCGCCGGGCCGATGTCATCGTCATCAACAAGATGGACACGGCCACGCCGGAAGGCATCGAAACGGTCCTGGCCAATGCCAGGAAGGTCAACCCCAAGGCCAAGATCATCCGGGCCAACTCCCCGACCATCGTCAAGGACGGCGGCCGCATCACCGGCAAGCGCGTTCTCGTCATCGAGGACGGCCCGACCTTGACCCACGGCGGCATGAAGTACGGCGCCGGCATCGTCGCGGCCAGGAAGTACGGCGCGGCCGAGATCATCGACCCCCGGCCCTTCGCCGTCGGCTCGATCAAGAAGACCTTCGAGAAGTACAACCACCTCGACAACGTCCTGCCGGCCATGGGCTACGGCGACAAGCAGACCCGCGAGCTGGCCCAGACGATCGAGGCCATCGACTGCGACCTCGTCGTCAGCGCGACCCCGATCGATATCACCCGGGTCATCAAGGTCTCCAAGCCCATCCTCCGCGTCGGCTACGAGCTCGAGGAGATCGGCACGCCCACGCTCAAGGACGTTCTCAAAAAGTTCTAGGAGCCCGATGAGACCGAAGATCGCCCTCGTCGCGTTCGGCGGCAACGCCATGCTGCCCGAAGACCAGAAAGGTCTGCAAGGCGAGCAGATGCGCAACGCCCAGCGGGCGGCCGAGCTCATGGTCCACATCGTCCGCAAGGGCTACGAGCTGATCATCGTCCACGGCAACGGCCCCCAGGTCGGGAACCTCCTCATCCAGATGGAGGAGGCGGCCAACAAGATCCCTCCCTACTCGCTCGATGTCTGCGACGCCATGACCGAGGGCAGCATGGGCTTCATGCTGGAGCGGGCGCTCGTCAACGAGCTGCGGCGCCGCTCCATCGACAAGGAGGTCGCCTCCCTCGTCACCCAGGTCGTCGTCGACAAGGACGACCCCGCGTTCGCCAAGCCGACCAAGCCGGTCGGCCCGTTCTACTCGAAGTTCCGGGGGGAGCAGCTGGCCCGCGAGAAATCCTGGACGATGGTCGAGGACGCCGGCCGGGGCTACCGCAAGGTCGTCCCCTCGCCCAGGCCCATCGACGTCGTCCCCAAGGGCATCATCCGCGAGCTCGTCGAGGCCGGCCGCATCGTCATCGCCGCCGGCGGCGGGGGCATCCCGGTCATCATCAACGGCAACGGCCTCTTCGAGGGCGTCGAGGCCGTCATCGACAAGGATTACGCCGCGAGCCTGCTGGCGCGCGAGGTCAAGGTCGACCTGTTCATCATCCTGACCGCCATCGAGCGCGTCTTCATCAATTTCGGCAAGCCCGACCAGGCCGAGGTCCCCGTCCTGACCGTGGACGAGGCCCGCCGGCACCTGGCGGACGGTCAATTCCCCCCGGGGTCGATGGGGCCCAAGATCCGGGCGGCGGTCGAATACATCGAGGCCGGCGGCCGTGAGGTCCTCATCACCAAGGACTCCCATCTCAAGGCCGCCCTGATCAACCGGTCGGGGACGCGGATCGTCGCGTCGGCCTAGGAGGACACCCGCGATGCAAAAAGATTTCCTGTCCGTTCGCGACCTGAGCGTCTATGAGTTCGGCGAGATGCTCGACAAGGCCGAGAAGGTCAAAAAGAACCCCCTCAAATACCGCCAGGCGCTCAAGAACAAGATCCTGGCCATGATCTTCCAGAAACCGTCTCTGCGCACGCGGATGACCTTCGAGGCGGGCATGATCCGCCTCGGCGGCGAGGCCATCTACCTGGCCCCCTCGGACATCCAGATGGGCAGCCGCGAAGGCGCCTACGACATCGGCAAGAACCTCGAGCGCTGGGTCGACGGGATCATGATCCGGACCTTCGGGCATCAGATCGCCGTCGATCTCGCCGCCAGCTGCAGGATCCCGGTCATCAACGCCCTGACCGACCTGTCCCACCCCTGCCAGGCCATGGCCGACTTTCTGACCCTGCGCGAGCACAAGGGCGCGCTCTCCGCCCTCAAGCTGGCCTACGTCGGCGACGGGAACAACGTCTGCCACAGCCTCATGCTGGCCGCCGCCCGCGGCGGGACGAAGATGGCCGTGGCGACGCCGGCCGGCTACGAGCCGAAGCCGGAGGTCGTCAAGTGGGCCAGGGAGGACGGCCGGGAGACCGGCTTCGCCCTGACCCTGACGAACTCCGCGGAAGAGGCCGTGAGCGGGGCCGACGCGGTCTACACCGATGTCTGGGCGTCCATGGGCCAGGAAGCGGAGAAAGAAGCCCGGGCCCGCATCTTCGCGCCCTACCAGGTCAACGCCCGCCTCATGGCCCGGGCCAAGACGGACGCGATCTTCATGCACTGCCTCCCCGCCCACCGCGGCGACGAGGTCACGGATGAAGTCATCGACGCGCCCTACTCCGTCGTCTACGACGAGGCCGAGAACCGCCTCCACGCCCAGAAGGCCATTCTGATCGCGCTCATGGGGGACAAGGACTGACATGAACGCCGAACCGACCAATCTGACCACGGTGTCCGACGCGGACCTCGCCCTCGTCGAGCGCGAGCTCGAGCGGACGCCCCAGCCCCGGTCGACGCACGACCTCTCGGGCAAGCTGGCCTTCGAGAAGACGGCCACCGAACGGACCCAGGACGTCAAGAAATACGACCCCTACGCCCGCTACGAAGTGGGCGACTTCATCCAGAAAGAATACAGCGAGCCCCTGACCGTCGGCAGCAAGTCGGTCGAGCACTTCGAAGGCCGGGTCATCCTCAAGGTCGTCGCCAAGACGTTCTCCCCGCACTTCCATTGTGACATGCTCGAGGTCGATTATCCCGGAGGCGGGGTCTTCCGGAAATACGTCGACTACATGAAGAAGACGCGGACCCAGGTCCTCCTCCCCGCGAACTGCGACGGCCGCGGCGCGACCATCGAGATCATGGCCAAAGGCGATGATCCCCGGCTGACCGAGCTGCCGATGACCGAGCGCGACCTGCGGACGCTCGAGAAGAACCTGCGCCTCCGGCTGGCCAAGGATCCGAACGTCTTCAGCTGGAACGACTTCTGGCAGCTGGCCGCGAAGCGGATCGACATCCCGGCCGAAAAGGTCCAGGAGATCGAGGCCGACTTCGTCGCCACCCGCCATTCGGCCGCGACCGAGGACCTGGTCCGGAAGTTCTTCGGCCTGGAGGCCTCGAGCGATCTCTTCGACCTGACCTGCCTGAGCCTGAGCGCCCTGCTCGAGAAGAAGCACAAGAAGGACTTCATCGTCCTCGCCGAAACCGGCTGGGGCAAGTGGCACCTCAAGTCGATCCTCAACGCGCTGCCGGAGAACCTGGCCCTGTCCGCCCCGATGGCCGACGTGCCCGAGCTCGACGAGCTCGAGAAGCCGGAGATGAGCATCGTCCAGGACTTTCCGATCAAGATCTACCTGACCTGGCGCGAGATCGTTTCGGGCGGGGTCAAGGTCCCCCGCAGCTTGGGCAAGATGCTGTCGCACGCCCGCGAATACACCTTCACGGATTCGGAGGAATCGCGGCCGTACACGCTCTACTACTATCCGGCGCAGAACTTCTTCCTGGGCCTCCAGGATTTCTACACGCAGTACAACATCCCCCAGGGGGCCAGCCTGACTCTCGAGAGGACCGGCCCCACGACGTTCAAGTTCTGGGTCAAGAAATCGAAGAAGAAGATGTCCGTGATCCGGCTCGGCTACGACGCCGAACGGGACGAGTTCGCGGACAGCGGCGAGGAGGCCTA
>JBAVUQ010000200.1:0-2194 GCA_049696855.1 Candidatus Aminicenantales bacterium
AGCAGGGTTTTGCCAAGGCGCTCGAGCTCCGGGCCTCCGGCGACATCTCCGGGTCCAACTCGAGATTCGAGGAAGCCGACAGGCTGGCCAGGGCGATCGGGAGCTCTCCCTACCAGCTCAAGATCGCGGGCGCCTGGAGCGTCAATTACGCGAGCTCAAGAGACGGCCAGGCAAAATACCTCGACCTCAGTCTCCGGGCCTTGGAACTGGCTGATTCCTTGAGATATCGATACGAAGCCTCCGGGGCGGCAACCAAGGTCGGCACCTATTACGCACTGAGAAGCGATTATTCCCGGGCGCTCAGCTATTACATGGAGGCCTTGAATGCCCTGGGAATGGGGCGTGAAGATAAGGATGTAATCAGATGCCTGAATAACATTTCCGGGATCTACATTTCCCTCGGGGACTACGTCAAGGCGAAGGACTACCTCCTGGAGGCCGCATCGCGTATTCCGGAGCGGTCGGAGGGGGCCTTCGAAACCTCTCTGCTGGTCAATCTCGGCAATCTGTTCGGCGGCCTCGGACAGCGCCTTCAGTCCGATGATTATCGGCAAAGGGCCCTGGAATGCTTCGACTCCTATCTCGGCTTGAAAGAGGCCCAAAGCGGCGGGCGTCTCCGCCTGGAGGCGCTGGCCGGGATGGCGGGCGTCTATATCGACCAAGGCCGCCTGCAAGAGGCCCGGCGGATCCTCGTCCCAGCCCTCGAGGAGGCCAGGAAATCGAAAGCGGTTTCCCTGACGGGCGGGACGATCCTTTCCCTGTTGGGCGAGACGTCGCTGCGGACCGGCGCGATGACAGAGGCCGAGAGGTATTTCGAGGAGACGCGCTCCGTATCCAGACAGACCGGAAGTCCGCTCCTGACGATGAAGGCCGCCTACGGCCTCGGCCGCTGCGCCGAGGCTCGCGAGGACTATGACCAGGCCATCGAATCTTATAATCTCGCGCTCGGGATCATCGGCGAAGGGTTCTCCGGCATCATCAGCGATATCCATCGGGCCGAGTTCATCGGGAGGAGGCGAGAGCCCTTTCAGGCGCTGGTCCGCCTCTATCTCAAGCTGTCCAAAGGGGAAAATGGGGGCATCTACGAGCGCGAAATATTCCGCCTGTCCGAGTATCTGAGGGCCCGGTCCTATATGGAGTTCCAGGATAGGCTGGCCGGAAACCCGCCCCGCCCGGAGCCGGCTTCGGAAGACCCCGAAGAGGCGAAACTCCGCCAGGAGCGGATAGGGCTCTTGAAGTCCCTCTCCCTGGGAAACCTCGGCGGGGAGGAGCGGGAACGGCTGGAGACGAGGATCGTCCGGATCGACGACCTTCTGGACGCCGGGGTTTTCGATCGATACGGCGCCGGTGGCCGTGCGGCCCGGTCTCCCAGGCCGGTTCCCCTGGATCTCCTGCAGAGCCGGGTCTTGGACGACCGGACGGCCGTTCTCGAATACCTCTTGGGGGAGACGAAGTCCATCCTCTTCTGCGTCAGCAGGGATTCTCTGCGTCTCATCGAGCTGCCGCCGGCCCGGGACCTCGACGATGCCCTGACGGGCTTTCTGAGCTTCCTCGAGGATCCCGCGATCCCGGTGGCCAAGGGCCTCCCGGCGGCCCGGCGGCTCTATCAGATCCTTGTTGCGCCCGTTGAGCCTTTCCTTTCGGCCCGGGTCGACCGATTGATCATCGTTCCCGACGGTATCCTGTACCGACTGCCGTTCGAAGCGCTGGCCCTGCAGGAGGGCAACGCCACAACCCCCATATATGTCAATGACCGGTTCACCGTATCATACGCGCCCTCGGCTTCCTCTCTCGGCCCGTCCGGGACGAAACAGGACGTCCATTACGCCAGGGAGGCCCTGGCCTTCGGCGTTTCGAAGTACCCGCGGCCGAGCCGCCTCCGAGGAGGATCGACGCCCCTCTCCCCCAGCGCTATCCTCGACGACATTTACGGGAGGCGCGGTTTCGAGATCGGATCCATCCCCGGTGTAAGGGATGAGGTCGCCGATCTCACGAGAAGACTCGCGCCGGGCAAGATCGACGCCTATCAGGGACAGCAGGCCACCGAGGGGACATTGAAAGGCCTCAACCTCGGAGCCTATCGGCTCATCCATCTGGCCTGTCATGCCTTCTCGGACGACAACTATCCGCTCCGGTCGGCGCTTCTCATGTCACCCGAAGCCGACGACCGGGAAGACGGGTATCTGCAGGTCTC
>JBAVUQ010000201.1:0-2248 GCA_049696855.1 Candidatus Aminicenantales bacterium
GGTCGCTATCGAGGGCGTCGACGTCCGCCAGCTGGCGACCTTCCTGAGGAACAACTACAGGATCATCAGCGTGCCGCTCGTCGGCGGGGCCCCGCCGAACTCGGTCTTCGACTACCAGGCCCTGCGCATCTCGCCGAACGTCTACACGACGCTCGAGGAGATCGACACGTTCGTCGAGGCCATGGAAGAGGCGGTCAAGAGCGGCGTTCCCGAGATGCCGGACCCGGTCCCGGCCTACCCGGCCGACGTGACCGTATAGAATAGGGTGACACACAACTAAATTCACTTAATTCTGTTCTTGAGGTGACGGGACGGGCAATTAAGTGTATTTAGTTGTGTGTCACCGAATTAAGGAGGCGCGAGATGAAACGTCAGGCGACGGCCACCGGCGTGGCCCTGGCAATGCTCCTCGTCGCGGGCGTCGCTTCGGCTTTCGCCCAGGCGGATTTCAAGGTGCCTTTCCCGCTCCAGGCGGGCGGCAAGAAGCTCGGCGCCGGCGATTACGCCGTGGTCAAGACGGCCGAGGGCGGACTCGTTCTGCGGCAGGCGTCGACCGGCAAGGAGACGCCGATCGCGATCATCGAGAGGATCGCCCCGCCGGTTCCGCCGGTCGCGGGGCCGCGGCTCGTCTTCGACGAGGTCGGCGACTTCGCGCCGTCGTACACGGAGTACATGACCGTCTATGTGCTCTCGGAGGTCTGGCTCCCCGGCGAGGACGGCTACCGCATCCACGTGACCAAAGGGGCCCACACAACGAAAACCGTGAACGGCACAGCCGCCAAGTAGCCGGCGGCGCGGGTCTGCTATAATAGTCGTTCTGAAAACACGAGGGATTCCTCTATGATCGTCGTCGACAACCTTTCGAAGAGCTACGGGAAGCAGGGGCTCTTCGACTCCATCAGCTTCAAGGTCAACCGCAAGGAGCGCGTCGGGGTCGTCGGCCGCAACGGCCATGGCAAGACGACGCTCTTCCGGATGATCATCGGCGAGGAGGAGCCCGACGAGGGGACGATCACCAGGCCGCGGAAATACCGCATCGGCTACGTCGAGCAGCGGATGAAGTTCACGGAGCCGACCGTCCTGGCCGAGGGCGCCAAGGCCCTGCCTCACGACGCTCCGAACGAGATCTGGCGGGTCGAGAAGGTTCTGACCGGGCTGGGCTTCGACGCGGCCGACCTGGAGAAGCGGCCGGCCGAGCTCTCGGGCGGCTACCAGGTCCGGCTGAACCTGGCCAAGGTCCTGGTCGGCGACTATCAGATGCTGCTTCTCGACGAGCCCAGCAACTACCTCGACATCACCTCGATCCGCTGGCTGGAGCGGTTTCTCGCGGCCTGGCCGGGCGAGCTCCTTCTCATCACCCACGACCGCAGCTTCATGGACAACGTCGTCACGCACGTCATCGGCATCCATCGCCGCAAAGTGCGGAAGATCGAGGGGAACACCGGCAAGTACTACGAACAGATCGCGGCCGAGGAGGAGATCTACGAGAAGACCCGGATCAACGACGAGCGGAAGCGGAAGGAGATGGATATCTTCATCACCCGGTTCCGGGCCAAGGCCCGCCTCGGCGGACTTGTCCAGTCCCGGGTCAAATCGCTCGAGAAGATGGAGAAGAGGGAGAAGCTCGAGGCCATCAAGGACCTGGAGTTCGCCTTCGCCGAGAAGCCGGGCTTCCACAAGTACGCACTCGACGTTCGCGACCTGTCGTTCGAGTACACGCCGGAGCGGCCGCTCATCCGCCGCTTCTCGATCAGCATCGGGGCGAAAGACCGGGTCTTCGTCATCGGCCGAAACGGGCGCGGCAAGACGACCTTGCTCCGCCTGCTTGCCGGGGACCTGACGCCCCGGTCTGGCGAGATCGATTCGCCGCAGTCGATCGCCGCCGGGTACTTCGAACAGACGCATATCTCGACCCTGACGGAGTCCAATACGGTCCTCGACGAGATCGCGTCGGCCGACCCCGAGGGCGACCCGAAGCGGGCCCGGTTCATCGCCGGAGGGATGATGTTCGAAGGCGACGACGCCCTCAAGAAGATCCGCGTGCTCTCGGGCGGTGAGAAGAGCCGGGTCCTTCTCGGCAAGCTCATCGCGACGCCTCTCAACCTCCTGCTCCTCGACGAGCCGACGAACCACCTCGACATCGAGTCGAACGACGCCCTGCTCGAGGCCATCGACGCCTATGACGGCGCCGTGGTCATGGTCACCCACAACGAGATGTTCCTTCATGCCCTGGCCGACCGCCTGGTCG
>JBAVUQ010000202.1:0-16310 GCA_049696855.1 Candidatus Aminicenantales bacterium
TGGGTGAAATTAGCAAAAATTGTCTCATCGTGGGGGGTGAGAGGAGGGTTTCGGAGGGAGGCACCCCTGGGGATTGGCGCGTGAAGGGGGCTCGAGTTCCCGGCCTAGAGCCCGAGCATTTTGTCGCGCCGCCTCCTTTTGCGTTCAGCCGGCAGCTCAGTCGTCGCCTGTGCTATACTCCTCCTCATCGATTTTCTCCCGAAGCCCGCGCGGAATCGTTCGCGCCCCGGCGAAGGAAGGCCGGAACTTGTGGAGGGCCGCGATGAACAAGCGGACGATCGTCAGGACGGCCGCCGTCCTGATGGCCTTGACGCCTCTGCCTTCTTCCGCCGGAAGACAAGCGGCGCCCGGCGCCCCGGCGGCCGTGATCGAAAAGGGCGATTTCCGGTTCTCCTACGACGAGCGCGGGATTTCTGTCCTGGCCAATCTGCACGACCCATTCGGCGCGACGTTGATGCCGGCTGCCCCGCCGGATAGCTCAGCGCCCGTCCTCGGACTCATCCTCCGCTATCGCCCTGCAGAGTCCGGAGGCGATTGGTCCGATCTTTCCCCGCGCAGATCGAAGTGGGAGGCTTCGCCTGGGAGCGGAACGGTCCGCTATACGACCGGCGGCACGCCTGCACCCCTCAAGGTCATCGAGACCTTCAAGACGGACGGCCGTGTTCTCGACTGGACCGTCGACCTCGAAGCGACCGGCCCGTCACCCGTCGAGGTCGGCGACCTGGGCTTCAGCGTCCCGTCGGCCGGGCCCTGGGGAGAAGACCCCGCCCGGATCTTCGAACGCGGCTTTCTCAGGCATCAGTTTATCTCCGGCCACGGCTCGTTCTTTTATTTCGTACGGGCCTCGGGCGCGCCGCCCTTCTTGCTGGTCACGGTCCTCCCGGGCACGAAGCTCGAGTACACGGCCGGGGGCCGCGGCGGGGCACAGGTCTTCGTCCACTCGGCCCGGACGGGAGGCGCCGAGACGCGCGGCACATGGCGCCAGGCCCACACGGCACTCCAGCTTGCCCCGGCCGGCCGCCCCGGGAGCAAGGCCTCGTACGGCTTGCGGATGGAGTGGGCCACGAGCTACGAGGCGCTCCGCGACCTCCTCTATGCGGAAGGGCTGTTCGACATCCGGGTCGTGCCGGGGATGACCGTGCCCGAAAACCTGACCGCCCGTTTCTCGCTCCACACGAAGGCGAAGGTGGAAGAGATCCGGCCGGAGTTCCCCGCCCGGACAAAGATCACCAGCCTGCCCGCCTCGATTCCCGGCCACCAAGTCTATGAAGCCGCTTTCGAGAAGCTCGGCGAGAACATGTTGACCATCGTCCACGACGGCGGCCGGCGGACCTATCTCGAATTCTTCGTCACGGAGCCTCTGGAGACGCTCATTAAGAAGCGGGCTCGGTTCCTCGTTGAAAAGCAGCAGATCAGGGACCCGTCCAAATGGTGGAACGGCGTTTATGGACCGTATGACATGGCGGCCAAGGTTGTCCGGACGATCGAGGACCCGGACATCTTCCTCGACCGCATGATCTACGTCTTGACCTGCGATGACCCGGGGCTCTCGAAGGCCCCCACCATCGCCTCGAAGAACGTCGTCTTCCCGGACAGGAAGGAGATCGAGTCCCTGGAATATTATCTGAAGAACTTCGTCTGGGGCGGCCTGCAAAGGCGCGACGACGAGCGGCCCTACCCCTACGGTGTCTATGGCACGCCGAACTGGTACATCAACCGCGACCCGGCACGCCGCAGGGCCTACGCCGAGTCACTCGCGGACGGCGTGAAGGCAAAGAGCGACCTCGGCAAGGAGCACGTCTGGCGCTCTTACGACTATCCGCATGTCGTCATGCTCTATTTCCATATGTACCAGATCGCCAAGCTCTATCCTGGGATGTCGACCTATCTCGACGCGGCGGGCTACCTCGAGCGTGCCTGGGAAACGGCCCGGGCGTTTTACACATATCCCTACGAGATCTACCCCACATACTACGAGACTTATAAATGGGGGCTCTACAACGAGCTCGTCATCCTCGACCTTATCGACGCCTTGGAACGAGAAGGGTTCCCGTCCCAGGCGGGCTGGCTGCGGGCCGAGTGGGAGAAGAAGACCAAGTATTTCGTCTACGACGACCTCTATCCGTTCCGCTCGGAGTACGCCTTCGACCGGACGGCCTTCGAGTCGAGCTACGCCCTGGCCAAGTACGGCGCGACGCACGATATGGCGCCCGACAGGAACCTGTGGTTCGACATCAAGCTCAAGAAATGGTACTCGCATCCGTTCGTCCGGCGGGAGGACTCGCGGGACTTCATGGACCGCCAGCTGGCCTCGGGCCTCGCTGTCCGGGGCTGGCTCAACCCCGCCTACTACACACTCGGCTGCGACCCGGGCGTCAGCTACATGGCGGCGATGGGAGGGTGGGGGGTCCTCGATTACGGGATCAACTTCGCGCCGCGGCCGTTCGACTGGATCGGGCTCGGCTACGCCTCCTATCTCAGCTCATGGTGCCTGATGAACACGGGACGGCCGGAGACGAACTACGGCTTCTGGTATCCCGGGCTGGAGAACGATGGGGCCTCGGGCTGGCAGTTCCAGACAGCCAAGGCGGGAAGTGCCTGGATGGGATCGAGCTATCCCGGCGGTGTGACCGTGCCGCGGGGGCCGTGGCGCTATGACGGCGAAATCGACCTCGGGTACGGCGGGGCTTTGCGCATGGCCGCCACCATCGTCACCCGGGACCCCGTCTTCGGCTGGTTCGCCTACGGAGGGGCGATGACGGAGAGGGAGGAGGAGCTCGAGATCAACCCGCGGGACGGCCTGCGGCGGCGATTCGACATCATCATCCCCGATGTGGCCCGGCCGTTCCCCGAGGACATCCGGCGGCTGAAGGTCGAGCTCGGTCGGGATGGCTTCGCGGCCGACGGCCTCGTCGTCCTGGACAAGACGCTTAGCAGGATCTCCTTCACGGTCGAGAACCGGATGGCGGATACGCACAGAGCGGTTGTCCGGCTATCGTTCCCCCTCCACACGAGCTACACGCTCAGACTGGAGGGGAGGTCGGTGCCGCTTGTCGGAACGGGCGACTGGGATTATCCGTGGCAGGCCGAGATTGACGTCGCCGGCAAGGGCGTCAAGGTCGAACTCGTCCGCGTCAATAAATAATATGGTGGCACACGACGAGACGTAGCTATTTGTTCGCCGGGGGCCATGTCGACTGATATTCGGCGGTCACATGTGATCTTTTTAGAGAGGGAGGTCGATATGAAGCAGCTCGTTATGGGGATCCCATTATTGATACTATTGACCGGATCCGGCTTTGAAGCTAAAGGAAGCATAATTCCGAAGGCTGAAAGCCCAAAAACGGTATTATTGGTTATGGATATGCAGGAGGATTTTCTTGGTGAAAACGCAAAAATGCCAATTAGCAAAGAACAAATACCGGCTATTACCGCCGTTGTCAATAGCCTGATCGACGAGTTCGAAAGGAATGGTCAGCTGATTATCTACATCAAGAGTGAGTTTCCAAAGATCGCTTTAGGGAACAGAATCCGTCATCATGCGGCTATTGTAGGAAGTCCAGGTACGGAGATTTATAGAAAAATCAGGATCAGTGGAAAAATCATTTTTTCAAAAAAAGTACCGGATGCCTTCAGTAATCCGGAATTTGAAAAATATTTAGTCGCAAATCAAGTCAACCAATTGGTCATAACCGGTGTGTATGCGGATCAATGCGTATTGGATACGGCATTGGGAGCACTCGATAGAAAATATCGGGTCAAGTTTGTAAGGAATGGTGTTGGGAGCAGTTCGGAAAAAGCAGTGAATAAGGCCTGTGAAAAAGTTAAGAAAAAAGGCGCGGAAGTCATTGAATATCAGCCTAACATGCGCATTGAGGATTTGATAGGAAGTTTTTCGAGTGCCAGGAATGAGGCCTAACTGGCAGACCTCTCGAGGAATATGGGGAAGCGCGATTCAGGATTCACGATCAACTGCCCTTCAGCCCGGCCAGCCGCTTCCTGGCGTCCTTGAGTTCGACGAAACGCGGGTCCGCGTCCGCCCAAAACTTGAGGAATTTCCCGTACTCCAGGCGCGCCCTGTCCTTCTCGCCCTTCTCCTCCAGAACCCGGCCGAACCGGTAGTGATAAAGGGGATGAATGAGCATGCGCAGCCGGTTCTTCGGGTCAATGGTCGTCAGGCGTTCGTATTCGGCGATGGCCTTGTCGAGATCGCCATTTTTCCAGTAGGCCCTGGCCAAGACGTCCTTCAGAAACGGGATATTATATCTACCCATGGAACCCGAGTTCACGGATGGCAGCATCCCGAACACGATCTTTTCCCCGAGGCTGATCGCCTTTTCCACCGAGTTCCCGGCCAGGGCGGCCTCGGCGTTCAAGAGCGAGTAATACAATGTCATCTCCGTTCGGTCGGGCGGATCCAGCCCGGGGAGGACATCCTCCATCTCTGTCAAATGTGTTTTCACCGCTTCCAGTTGGCCTTGCTTGAGTTCGGCCCAACCGAGGCTAAAGCTGTAATCTGCCGCATAATAGGCCCGGCGTGACGGCTCATCCTTGACGTTGGCATCCACGGAACTCCGGAAAGCCGCCAGGGACTTGTCGAATTCTCCCCTATCCGCATAGAGGAATCCCATGGTCCAATCGATGTACGCAACGCCGGAAGGATACTCGTATTTCTCAGCCTGGCCTCGGTTGAAGAGGAAATCGGTGAGCGACCTGTCCAGCCGGCCGAGAAGATAATCGTAGACGCCCTTGACCCAGGGCCCATCCAAGTTGGCCCATTGAGTCGGCGCCTTCTTGGGGTACTCCTCTACCCAGCGCCCGGCTTCTCCGTAGTCCTCTTTGAGAGCATAAACGTAAGCCAAGCCCGGATAGGCGCTGAAGAAATCCGGCTTGATGGCCAGCGCCTCTTGATATTTCGCCGCGGCTTCGTCCAGGTTTCCCATGAAGAGATTCATCTCGGCGATGGAATCTACCGGATTGGGAAGCCCGGGATTCAACTCGGCATAGCGCTCGAACGATTGAGCCGCCTTGGCAAAATCTCCCGCCCTGGCGTAGGCATAGCCGAGCTCATTGACTGCAAAGCCGTACCTTGGGTCGATGGCGATGGCCTTTTCGAGTTCACCGATGGCCTCTGAATTGCGGTCGGAGGAAAAGAAGGATAGCCCGAGCTCGAAGTGGGCTTCCTTATCCTCCGGATACTTATCGACGAGATCCTTCAGTACCCGGAGCTCTTTTGCGGGATCCCGTTCGATGTTGCCTGCATATTTGGCCTCGATGAAAAGCCTCTCCCTCTCTGTGGCCCTGGTCGAATAGATCTTAGCTTTCTCCAGGGCGTTGTTGGCGGCAGGATCATCCAAAAGATTTCCGGCTGCTCTGGCCAGGACATAGTAGGCGAGGGCGAACGTCGGGTCGAGGGCGACGGCCTTCTCCGCGAATTTCCTTGCGTCCGCATAAAAGAAGTTA
Source organism: Candidatus Aminicenantales bacterium (assembly GCA_049696855.1). Classification (GTDB taxonomy): domain Bacteria; phylum Acidobacteriota; class Aminicenantia; order Aminicenantales; family Saccharicenantaceae; genus RBG-16-66-30. The sequence continues at coordinate 5,464 of JBAVUQ010000202.1, forward strand.
TCGTCGGCCTGACGGGCCTTTAAATAGTAATTGTAGGCCTCCATGGAGCTCGTGGTGAGGTCGATGATCTTCCGGCCGGGGGCCTCGATCTTGAGTGCCGGGAGTGCGATACCGCGGCGGATCGTCCGGCTTATCTCGTCGATCTGGGATTTGAGGATGCTGGCGACGCCGTCCCCCCTGGCCGAGGCGCTTTTGAGGATATGTTTGTTGGAGGGATCCAGGACCTGGACGTCCGTGGCGAACGTCTCTCCCGCCTTGACGAAGCTTCCCAGGACAACGGCCTCGATGCCCTCCTTGCGGCAGACTTCGAAGCCCGCCTCCTCGTCGAAGATGGCGGCTGCGTCCCTCCCGGAATTGCGCAGGAGGTCCTTCATCCTCTCCCAGGATGTAATCCGTATGCGATTCGACTGCTCCAAGCTCGTGATGAGTAGGTGTGGGATCGCCTCCCGGAGGTAGTCGAGCTCCGCGTCGCCGGTCTGGTTTTTGAACCCGATGACGGCGATCGAACGCCCGGCTCCTACTTTCTCCGGGATTATTTGCCAGACAAGAAAGCCGACGAGCACCAGAAGAACGGCAGCTCCCGGGATCCAAATCTTCTTAGAGGGGAGCCGGACGGTGATTTCCTTGGACGTCAACGGTTTTCGGGCTGAGAAAGCCTGAGGAGTTATCGGCAGCGACTGCTCGACTTTAGCGAGGTCGGCAAGGAACTCTTCCGCGCTTCGATAGCGATTCTCCCTCGGCTTTTCCAGGCATTTCAGGATGATGCGGTCGAGGTCCTCCGGGATCTGGGGGTTCAGCGTCCGCGGGTCGGGCGGCGCCTCGCTCTTTTGTTTGACGGCGATGCTCAGCGGGGTTTCGCCCTCGAACGGAAGACGGCCCGTCAGCATCTCGAAGAGGACGATCCCCAGGGAATAAAGGTCCGAGCCCAGGTCGGCCTCCTTGCCCTCGACCTGCTCGGGCGACATGTAGCCGGGCGTTCCGATCATCACGTTGCCCCCGGTAATCCCCTTGGCACCGGCCAGGCGAGCAATCCCGAAATCCATGATCCGGGCGTTGCCGTCCTTATCGATCATGATATTTTGCGGCTTGAGATCGCGGTGGATGACGCCCAGCTTGTGGGCTTCCGCCAATCCCTCGGCGACTTGCCGGGCGATGAGCACGGCTTTTCCGGAGTTGAGGGGGGCGGCCCTTCGAATGAAGCTTTTCAAATCCTCCCCGGCCACATACTCCATCGTAATGAAATGCGCGCCTTTTTCCTCGTGGAGGTCGTGCATCCGGCAGACGTTCTTGTGGATGATCTTCCGGGCCAGGCGGATTTCGTTGCTGAATCGCTCGATCGTTCGGGCGTCGGATGAAATCTCGGGCCTGAGGAGCTTGAGGGCGACTTCTTCCTTGATCTTGGTGTCGTAAACCCGGAAGACCCGGCCCATCCCGCCTTTGCCCAGTTCCTCGATGACCTCGTACCGGCCGGCGAATAGCGTCCCGCGCCCCGGCTCGTCGGTGGCGGTCTCGATTGTCCGTGTCATGGACGCGCCGGGCTCCCCGGCCTGGGTAAGCGAGGCCGCACAGTTGCTGCAAAACCGGGACGTGTCGGGATTATCGGTGTGACACTTCGGGCAATTCATGGTTCCACAACCCCATCGCTGGTTGGCAAAAGGATAAAGCCGTCAGGGAGGGAAGTCAAACCAGGCGTGCCTGAAAGGATTCGAACCTCCGATCTTTGTATCCGGGGAACCGCGTTGGGCAACCTGAGATCAGGGCTCAAGCAGGTTCATTTTTTTCAGCAGAGCTCGAAAACGCGGGTCGTCCCGGACATCCTCCAGGAGATAATCGACCTTTATCCCCGTCAACCAGCCGTCATGTTCTTGGAAGCCTTTTTCTAGCCATTCGAAACCCGAATCTTTATCGCCAAGGGCGAAGTGCAACAAAGCCATAATATAGGGTGCGACATGTTCGTTCCTGGAGCGCGCCAGCCAATCCGTGAGGATCCGGCGAGCTTCCTCCGGCTTCCCCATCCGGGCATAGACGATTCCTAGATTGAGTTCCAGGACGCTCCGTTTCAGGGTATCCATTCTCATGGCCTCCAGCGCTTCCTCAGGCCTGGATTGCTTCAATAAGACATAGCCCAGCAAGATTGATGTGAAGGGTAACAATGGATCAAGTTCGAGCGTGTTCCTAAGAGCCTCCTCGGCTTCTTTCAGCCTGCCGGCGCGCAGGTAGCCTTCTCCAAGATTCCGGCTGAAGGCGGAGTTGAGAGGATCGATGGCCAAAATATCTCGGGACATTTCGATGGCCTTCTCGAATCTCCCGTGCATCAAATCGTTATTGGCCAGATGGAAATAGGCCCAGATATATCCTGGGTTCAACTCTAAGGCCTTCCGCATTTCTCTTTCGAGACCATGCCAATCCCATTCCCAATAGCTCTTGACGACCCCCAAGGCCTCATGCGCTTCGGCAAGATCGTCATCAAGCTCCAACGCTCTGAGGGCCGCCTGTTTAGCCTTGGGATAAAGGTCTTTGGGCGGGGTCGGCGAATAGAAAGAAGAGACTAAGTAGGCATAGGCGAGACCCGCGAAGGCAAGGGCGTAGCCGGGATCCATCTCGATCGCCCGACTGAAGTAATCGATACTTTTAGAGATCTTGTCCACGGTCAGCATCCGCCGCCAATAGATCCCCTTCAGGTACAAATTATAAGCTTCGACGTTCTCGGTGTAACGCTTGGGCACGCCAGCCGCTGTCTTGCTTCGGAGCCCCCTCTCCATTTTTAACGACACTGCCTGGGCGATCTCATCCTGGATGGCGAAGACGTCGGTCATCTCCCGGTCAAAACGCTCCGACCAGAGATGGTAACCGTCGGCGACGTTGATGAGTTGGGCAGTAATCCGCAGCTTTTGGCCGGCCTTCCGGACGCTTCCTTCCAGCACGTTCTCTACGTTGAGTCTCTTCCCGATCTCGCGGATGTCCTCGTCTTTGCCCTGGAAGGAGAAGGCCGACGTCCGGGCGACCACCCGGAGGTCCTTGACCTGGGTCAGAACGTTGATGAGCTCCTCTGCGAGCCCTTCGCAGAAATAATCCTGCTCCGGATCGGCGCCGATGTTCTTGAAGGGGAGTACGACGATGGACTTATCGGGGACGGCAAGGGTGGGAGCAAGGGACTCGGCAGGAGCCTGGACGCGCTCGACGGACGATGAGGACGGGGCAGCCGCCCATTGCGAGAGCTTGAGGATGACCCAAGCGATACCCAGGCAAGCGGCGACAGCAGCAACTAGCAGGATCTTGCCGGGAATGCCGAAGACCTTCAAGAGAAAAGCGAGATCTATTGCCAGAGTCAGGAGCAAGATCAGGGGGACGAGCAGGACCTCGAACTTGATGTTCCCCGGCCGTTTGTCCTTGCCGCAAAACCATCGCCATACGAGCGTCGCAAGCAAGACGCCGATGACCGAGACGACCGTAATATCGATCGTCTTCTCGGGGAATCCGTAATGACCGACAAAGAGCCGCTCGACAACCTCGACAAGCAACCAGCCGCCGCCGATGAAGGCAGCCAGGATTTCGATGATCCGACGCTTCCGGAGTTTCTTGAGGTAACTCCTTAAACGAGCTTGCGGTTCCGCCATCCTCACTCCCCTGCCTATCTTGGTGCTGATGGAGCCTGGAGCGAAATATCCAAGGCCTCCTGCTTCCTGCGAGCCTCATCCAGCAATGCTTGGAAGCGCCGGTCTCCTCGAATGGGGGCAAGGAATGGGCTGAACTCGCTTAAAAAGCGGTAGTTGCTAAAACCCCACCCCACGGCCCGCCCCAGCCATTCGATAGCGCCGGCATGGTCACCTAGCCTCGCATGGCAGGCCGCGATGAAGTTCGGAAACCACTCGTCCGTCCGAGCTGTTTCGATGAGTTGGGTATCTGACTCGAGCGCCTTTAGGAAGCCTTCCCGGTCTCCCCCGGCCGCGAGGCGCCAAAGCCGGCTCAAAGCGGAGAGAGGGCGGGCATCCGCCGCGATCACCTTGGCGAAGTAGGGAGCGGCTTCGTCCTCGCGTCCCAGGTAGGCGAGGGCCTGGGCAAGCCACCAGAGCAGGATCGGTTCGTCAGGCCCGACGATCTCCAGATAGCGCCGGAAGCACGAGGCCGCCTCCTCGAAGCGGCCATCGAAGAACTCGACGGCGCCCTGAGCGAAGCCTGACATGATATTCAGAGGGTCGCCGGTGACGGCCTCTTCGGCGAATCGCCGTGCCTGAGCAAGGTGTCCCGTCTCGGCGAGGCTAAAAGCCAGCATCCAGAGGGCGGTGGTATTGCGGTCCAGTTCGACAGCCCGCAGGGCGAGTTTCACGTAGGCAGGAAGATCCCCCTGCTTATAACGGACAAAGCCTAGAGCGCAGTAGGCCAGCCCCAAGGCGGGATCCAGCTCGAGCGCCCTGGTTGCATGGCGCTCCGCCCGTGCCAGGGTGTCCGGATCGTGACTGATGCCGAAGTCATAGGCCAACGCCTGGAACCAGCCGAAGCCTGCGTGGATGAGAGCGTATTCCCCGGCCTGCTCAAGGACTTGGTCGAGGAGCCGGAAGGCTCGGTCGAAACCCTCGGGGGTAAACCTCCACACCTCATAGTAGGCCCGCAGATAGGCATCATAGGCGCGGACGTCGGGGATCGGCCTGGACCTGAGTTGACGCTCTTCGTCCGGCGTCAGCCTGAGCTTGAGGGCCTCGGCGATCGAACGAGAGACCTTCTCCTGGATGGCGAATACGTCGTCAAGGCTGCCGGCATACTTTTCGGCCCAGATATGAGCGTCGGTCGCCGCGTCGATGAGCTGGGCCGTGATCCTCAGGTCCTTCCCCGCCTTGCGGACGCTCCCCTCCAGGACGTAACGGACGTTGACCGCACGTGCGATCTCCGGAATGGTCTTCTTCGTGCCTTTGAACGTCATCGCCGAGCTTCTCGATATGACCAGGAGCTCTCGGACGTGGGAGAGGTCCGTGATGATCTCCTCGGTCATCCCATCGCAGAAGTACTCCTGGCCTTCCTCGGGGCTGATGTTGGCGAAGGGGAGGACGACGATGGATCTATCGGGGACGGCAAGGGTGGGAGCATGGGACTCGGCAGGAGCCTGGACGCGCTCAAGGGACGATGAGGACGGGGCAGCCGCCCATTGCGAGAGCTTGAGGATGACCCAAGCGATCCCCAGGCAAGCGGCGACAGCAGCCACTGGCAGGATCTTGCCGGGAATGCCGAAGACCTTCAAGAGAATAGCGAGATCTATTGCCAGAGTCAGGAGCAAAATTAGGGGGACGAGCAGGACCTCGAACTTGATGTTCCCCGGCCGTTTGTCCTTGCCGCAAAACCAGCGCCATACTAGCGTCACAAGCAAGACGCCGATGACCGAGACGACCGTAATATCGATTATCTTCTCGGGGAATCCGTAATGACCGACAAAGAGCCGCTCGACAACCTCAACAAGCAACCAGCCGCCGCCGATGAAGGCAGCCAGGATCTCGATGATCCTCTTCTTCCTTAGATCACTGAAGAATGCATGGAGAGGGGATTGCCGTTTCATGCGATCCTCACACTTCAAAGTGCTCCCACTCGTACTTCACCCGCTCCATGAGCTTCTTGAACCGTTCCTCGCCGCGGATGTTGTCAAGGAAGGGATCAACCTCCATGAAAGGCGAGTTGTAGAAACCCCGGTTAATCGCATTCTCCAGCCAATCCAAGGCGTCGTTCGGCTGGCCAAGGAATGAACAAAAGGAGGCCGCATGATATGATAACTGCAAGTCCCTTTTCATGGTCCTGAGGACCTCAGGCGTCTGCAAACGAGAAAATGCATCTTTCTCCCCCCGTAAGGTAGCCCGTAAAAACTCGCTCATTTTTTTAAAAGCATCATCTGAAGAAACCGCTCCTTTATCGATGTCAAGTATGGACAAGCTCTCTTGGAACCTCCTGCTATAAGCGAGGCTGAGTGCGTACCAAAACTGAATCGCCGGCATATGAGGGGCCATTATATAGGCCTCACGTAGTCGCTCGGCCGCAAAATCAAAATGGCCTTCAAAGAAATCTATTAGACTCCGAACCATACGCCAATTGGGATTGACCGGATCCAGCTTAAGACTTCTTTCTATAAGCGGAATGGCCGCCGAGGCCTTTCCAACTAGCAAGTAAAACCAGCCCAGCCAACCCACCGTGTCGGCATCTCCCGGATCAGAAGATATCGCTTTTTTCATGTGGGATATCGCACTGCGCATATCCCCTTCAAGCATGCAAACATACCCCCGGACGGCATGGCCCTGCGGAGAGCCGGGATCCAAGGCAAAGGTCTTTTGAGCATATTCCCGGGCTTTTTCCAAATATTCTTCCTGCTTGATCCCGAGATTGACGAGCTGAAAATAGGCTAAACCAAGACCTGCATAAAGGTTCGCGTTTTCTCCGAGAATATCCAAGGCGTTCTGAAGGTATTGGACAGCACGCTCGGTTCCCTCTTTTGTGAATGACCAAACGTCATGTTTCGCCTTGAGATAACAGTCGTAGGCAGCAACATTGCCAATGGGCCTTTCGGCCATTCTCCCGGCCTCCTCGGAAGTGAGCATGAGCTCGAGGGCCTTGACGACGGAGCGGGACACCCTCTCCTGAATATCGAAGACATCATCGAGGGTTCCGGAATATTTCTCGGCCCAGATGTGGGCGTCGTTCACGGCATCGATGAGCTGGGCGGTTATCCGAAGGTCGTTGCCGGCCTTCCGGACACTTCCCTCCATGACATAGCGGATATTCAGATCATTGGCGATTTCGCGAACCGTCTTCGAGCTGCCCTTGAGGGTCATCGCCGAGGAGCGAGAAATAACAAGCAGTTCGCGGACGTGCGAAAGGTCCGCGATGACCTCCTCGGTCATGCCATCGCAGAAGTAATCCTGGTCTTTCTGCGGGCTGAGGTCGGTGAAGGGAAGCACTACTATGGATTTTTCTGGCCTCACGGTTGTCGGACTTGATACCTCGGCCTCCCTTTTACCCGATTCGGGTATGGCCGACGCCCATTGCGACAGCTTGAGGATGACCCAGCCGATCCCGAGACAGAGTGCGATAATTCCTGTTAATAGCGTTGTGCCCGTTATCCCTGCGATCTTGAGAACATGGACTAGGTCGACGGCCACGGTGGCGAGGATAATAAGGGGAACGAGCAGAACCTCGACCTTGACGTTCCCTGGCCGCTTCTCGGCACTCCGGAACCAGCGCCATACGAGGGTCGCGAGGAGGGCGCCAATGACCGAGACGACTGTCAGGTCGATGGTTTCCTCAGGAAAATGGTAATGGCCAACAAGAAGCCGCTCGACGACCTCGACAAGAAGCCACCCGCCGCCGATGAAGGCCGCCAGCGTCTCGATAATCCTCCGCTTTCGGAACTTTTGAACAAAGCCCTGGAGCAAAGACCCCTTCTTGCCCTCGGAAGGTGCCGCCCCACCGCCTGAAGAGCCCATCGTCTGCCCTGCTTTCTGGCCGCTGCCTGATTGGGCTAAGGTTAACAATAAAGGGGGAGCCGGTCAATGGGAGGTCTTACGTTGCCCAGCAAAGCTAGGACCGCCGAAATGGAGGCAGCCTCGTCCCCTGTGGACAATCGGATTGAGGACTTCAGGTCCCAGGACGCTTGTTGCTACTTCGCCGCTATCATCGAATTGTGGGTTGCCACACACCGCCACCGGCCGTCACGTTTGATCCATGTATCTGTCCAACGCTCTTGGCCGTTGATTTCCTTGCCCTCAAGCGTCGCTTTGAATGTGTTGCGACCAGTCACCACTGCCGCATCTCCGTAAATGCGGACCTTCATGTCGTCAGTCACCATAGACGGTATCACCAATTCGCCGGATTTAATTAGCGCTATATTCTGGGCCTTGGTCCGGAGGACACCGTCTGGGTTTATCCATGTGTAGTCATCTGCCAGAATGTGTTCAAGGACGGCCGCGTCGGCCTTTAAATTGGCATTCGTCCAGTCCTGTTCAAGCTTCAGCAACTCCTGGTCCGCACTCCCGCTCTTCTGCTGAGCCAGGATGGCAACCCCGAAGGCCAAGATGACGACGCGACCGTAAGAACGATGGGTTTCATAGAACCCCTCCTTTTTTAAGTATCTAAAAGGGAAATGGGCACTGGTTGGACGAACCCAATTTCGGGCCTATTTTCCCTTTTTTGCATTGCTGTGCCGAGTACCGACCACTGGTTTCGATGATATGCCGCGTCTTGAGCTTTGTGAGGACCGTGCTGAAGGTAGACGTCATGCCATCCTCACCCCTCAAAGTGCTCCCACTCGTACTTCACCCGCTCCATGAGCTTCTTGAAGCGCTCTTCGCCGCGGATGTTGGCGAAGAAGGGGTTTCGCTCGGCAAACACGGGGTAGTTGATCCACCCTCGATCGACGGAGTGTTTGAGCCAACGCAGGGCCTCTTCCTTTTCGTCGACAAGCGCGAACAGGCTCGCGCCGAACCACGGCACCTCTGGATCGTTCCAGAAGAATTCCCTCGCCTTATCGGTGAACGCATCTAAGGCCTTTCCCTTCTCGCCTTGCAGGGCGTATTTAAAAGCCAGAATCCACAGGGCGACGTTGTCATCGGGCCAGCGCGAGATCGATTCGTCGGCCAGCCTGAAGACCTCATCATAACGCCCCTGCCAGGCTAGGGAAATGGCGATCGCAAACTTGCCAAATGACGCGAGTTCTGGCTCCATGTTTACCATATATTGGAATGTCAAGAGGGCGTGGTCAGGTTTGCCATCCAACAATTGGATGTATCCAGACACGAAAAGAAAAAGGGGCGTGAGCGGGTCGATCTCTCGAAGCCTGGCCAGCAAGGGGTCCGCGAGGCGGGGCTTGCCGGCATGGAGGCCAAGCCCGTTGGCCAGGAAGAGCAGCGCACTGCTATGGTTCGGGTCCGTCGCCAGAGCGCTTCTGAAGTATCCGATGGCTCTGATGACGCTGCCCCGGAACCGCTCGATCCGCCCGAGCAGATAATATCCCTCGGCAGATTTCGGCTTCAGGCGTATGACCTTTCTCGTATATTCTTCAGCTTTTTGCAGGGTTTCTTCGTCCGATTTAAACCCATACTCATAATTATGCAGATGGACTTCCGCCAGGCCCTGATTCAGAAGAACGTTATCGCCCAGGACGGAGAGAGCGGCCTCAAGGTCACGGAGCGCCCTTTTGAGGGCATCGGGCGTGCACTCGAAGATGTCACGCTTTGCCCTGAGATAGTAGTCGTAGGCCTGGACGTTATCGATGAGCCGTTCGGAGATCTTCTCGATCTCTCCCGAGCTCAGCTTGATCTTGAGGGCATCGACGATCGACCGGGACACTCTTTCTTGGATATCGAAGACGTCATCGAGATTACCCGAGTACTTTTCAGCCCAGACGTGGGCGTCATTTGTCGCATCGATGAGCTGGGCCGTGATCCGTAGGTCGTTTCCCGCCTTCCGGACGCTGCCCTCCATGACATAACGGACGTTGAGGTCTTTGGCGATATCGCGGACCATTTTTGGGCTCCCCCTGAACGTCATCGCCGACGAACGGGAGATGACCAGGAGCTCGTTGACGTGGGACAGGTCCGTGATGATCTCCTCGGTCATGCCGTCGCAGAAATACTCCTGGTCTTTTTGCGGGCTGAGGTCTGTGAAGGGAAGCACCACGATGGATTTTTCGGGGACAGCAGGGGTAGGAGGAAGGGACTCGGCGGGAGCCTGGTCGCGTTCAACGGGCGAAGAGGACGGCATGGCCGACGCCCATTGCGAGAGCTTGAGGATGATCCAGCCGATCCCGAGACAGAGGGCGACAGCAGCCACAAGCAGGGTCTTGCCGGGAATGCCAAGGATCTTTAAAAGAACCGCTAGATCAATGGCCAGGGTCACGAGCAAGATCAAAGGAACAAGCAGGACCTCGATCTTGACGTTCCCCGGCCTTTTATCCGCACTGCGGAACCAACGCCAGGCTAGAGTAGCGAGGAGGGCGCCGATGACCGAAACGACCGTCAGGTCAATCAACTCTCCGGGCAGGCCGTAATGGCTTACCAGGAGCCGTTCGACAACCTCGACGAGCAGCCACCCGCCACCGATGAAGGCGGCCAGTGTTTCGATGATCCGGCGCTTTCGGAGCTTTTGTAGAAAGCCTTGGAAGGGAGCCCTTTTCATATCCTCGGAAGGATCCGTCCCCATTTCTGAAGAGCTCATTGTCTCCCCTGTTCTTGGGTCCCCTGTCTGGCTGGGCTAAGGTTAACAATAAAGGGGGGGGCGGTCAATGGGAGGCCTCATATGCCCTGCGAAATATCACACATAACCATGCGGGTAGTCCGCACGGCACAGATGGCTGGGGGACGATGGGTCGCGGCAGGGGCACCTCCCCTACCTTTACTGTGCTCAAATGTGTGCTCAACCGATGCCTAAAACGGTATGAGGCTGTACATAATTGTGACACTTTTAAAGTGCCGAGGACGATGGCTAAATAGCCATTTTCTCGGGAAAACAGGGAGCGCGCCTGGAGGGACTCGAACCCCCGACCCGCTGCTTAGAAGGCAGCTGCTCTATCCACCTGAGCTACAGGCGCGTCGAGGCGGTGGCGAATCGGGGAGAGCGGATTTGAACCGCCGACCTCCTGCTCCCAAGGCAGGCGCGCTAGCCTGGCTGCGCCACTCCCCGTTCCGTTCAGCCGTTGTATCTTAACCGAGGCGCCGGCGGACTGTCAATTTGAGCGGGGATAAAAAGAACTAAAGAAGGGGTCAAACCTAGGCCTGTCCGGTTGTTGTTTTTTAAAAGTCTTCTAACTTATTGAATAAGTTTTAAAAAGGGGCATTTTCGAGCGTTTTCGATTTGAACGGTCCTCCCTGTTGGGTGTA
>JBAVUQ010000203.1:0-2137 GCA_049696855.1 Candidatus Aminicenantales bacterium
TATTCCCCCTTCCGCGAATAAACAAAAAAAAGGGCCCGTCCCGAGGGACGAGCCCTTTGGCGAAGCCGGATAAAAGGTTACTTCTTGACCGGCGCCACGCCCTGGTAATCGGCGAAGTAGATGGTCAGATAACCGATCGCGGTGACCTCATGGTCGGTCAAGTCATGGCCGATGATCTCGATCTTGGCCCTGGTCTCGAGGACCGTGGCCGTGCCGATGAGGGCGCTGAGGGGCGCGGCCTGCTTGGCCGCCTCGAGGACGACCACGAACGGCACGGAGACGTCTTCGTCCACCGGGCAAAGGACCGTGGAAAAGTTGCCGTCGAAGGGCAGCGGGACGTCGACGCCCGGGGTCCCCGGGCCGGTCGGAAGCTCATAGGTAACGCGGTAGCTGGTCAGAACGACGTCGTTGAACTGCGAAGGCCCGTCGATGGGGTTGGGATTGACCAGCCGGGCGATGAGGTTGACCGTGGCGTTGTCGACCCGGACGAGGCCGTCGCTCCCCAGAACGTCGGACTGGAGGTAGGCCGCTTCGTCGCCGCCGAACGTCGTGCCGGTGACGCTCCGGATGACGATCATGCTGCTGGATTGGGTCGTCTTCGATATGCTGTTGCAGCCGGCCAGCGCGAGGAAGGCGGCCGCGACGGCCAGGACCTTGAGAGTCGGTGTGATCTTTTTCATGGCTCGTTTGCTCCTGTTACTTGATGATCCTGGGCGTGATAAAGATCAGAAGCTCCCGGCTCGTCTTCGTCCGGGCGAAGTTCTTGAAGATGCTGCCCAGTATCGGGATTTGATGGAGGAAGGGCACGCGCTCCCGTGTGACCGAGTCCTCCGTCCGGTAGATGCCGCCGATGACCGTCGTGCCGCCGTCGGGGACCATGACCGTCGTCGTGGCGCTCTGCATCGTGATCGGCGGGATGCCGTTGACGAGGTTGGCGAAGTCGGCGGCGTTGTTCTGGATCTGGATGGCCATGATGATCGTCCCCTCAGCCGTGATCTGCGGGGTCGCCCGCAGCTCGAGGGCCGCGTTGACGTAACGGGTCGTCACGGTGAAGTTGGCCACCGTCTGGACGGGGATCTGGCGGCCCTGGATGATCTCGGCCTGCTGGTTGTTCTGGGTGACGACCGAGGGGCGGGAGATGATCCTCCCGCTGCCGCTCGTCTCCAGGGCCGACAGGGCGACGTCGATCCGGAAGGTGTCAAGAACGTTGGCAAACGAGAAGCCGAGGACCGAATTGAAGGCCGGCGCCGGCAGGTTGACGGCGTAGCCGCCGAGCGGTCCGCCGATGCCCTTGGTGACGATGCCCTGGGGGATCATCGCCCCGTCGACGAGGACGCTGTTCGGGAACTGCAGGTTGGTCGCGTTGCCGTAGAACTGGTCGGCTTGGCCCTTGAAGCCCCATTGGATGCCCAGGTTGCGGATGAAGTTGGTCGAGGCCTCGACGACGCGGGCCTCGATCGAGACCTGCGGGGTGGGCGTATCGACGACCAAGATGAGCTTCTCGAGGAGGTCGAGCTTATCGCGGACCTCGGAGATGAGCAGGGTGTTGGTCCGGTCGTCGACGATGATCTCGCCGCGGGTGGAGATCTTGGTGCGCAGGAGCGTGGCGACGTCTTTGGCCTTCGAGTAGGATAAGGGATACGTCTTGACCATGACCGGGCCGGAGAGCTCCTTGCTTTCGGTGAGCCGGCGCTGGTCCTCCTCTTCCCGGGTCAGGACGGCGATGGGGGCGATCCGCAGGATGTTGCCTTCGATCGTCTTGCCCATCTTGTTCTGCTTGAGGATGAGGTCGAGGGCCTGGTCCCAGGGGACGTCCTGGAGGTTGACCGTGACCGTGCCCCGGACGTCGGGATCGAAGACGACGTTCAGTCCGGCGAACTCGGCCAGGTAGAGAACGACGTCCCGGAGGTCGGCATCCTTGATCTTGAGGCTGGTGAGGTCGCCGGAGTACTTTGCCTCTTCGCCGACGATCGTCCTGGGCTTGAATTTTTCTTGCGGCGCCGCGGCCGCGGCGGGCTGGGCCTCGCTCTGAGGCGGGTCAGCGACCGCCGGCGGCGGGCAGATGGTGGTGACCGGAACTTCCTTGGCCGCGGCCTTGGTCTCGACCTTGGGCGCTGCCTTGGGTTCGGCCTTGGGG
>JBAVUQ010000204.1:0-2262 GCA_049696855.1 Candidatus Aminicenantales bacterium
TCTCGGAGCATCTCGGCGTTATCTTGCCGGGCCGGCAGGGCCTTCTCGAGCTCGGCGAGGCGCGCGGCTGGAGAAAGGTCGGAGGGGGCCGGCGCGCTCCCGGTATCTCGGGCGAGGGCCTCGAGCGAGAATTCCTGCGATTCCCGGCCCCGGACGATCTTCATGGCGGAGGTCCGGAGGGCGACGTTCGTCAGGGACGGACTTCCCTCGAGGCGCGAGAGGTAGTCGGCCACGAGATTGTTGGACGGGGCGTTCCCCTTGACCCGGACTTTCCCGGAGTCGTAAGCGACTTCCGTGAGCCGGACCCGGTCCGGCAGGGCCGACATCAGCGCATCCAGCACGCTTGCCGCCTGGGCGCGCCGGGCCAGCAGGCCCTCGATATGCTCGACCTTGCGCTCGAGGACCGCAGCCTTGTCCTTCCCGGAGGAAGAAGCGCGCGACGAAGAGGACGATGACGGACCTGAATTGCAGGCCGCGAGGGCCAGACAGGCAGCCGCCAAGATCAGGAGGGACATTTTGCGGGCCATGGCGTTTCCTTTGCTTTCTCCTTCCGGCGCTCTCTATTTAGTCGCTCAAGCGGGTCTTTCCGCCGTGCCCGCGCGCAGCGGCTTCGGCGCTTGACACTGAGCCTGTCCGAACCGATATTAAAGAAGGAGGGGACCATGAAAAAGCCTTCTTTTCTGCCTTTGTTCCTGGGATTCGCTCTACTCTTGTCCGTCGCGGGGATCGCCGCGGCCCAGGGCAGGTCCGTGGCCATCCCCAAGGGGACAAAGGTCCAGAAGCTCGGGCCCGGCCACTTCAAGCTCACCCTGCCGGAGGGCGCGGTCATCGAGTTCGCGGCCTTCAAAAAGGCCGGGAAAAGCGCGGGCGAGCCGTCGGCCGCGGGGATCCTCGGCGACTGCAGCATCCATAACGCGAAGGGGAAGTTCATCGCCTCCGGAACAGGGGGAGTCCTGAAGAGCGGCCCCGTCTCGAGCGCGGCCGGGGCCGGAAAGGCGCTCGCGGACGTCCCGCCTGCCGACTACATCAAGATCGACGACGAAGTAACCTGGCTCCCCGCCGTCATCCAGTTCCCGTCCCTCCGCATCTTCGACCGCCAGGCGCTCCTGAAGCTCTCGCCCCAGCCCGACCCGCCGGGCAAGGCCCGCTGAGCCGCATTCGGGAGGTCGATAAGTCCTCACGCCCTGCCGGATCCCGTTTGAGAACGATCCGGCCTGTCAAGCGTCCCTCTTATTGACGGCGGATAATGGGGAGGCCGCCTCGGCGATGAGCGAACACTTCAGCGTGCCGCGATTGACAGAGCGTACGCAATATGGTACGCTCAGGGAAGAGGTCACCGCGATGACGACATTGACGGCCAGCAAGGCCAGAGCACGCCTCTACAAGCTCCTCGACCAGGCGGCATCGTCCCACGAGCCCATCCAGATCACCGGGAAGAGAGCTAACGCCATCCTCGTCTCCGAAGACGACTGGCGCTCGATCCAGGAAACGCTCTACCTGCTCTCGATCCCGGGGATGCGCGAGTCCATCCGCAAGGGGCTGAAGGAGCCCGTCGGGAAATGCCAGGCCGAGCCGAAGTGGTGAGATGGCGGCTTGTCTATACCCGCCAGGCCCAGCGGGACGCTAAAAAGCTGGCCGCCTCGGGGTTGCGCCCGAAGGCCGAGGAGCTGCTCGCTGTTCTGGCCGGAGATCCCTTCGAGGACCCGCCGCCTTTCGAAAAGCTCGTAGGGGACCTGGCTGGCGCCTATTCCCGGCGCATCAACATTCACCACCGCCTCGTCTATCAGGTGCTTCCGGACATCCGAACGGTCAAGATCATCAGGATGTGGACGCACTATGAGTAGGCCGGCGGCGACGGCCCGGCCGGATGGTCAGATGTACTTCCTGACGCGCGGCCAGACGTCCGCGATGCTGACCTTTAGGCCCCGGCAAAGAAAGATCGGCAGGTCGCTCTCATAGGGCATGGCATACTTATTGATATGGCGGGCGGCCTCGACGACCTCGCGATAGACTTGACGATGGTCGTCGGCGCTGCCGCCGACGATGATCATGACCTCTCCCCTCCCTGGGACGGGCCCCCAGATCCAATAGTTGTTGTGGCCGCTCGTCGCCCGCGGCAGGCCGAACCGCCGGCCCAGGACATCGATGGCCGCCGCCTCGCCATAGTTCTGAGCGTAGATGCCGCAGACGGCCCGGTCCGCGTCGCTCAGCCCCTGATAGATCCGGGCCACGGCTTCGGTCATTTCCTCCCAGCCGAATTGG
>JBAVUQ010000205.1:0-10218 GCA_049696855.1 Candidatus Aminicenantales bacterium
CGACCTCGGGCTCGACCATCCAGAACTCGATGAGATGGCGGCGCGTCTTCGATTTCTCGGCCCGGAACGTCGGGCCGAAACAGTAGACCTTGCCGAAGGCCATGGCCGTCGCTTCGTTGTAGAGTTGGCCGCTCTGGCTGAGGTAGGCCTTCTGGTCGAAGTATTGAGTTTCGAAGAGCGTCGTCGTGCCCTCGCAGGCGCTCGGCGTCAGGATCGGCGTGTCCATCAGCCGGAAGCCGCGGCCGTCGAAGAAGTCGCGGATGGCCTTGATGACCTCGGCCCGGACGCGGAGGACGGCGTGCTGCTTGGACGACCGGAGCCAGAGATGGCGGTGCTCCATCAGGAACGGGGTGCTGTGCTCCTTGAGGGTGATGGGATATTCCTCGGCCACCTGGACGATCTCGAGCTCGGCCATCGACAGCTCATAGCCGCCCGGGGCGCGCTTGTCGGCGCGGACCCGGCCCCGGACGATGAGCGAGGACTCCTGGGTCAGGCGGTCGAACTGCTGGAAAAGAAGCGAGTCCTTATCGGCGCTGAAGGCCGTCGCCTGGATGATGCCCGTGCCGTCGCGGACGAGCAGGAAGCGGACCTTGCCCGAAGAGCGCTTGTTGTAGACCCAGCCGCGGATCTCGACGTCCTGGCCGTCACGGGAGGCGATATCCTCGATGTAAACCCAATCCATAATGCGCTCATTATAAGGAAAATCACGCCGTCGTGCAATCGGCCTGAAGATGCGTTATAAGAGCATTCGGCCGGGTAGTCGTGTAAGCCGCGCAGGGGTGTTCCCAGAGGAGGCCGTGGGAGGGCTTCGCGGGCACGGATGGCAGACGGGGCCCCTCTTTCCTGCCCCGTCTGACAGAGCGAAGCCCGGATACGGAGCGAGACGGCTCGCCGGGCCGGCGAGCGGCCGACGGCTGGGAATACCCCGAGCGTAGTAGCTTAGACGACTACCCGGAAGATCCTTTGTGCGTTATACTGAGGTCAGGTCGATGGCTCAGCCGAAAGAGTTCGCACCTGTCAAATTAATTTGCGGCGTTATCTATAAAGAGGATGCGCTCTACGACGAGGTCAGGCGCCGGCTCGAGGCGGAGTGGGGGAGGGCCGACAGCGAGAGCACGCCCTTCCCGTTCGACTTGACCGATTACTATCAAGACGAGATGGGCCCGGAACTCGTTCGGCGGTTCATGAGCTTCGAGACCCTCATCGCGCCGGAGTCCCTTCCGGAAAAGAAGCTCCGGGCGATCGAGATCGAGGAATCGCTCCGGCGGGAGCATGGGGCTCCGGGCCGCCAGGTCAACATCGACCCCGGCTACGTCACCGCCTCGGCGCTGGTCATGGCCACGGCCAAGGATTTCGCCCACCGCGTGCCGCTCGGGCGGGGCATCTACGCCCACCTCGAATTCCTGTTCACCCGGACGGGCGTCAAGACGCTCGAGTGGACGTATCCGGATCTGAGGCGCGAGCCGCCGCAGGCGTATTTCAGGTCGGTCAGGGAGCTCTTTCTTCGGAGGATCCGCGAACGGCCGGATTGACGCTTGGGCTCAGCCCTCGGGATGGAAAGCGGAGATGGAGCGGAGCTTGGCGATGATCTCCGGCAGCTCTTTCAGCACAACCTCAATGTCCGCCTCGCTGTTGGAGCGGCCGAGGGACATCCGGATCGAGGAGCGGGCGATCTCCGGCCGCAGCCCGATGGCCTGGAGGACGTGGGAGACCTCCTCGGATTCCTCGCTGCAGGCCGATCCGGTCGAAACGTAGATCTCCTTGGTCGCCAGGGCCAGGAGGATGGCTTCGGCCTCGAGACCGGGGAAGGCGAAATTGAGGGTGCTCTTGACCCGGTTCTCGGGGTGGCCGTTGAATCGGGCCCCCGGGATTTTCTGTTCGATGCCCCGCTTGAGCGTCTCGGCCAGCTTCTCGACCCGCCCCCGCTCCTTGCGTCCCTTTTCTTCGAGGACGCGGACGGCCTCGCCGAAGCCGATGATGCCGGCCGTATTCTCGGTCCCGGCCCGTAGCCCGCGCTCCTGGCGTCCGCCGTGGACGAAGGGGCGGATCGTCGCCCCGCGGCGGATGTAGAGGGCGCCGATCCCCTTGGGGCCGTAGATCTTGTGCGCGGAAACGGTCAGGAAATCGACCCCGAGCTTGCGGGCGTCGACGTCGATCTTGCCGAAGCTCTGGACGGCGTCGGTGTGGACGGGGATGCCACGCTCGTGGGCGATCCGGACGATCTCGGCGACGGGTTCGATGGTGCCGATCTCGTTGTTGGCGTGCATGACCGAGACGAGAGTCGTCTTCGGGGTCAGGGCCGAGCGGAGATGGTCGAGGCTGACGGTGCCGTATTGGTCGACGGGCACATAGGTGACCTTGACCCCCCGGCGCTCCAGGGTCTTGGCCGCCTCGATCACGGCCGGATGCTCGATCGCCGAGGTGACAAACTCGTTCCGCTCCGGCGCGGCATCGAAGGTCCCGAAGACGGCGAAGTTGTCGGCTTCAGTCCCCGAGCCGGTGAAGAAGATCTCGCCCCGGTCGACGCCGAGGGCCGCGGCCAGGCGCTCCCGGGCTTCGTTCATCAGCTCCTTGACTCTCCGGCCGATCGGGTAAAGGGACGAGGGGTTGCCGAAATGCTCCCGCAGGAACCAGGCCATCTTGTCGGCGACGGCCGGGTCGACCGGCGTCGTGGCGTTGTGGTCAAGGTAGATCATGAGCGTATTCTAACAGAACGCCCATATAAGAAAAGAGGGACTGTCCCCGAACGGGGACTGTCCCTCTTTTTGTTTCTGAACGTTACGCCAGCTTTTCTTTAAGGATGCGGACGACCTCCAGGCCGGCCCGCTGCTGGCCCTCGGCCGCCGCGGCGCCGAGATGGGGGATCGGGATGACGTTCGGATGGTCGACGAGCGAGAAGTCCTCGGGGGGCTCCTTGTCGAAGACGTCGAGCGCCGCCGCCCGGACCTTGCCGGAGTTGAGGGCGCCGAGCAGGGCCTTCTCGTCGACGACGCCGCCGCGGGCGACATTGACGATGATGACGCCGGTCTTCATCTTGCCGAACTCGGCCTCGCCCAGGATGGGCTTGGCCTGCTTGGGGACGTGAAGGGTGATGAGGTCGGCCGCGGCCAGGAGCTCGTCGAGGGGGACCTGCTTGACGGCGAGGTCGGTCTTGATCGGGATGACGTCGTAGGCCACGACGGTCATGCCGAAGGCCAGGGCGCGCTTGGCCACTTCCGTCCCGATCCGGCCGAAGCCGATGATGCCCAGGGTCTTGCCGAAGAGCTCCGTGCCCTCGAGCGCTTTCTTGTCCCACTTGTGGGCCTTCATCGACAGGACCGCCTTGGCGTGATTGCGGACCGCGCCGAGCATCAGCCCGAAGGTGTGCTCGGCGACGGTGATGGACGTGGCCGCGGGGGTGTTGGCGACGAAGATGCCCTTTTCCTTGGCCGCGTCACGGTCGATGTTGTCGAGACCGATGCCGGCCCGGACGAGGACTTTGAGGTCCTTGCCCGCCTCGATCACCGGCCGGGTGATGCGCGAGGCGCTGCGCACGACCACGGCGCCGTAGCCGGGGACGGTCTGGATGAGCTCGGTCTCGCTCATGCCTTTTTGGACGGTGACTTCGAATCCCGGGACGGCCTTGAGCAGGTCCAGGGCCGCTTTGTCCATGCCGTCGGCGATGAGGATCTTGGTCATTGCCAGTTCTCCTTGAGGACGGCCTGCGCGGCCGTGATGCCGGCCCCGGCCTGGAACTTGTAGCCGAGGTCCATGAGGGTCATTTCGAGGGCCGACAGGGCGGTGATGATGTCGAAGCCGCCCATGTAGCCGAGGTGGGCGATGCGGAAGATCTTCCCTTTATAGGGGTCCTGCCCGCCGGCGATGTAGGCCATGTACTTGCCCTGCATCGTCTTGACCAGCTTGCCGCCTTCGACGCCTTCCGGCACCTTGCAGCAGGTCAGGACGTTGCCCGGCCGCTTGGCCAGCAGCTCGAGGCCGAGGGCCTTGACCCCGGCCCGAGTCGCGTCGGCCAGGATGCGATGGTGGGCGAACAGGCCGTCCAGGCCCATCTTCTTGATGATGTCCAGGGCGTGCTTCTGCTGGATGATGAGCGAGACGCCGGGGGTCCAGGGCGTCGTCTTGTCGGCCAGGTTCTTCTTGGCCTTCTTGAGGTCGAAATAGAACTTCGGCAGCTTGGCGTTGGCGGCCGCCGCCCAGGCTTTCTGGCTCAAGGCGATGAAGGCTAGACCGGGCGGGATCATGAACGATTTCTGCGAGCCGGACAGGAAAACGTCGAGCTTCCAGTCGTCCATGGGGCAGGGCGTGACGCCCGCCCCCGAGATGCCGTCGACGACCAGCAGGGCCGGGGTCTTGGCCACAACCTCGCCGAAGCCCTGGATGTCGAACATGGCCCCGGAGGAGGTTTCCGATAAGGTCGCGAAGACGGCCTTGCAGTCGGGCATGGCCTTGAGCTCGGCCTCGAGCTCCTCCTTGGTGAAGTCCTTGCCCCAAGGGTCGAGGATGATCTCTTTGTAGGCGAGGCCGTAGGCCTTGCAGATGTTGCCCCAGCGTTCGCCGAATTTGCCGCCGTTGATCGTCAGGACCTTGTCGCCGGGACTGAGAAGGTTGACTACGGCGGCTTCCATGGCCCCGGTCCCGGAGGAGGTCAGGATGTAGGCGTCTTCCTTGGTGCCGAAGACCTGCTTGATGCCTTCGGTGACCTCCATGAAGATGGCCGAGAATTCGGCGGTCCGGTGGTGGATGATGGGTTCGGCCGCCGCCGACAGGGCCCGCTCGGGGACCGGCGTGGGGCCGGGGGAGAGAAGGTAGTACTTTTTGATCATCACGCGCTCCTTTGAAATGTTTTTATGATGGAGTGTCGGATCATAGCGTTTTGAGAAGCTGGGTCAGCAAGGCCGTCCGTTCGATGAACGACGGGACGAGCAGGTGCTCGTGCTCGGCGTGCAGGCCGTCGCCGTCCGGCCCGAGGCCGTCGAGGGTCGGGATGCCCAGTCCGGCCGCGATCGAGGCGTCCGAGCCTCCTCCGGTTTTGCCGGCCTTGAGAGGCAGGCCCATGCCCGCGGCGATCTCCTGGGCTTGGGCAAACAGCCTTTCGGAGGCCTTGGTCTTTTCCATCGGCGGCGTCGCGCTTTCGACCGTGATCTTGATCCGGGTCCCGCGCAGCGCCGGGGCGGACTCGCGCAGGATGCGGAGAACCCGGTCGCGATCGGCGGCCTTCCAGAAGCGGACGTCCAGGACGGCCCAGGCGCTCTCGGCTACGACGTTCGCCTTCTCGCCGCCGCCGATGAGCCCCACGTTGACCGTGGTCTCTCCCGTCCGCAGGCGCTTGAACCGGGCGATCTGAGCCACCAGCTCCTCGACGGCGCTGACGCCCTTCTCGGGAGTGCCGCCGTGGGCCGACCGCCCGCGGACGTCCATGCGGATGACGAGACGGCCTTTGCGCTCGAGTTTCAGGGCCCCTCCCGGCAGCGCCGGTTCGAGACAGAGGACGAGAGAGGCCCGGCGAGCCAGCTTGCGGATGAGATCGGTCGAGGCCGGGCTCCCGGTTTCTTCGGCCGAGTTGACGAAGACCGTGATCTTCTTTCGCGGCTTGACATTGAGACCATTGAGGGCCCGCAGCGAGGCGAGGAGCATGACCAGGCCGGCTTTCATGTCGAGGGCGCCCGGTCCGTAAAGCCGGTTGCCTTGGACGTAGAACGGCATCTTGGCGATCTTGCCGACGGGCCAGACGGTGTCGAGGTGGGTGAGGACGAGGATCTCGTCATCGGCCTCTTTGACCCGGCCCGGCGCGAACTCGGCCACGACCAGATCGCCGGTGTCTTTCTGGGGGTGGGTCGTGACGCTGCAGCCCACCTTCTTGAGCTCTTTGGCCGTGAAGGCGACGCAGGCATCCACGGCTTTCTTGTCGTCGGTCGGGGATTCGAGCGTGACAATCTGCTTCAACAGATGGACCAGCTCGCCTTGGCGGGAGCGGAAATAGAGCCGGAAATCCATTCGTCCCTCCACCCGGATGGGGAAGCGTTACTTTATCATACTCAGAAGGGAAAAGCACTCCCTTTGTCTTGATTTAGGGGTTTTTTTCCCCTAGAGTAGAACGCGAGGAGGCCGCTTGCGGGATTTCCCGGCATGACGAAGAGAACGGTTCTGGTTTCGGGCCTTCTCATCGCCCTCGCGCTGCCGTTGTCCCCGGAGATCTTCTATCCTTGGAAGGAGACCTACGTCGGGGCCCTGGACGCGTCCGGATGGCCCGGTCTGGTCATCGCGCCGACCGGGGATTCGGCTTTCGCCTTCGTTCTGAGGGTCGAACGGGAAGGGGAGGCCGCGGAGGGCGGGGATTTCTACTATCTTGTCTCGGAGGTCGGCGCCCATTCTCCCGACGGGCTTTACGCCCGGATGCGATTCGACCTGGGGCTGCCGTTCAAGCTGGGCCGGGCGACGCCCATCTTGATGAAGCCGTCGCCGCGACGTCAGGCCCTGACCATCGAGTGGTCCCGGCGGGATGAAAAGACCGTCATCGGCCGTATCGTCTGCCCCGAGGACGTCCGTATCACCCTGGTCCATTATTTTCCCTGGGGCGGCCAGGGCGAGTTCAGGCTCCTGACCGACGGCCAGGTCCGCGGCCGCTCCGCGGCCCCGGCGAGTCCGGCCTACCTCATCTGGACCAGCCGGCCCGGCGAGGCTGCGGCCGCGTCGCCCGGCCGCCTCGCCCGGACCTATGTTCCCGGCGACGACCGCACCCTGGCCTTCGCGGCCGGCGTCGGCGACAACGAAGAGCTCGTGGCCGCCCATCTTTATCGTTATCGGAACGCCGACGCGATCGGGGCGCTCATCGACGAGGAGGCCCAGGTCTACGAGGAGAAACGCGTCAAGGTCCGCGGCCTCTACGCCGGCGTTCCCGAAGCGATCACGAACAGCCTCCACTGGACGGTCCTCTACCAGCCGGGAAGCCACCGCCTCTACATTCCCGCGGGACGGAGCTGGATCTTTCCCCGCCCCGACGGCAGGCCGGAGGATTGGACGGTCTACTCCGGCGGCGCCTTCCTGACGCCGCTTGCGCTCGCGCTCGAAAGTCAAAAGCTGGCCATCGACGCCCTCCGGGCCGTCCTCGAAACCCAATATCCGAACGGCAACATCCCGAACTGGCGCAGCGGATCGAGCGGGTCCGGCGACAGGTCCCAGCCTCCGATCGGATCCTTTGTCGTCTTGAAGCTTTTCGAACGGCTGGGCGATATGGCGATGCTGCGGCAAGCGTACCCGTACCTCCAGCGCTGGCACGATTTCTGGACGGCGCCTCGGCCGGACGGCTCTCGCCGGCGAGACGGCAACGGCGACGGCCTGCTCGAATGGGGATCGGACGCCGCCCTCGTCGGCAAGAGCGTCCCCTCGTGGGAAAGAAACGCCTCGGGACGGATGAGGGCCGGCTGGGAATCCGGCCAGGACGACCTGCCGGACTGGGACGACGTTCCGTTCGACCAGGGATCGGGCACGCTGGCGATGAACTGCGTCGATCTGAACTCGCTTTACGCCCTGGACGCGTGGTGCCTCGGAGAGATCGCCTCTGTGCTCGGCCGACCGGTCGACGTCGAGCGCTACCGGGGCGAATACGAAACCATGAAATCGCTCATCAATGCCAAGCTCTGGAACGAGAAGGAGGGCTTCTATTACGACCGCTACTGGGACGGCCGGTTCTCGATCCACAAGCCCGCGTCGGGATTCTTCCCCCTCCTCGCCCGCGTCCCCGACGACGCCCGGGCGCAGCGGATGCTCAAGCACCTCCTCGACCCCAAGCAGTTCTGGGGCGACTTCCTCATCCCCTCGATCTCCCGGGATGACCCGGCCTTCCGGCCCGAAAGCCAGCAGTCCTGGCGCGGCGCGGTCCGGCCGGCGACGAGCTATCTCGTCTACCAGGGGCTCAGGGCCTACGGCTTCGACGCCGTGGCCTCCGAATTCGCCCGCAAGAGCGCCGAGATGTTCCTGAGAAGCTGGCAGAGCTTCGGGCTCTCCCCGGAGAATTTCGATTCCCTGACCGGCGAGGCCGGGGGCGACCGGTACCAGAGCGGCGGACCTCTGGCCG
Source organism: Candidatus Aminicenantales bacterium (assembly GCA_049696855.1). Lineage (GTDB taxonomy): Bacteria > Acidobacteriota > Aminicenantia > Aminicenantales > Saccharicenantaceae > RBG-16-66-30. The sequence goes on from JBAVUQ010000205.1 coordinate 8,075, forward strand.
CTCTCATGGCGGTCGAGGAATATCTCGACTTCACTCCTCACGAGGGCTTCCGCTTCGGCATGCTCAAGCCGGACGCCAAGGGCAAGCTGTCGAGGGTCCTTGTCCAGGGCCGCCACTACGAGGTCGAGGTCTCGAACTCGTCGACCATCCTGCGCGAAGAGGGAGAGACGCTCCTGTCCGTCGACGGCGGCGCGGTCGTCCGCCGCTTTCTCTACAACGAGTCGGAAGTGTCGTTCGCCATCAAGATCCTGAAGCGGCGCGAGGTCCGGCTGCGCTTTCTGAAGAAGGGCAAGTACCAGCTGCTCGTCGACGGCCGCGAAGTGGATGTTTTCTCGGCCAGCGGGAGCAAGTTCGAGGTGCCCGAAGGCGATCATACGGTCCTCGTCCAGCTCCTCGAGAACCTCGAGAAGCAGAATGAGAGCCCGACGTCCCCTTGATCGAGGAGAGTTCATCATGACGCGCTATTCGAGACGGAATTTTCTGAAGACGGGCGCCGGGGCCGGCGCGGCGGCGCTTTTCGTCGGACGGCTGACGCCGGGGACCGCCGCGGTCGAAGGATCTCCGGCCGCGGCCCCGGGGACGCCCCGGGTCGTGTCGAGCGGCAACGGCATCCGGGCCACGGCCAAGGCCATGGACGTGCTCCGGGCCGGAGGCGACCCTCTCGACGCGGTCATCGCCGGAGTCAATATCGTCGAGGACGACCCGAACGACATGTCGGTCGGCTACGGCGGCCTGCCCAACGAGGACGGCGTCGTCGAGCTCGATTCGTCGGTCATGTACGGCCCGACCCATTCCGCCGGCGCCGTGGCCGCGCTCCGGAACATCAAGAACCCGTCCAAGGTGGCCCGGCTGGTGATGGAGAGGACGGACCACGTCCTCATCGTCGGCGAGGGGGCGCTCAGGTTCGCCAAGGCCCACGGCTTCAAGGAGGAGGACCTCCTGACCGAGAAGTCGCGGGCGGCCTGGCTTCGCTGGAAGGAGACGATGTCGGACCGGGACAACTGGTTCCCCCCGAAGATCGAGAGCCTGCCCGAGGACCTGCGCTCGGTGATGAGCACCCACGGCACGATCAACTGCATCGCCATCGACGCCGCCGGGCGTCTGGCCGGCGTGACGACGACGAGCGGCCTGTCCTGGAAGATCGCCGGACGGGTCGGGGATTCGCCCATCATCGGGGCGGGACTCTATCTCGACAACGAGATCGGGGCCGCCGGCTCGACCGGACGGGGAGAGGCCAACCTGCAGACTTGCGCCAGCTTCCGCGTCGTCGACGCCATGGGACGGGGGAAAAGTCCGGAGCAGGCCTGCCTCGACGCCTGCCAGGCGGTCGTCGCCAAGACCAAGCTCGTGCCCCGGCTGTGCGACGACCAGGGCCGTCCCAACTTCGGGCTCGATTTCTACGCTCTCAACAAGAAGGGCGAATTCGGCGCGGCCGGCCTCTATCAGGGCGGGATGTTCGCGGTCCACGACGGCGTCGAGAACAGGCTCCGCGACATCGCCTATCTCTACAAGCGGGAGAGCGGCCGCTGACGCCGCCCGCCGCCCCGGGCGTCATTCGCGGACGATGATGACGGGATAGCCCTCGCCCGCCAGGCGTCGGGCCAAGCCCTGGGCTTCGCCTTCGCTCGTCCTGACGCGGACCCGGAAATACGTGCCGCGGTCGGTCTCCAGGCGGGCGACCACGACGCCCGGGTAGGCGCCATCGAGGCGGCGCTTGATCGCAAAGGCGTTCTCCTGGATGGTGAAGGCGCCGACCTGGATCCAGACCGTCGATCCGGCCGGGTCATCGGGGGCCTTGAAGCCGTGCAGGATATCGAGCCGAACGCGGCTCGTCCCGGGACCGATGATCCCCAGCACTCTCGCCGCCGCGTAGGACAGGTCGATCGTCCGTCCCCGGACGAACGGCCCCCGGTCGTTGATCCGGACGACGGCCGAACGGTCGTTGGCCAGGTTCGTGACCATGACGTACGTCCCGAACGGCAGGCTCCTGTGGGCGGCGGTCATGTCGTTCATGTCGAAGACTTCCCGGCTCGAGGTCGGGCGGCCGTGGAATTCCTGTCCGTACCACGAGGCGACGCCGGTCTCGACACCGGGCCCCGGTCCCCGCGGCAGGCGGGAACAGGCGGCGACGCCCAGGGCGAGTG
>JBAVUQ010000206.1:0-1613 GCA_049696855.1 Candidatus Aminicenantales bacterium
TACGTCTTCTATGTCGTCATCTACCCCGTCCTCGGGGCGATCATCTTCTTCAAGCGCGGGGAGGAGGCCAACGAGGATTACCTCTTCCAGCTCGGCCTGGTGAATTTCGTCTGCGGCCTGGGCTTCATCCTCTTTCCCGTGGCCAGCCCGATGAACTGGAAGAGCATCCGCGCGCTCCTGACGGAACCCCTGACCGCCGGGGTCTTCGGCAACATCGCCGAGTGGATCCGGGCCAATGTTCACCAGCCGGGCGGCTCCGTCCCCAGCCCGCACTGCGCCGTGGCCACCGTGATGTGGTTCATGTCCCGGAAGTACACCCGGCGCGGGGCCCTGTGGCTCGCCCCCGTGATAATCGGACTCTATGCCTCGACGGTTTACGGCCGCTTCCATTATCTGTCCGACATGGTCATCGGCATCGCCGCGGGGGTCTTGGTCATTCTCGTCGCGCCGTGGGTCGCTCGCGCCTGGAACGGCCGGCCGGCCTCGAGCGTGGGAGACTTGCCGTGAGCCGGGTCCTCGTCACGGGCGCCAACGGCTTCGTCGGCTCAAACCTCTGCCGCTGGCTCCTCGGCCGCGGCTGGGAGGTCGACGCCCTCGTCCGCGAATCGTCCGATCTCCACTTCCTCGAAGGCCTCGACGTCAGGCTCATCAAAGGCGACCTCCGCTTCTCGGACCGGATCGATTTCCCAGCCGGGACGACGCATATCGTCCACGCCGCGGCGCTCGTCTCCGATACGGCCGGCGACGAGGATTGCAGCCGGAACATCTTCGATATGACCCGGAGCTTCGTGCGCACGATCCGCGCGTCCCGGCTGCCCCTGCAGCGTTTCGTCTACATCTCCTCGGCGCTGACGATCGGCTTCGCCGGACGGGACATCTCGGAGGAGCGCCGCGGCCGGCCGGCGACGTTCGTGCCTTACGTGCGCCACAAGATCCGCACGGAGTGCGAGCTCCGCGACCAGCACGCCATCCACCGTTTCCCGGTGGTCATTCTCCGGCCCGGCGATGTGTTCGGTCCGAACGACCGCGTCACCTGCGCCAAGGTCCTCCAGAGCTCAGAGCAGGGCCTGCCGCTCGTCGCCGGGCGAGGCCGCTGGCGCTTCGGCTACTGCCATGTCCGGAACCTCTGTCAGGCCGCGGAGCTGGCCCTGGTTACGCCGGGGATCGAGGGCCGGGCCTACACCGTGACGAACCGGGTCCTGCCGACATGGCGGGATTTCTTCCTGGCCATGCAGGGGGGCCTGGGGAAGAAACAGAGAGTGTACGTTCCGGTCTTTATCGCCCGCCTCCTGGCTGTCACCTCGGGCGCCGCGGGGGCCGTCTTCCCCAGGTTCAAGGACAAGCTCACCCCTTACCGCATCCGGCGCGTCACCACGGAAACGACCTACGACATCTCGAGGACGATCGCCGAGCTGGGCTACGCGCCCGACGACGATTACGAGAGTCAGTTCGCCGAGATCGTCGACTGGTACAAGAAGGAGAAGGCCGGTGGCCATATGGCTTGAACGCGCCGCGGGACCCGGCGGGCCGGCCCTGGCCCTCGTCTACCTGGAGCTCGCCCTCGCCCTGACCCTGCTCCCGACGGTCCTTCATTTCCGCAGGCTCCGGGAGAC
>JBAVUQ010000207.1:0-10873 GCA_049696855.1 Candidatus Aminicenantales bacterium
TGCGCTCCGACTGGTGGGTGATGAAGCCGGGCATGATCTCCGGCGGGGTGAAGCGCTCGACCCGGTAGACCCAGGCGGCGAACCGCTGCCGGTTGGCCGAGACGCGGTCGGTGTGGAGGTCGGGGAAGGCCTTGAAGCTCTCCGGCTGCTCATCGGTCAGCGTCGGGTGCGGATAGGTCCCGGCGAGCCAGGTCCAGGGGCCGTAGTTCTGGTACTGCTGGCGGCCGTCGATCACGACCTCGAAGGCTTCGCGCCGCAAACCCTCGAGGATGCGCCGGCCGCCGTACCACTGGGCATATTTGCTCGAGGCCTTGTCCAGGGCGATCCACCAATGGTCGAAGGAATAGCCGGCCGCGCCCGTCGTCTTCATGAAGGACAGGAGCTTGTCCAGCCACCAGTCCTGGAAGGAGCGCCGGCCCGTGTCGGCGCCCGATTTCGCGGCGTCGGCCCCGGCCCAGGCGGTCCACTCGGGATTCTGGAGAAAGGGCAGCGACGGATAGGCGTAGGCCATGAGTTTGAGATTCTTCGAGGCGGCGTAATCGAGCATCGCCTTGAGCCCCGGCGGCACGTCGTCGCGGCGGGGGTCCCACTCCCCTTTTCGGAGCTTCTGGCCGAGGCCGAACCAGAGGACGTTCTCCCAGCCCCAGGAGTCGGCGTTGTCCGCGAGGCGCGAGAGCGAGCTGTTGGCCGGCGTGTAGAGGAGGTGCGTGACGCCGAGCTCGGAGGCCCGGTCCATGATCCGCTTGTATTCCTCGACCCCCTCGGGCGTTCCGACGTCGATCTGGTAGTCGTTCTCGCACCAGGGAATGTGGACGCGGACGCTCCGCCCCGGATAATAGAGGAGGAACGAGCGGACGCAGTCGACGAGAGCGTTGGCCTCGTTGATGTCGATCGACGGCGATCCGGCGAGAAGCTTGCCGTAATCGGGGACGAACGTCCACTCCGGCACCGCCTTGGCCGGGAAGCGTGTGCCCGAGAGCTCGGTCAGGCCGATGCAGAGGCGGTCGGAGACGAAAGGCCCGAAATCCCGGCTCCAGTCCATGTCCGGGGCATACGAGGCGGAGACGGCCGAGCCGTCGCGTGTCCAGGTCATGAACGGGTTCTGGAGCATGAAGAAGACGCTCCACGCGGGGACCGCAGGGGCATCGGCGGACGGGAAGCGGCAGACGGCGCCGAAGGAGCCGTCCTTGAGCTTCAGCTCCTCGATGACGGGCCGGCCGAGCGTCGTCTCGAGCGGCCTGACATCGTTGACATGGAAGACGCGCGTTCGGGCCGAGGTCACGATGATCTGTTTGGTCAGAAAGTCCCAGGCGGGCTTGAGCTCGTAGATGACATCGAAGGTCAAGGGATCGCGGGCGTAGCGGTAGGCGACCCTCGCGGGCGTCGTCTCGATCTCGGCCGGACCGAGGCTGCCGACGAGGAGGAGAGCGCCGTCGATCGTCACCGAGGACGGGTCGGCGGAGAAGGCCAGCGACCGGCCCGATTTGGGAGCGCCGATGGAGACGAGCCCATGGTCGTTGAACTCGGCCCTGATGCGGCCGTTGTCGAGGGCCATTTCCGCGGCGGCGGCGGGGCGAGGAGCGGGAAGGCCCAGGGCGGCCAATCCAAGGAGGAAGATCAGGGCCGGGGGCGGGAGGCGCTTCGGGGTCATGGCTCTTTGTCCTTGAGGGGCGTGCCCATTATAACCGAAGAGCGCCGAAATTGGCGAAAGAAAGGGGACGCGGGATGACCGCCCTGCCGCCGGATCGCTAATCGACCTTCATGTCGATCTTTTTGGCGGGTCTCACGGCGTCGGGCGTGCGGGGGAGCCAGACGAGCATCTGGCCGGGTCCGCGATTGGCCCAGGCATAATACGGGACGGCCAGGAATGGCCGGGCGGTCTCGACGGTCTTCCCCGCGGCGTCCTTGGAAAGAACGACCGCTGATCCGGCAACGGCCGCGACGCCGTTGAGCATGTCGCTCCGGAGCTCGACGCCAAGCGCCGCGGCGTCGGGAAGGACGAGATTGAAAACGCTGTTGTCGTTGTCGACGCCCTCGACCGCGTAGACGACGGGGCCGCGCTGGATGGCCGCCCGTCCCCGGTCGGCGGCCACCGCCTCGTTCGCGAGGACCCGGCGGACGGGCATCGGCAGCGTGAGCCCGACCCTGTCGCCGGCCTTCCAGCCGCGGCGGATGCGGGCGTAGCCGTCGCGGATGTCGAGGGCGACCGGCTCGCCGTTGACCTTCAAGACGGGCTTTTCGCCGGTCTCGTCGAGGAACGTGTAAAGGTTCGTCGGCATGGCCTCGCCTCGGGCCCAGCCGGGGATGCGAAGGGCGAGCTCGAACGGCCCGGGCGCCTCGGGAGCGACCGTCAGCGTGACGGCGCCGTCCCAGGGGTAGCGGGTCTCCTGGGTCAGGACGACGGGGCGGCCGGGGAGCGGGATCTGGCCGGTCCCGGCGATGAAGAGGTTGACGAAGACGACGTCGTCCTTCGTCGCATAGACGTAGCCCGGGAGCGAAGGCAGGAAGCGGGTCATGTTCGGCGGACAGCAGGCGACCTCGAACCAGGGGCTGCGCGCATAGCCGCCGCCCGACTCGAGCGGGTTCTGATAGAAGAAGCGGTCGCCGCTGAGCGAAACGCCGGAGAGCAGGCCGTTGTAGAGGACGCGCTCGAAGACGTCCATGTACTTCGATTCGCCGTGGAGGAGAAAGAGGCGGTAGTTCCAGAGGGCGTTGCCGATGGCCGCGCACGTTTCCGTGTAGGCCTCGGCGTTGGGCAGCTCGTAGGCGTCGCCGAAAGCCTCGGACCCGCCGCGGGCGCCGACGCCTCCGGTCAGATACTGCTTTCGTCCGGCCACGTCGAGCCAGAGCCGGTCGATGGCCGTGACGTATTCGGGGTAGCCGCCGAGGGCGGCGACGTCGGCCATCCCGGAATACATGTACATGGCCCTGACGGCATGGCCGACGGCCTGGTCCTGTTCGAGGACCGGCTTGTGGTTCTGCATGTACTCGTCGGAATCGTAGACGGCGAAGGGGTCGTCCGGGGCGTGCTTCTCGCCGCCGAAATAATGGCCGCGCTCGTCGAGGAAGAACTTGGCCAGGTCGAGATAAGCGCGGTTGCCGGTCACACGGTAGAGCTTGGACAGGCCGATCTCGATCTCCTGATGGCCCGGGAAGCCGCGGCGCTGGCCGGGGCCGGTGCCGAAGGTGCGGAGGAGGAGGGCGGCGTTCTTCTCGGCGATGGCCAGGAACGTGCGCTTGCCGGTGGCCTGGAAATGGGCCACGGCCGCTTCGTACATGTGGCCGACGTTGTAGAGCTCGTGGCTGACGCGCAGGTTCGACCAGCGCTCGGGCCCGGAGCCGGGAGCGGGATGGGCCGGGTCGTTGGTGCGGGTCGTGAAGAGGTAGCCGTCCGGTTCCTGGGCTTGGGCGATGAGGGCGATGAGGTCATCGAGGGTCTTGTCGAGAGCGGCGTCGGGGTGGAGGCGGAGAGTGTAAGCGGCGGCCTCCATGGCCTTGTAGACGTCGGAATCGTTGAAGCGCCGGCCCTTGTGGGGACCGGTCATGAGGCGGGCGGCCTTGCGGAAGTTGTCGACGCGGCCGGTCTCTTCGATCATGCGCAGGGCGTAAGGAACGGAGACGGTCCGGTTGATCTCGAGGCGTGGCGCCCAGAAGGCGTCCGTGAGCTCGACCTGGGTGAAGGGAACGGGGCGGATGGGGTAATCGAGGGCGGGGGATGCGGAGGGCGCGGAAGCGGCGGGAGCGGCCGGCGCGGCGCCCTTACCGTGGCAGCCGGGGAGGGCCAGGAGAATCGCGAACGCGACCGGGAAAATGACCGTGACTTTGAGCCGGAAGTCGAACGTCGTTCTCATGGAACCTCCAAATATTTAATATACCACAGCGGGAACGATTCGATTATAATCGCGGACATGAACGGGCCGTGGCTCATCCTGGTCGGCCTCGCGGCGGGGGTCTTCGCCGGGCTGTTCGGCATCGGCGGGGGCATCATCATCGTGCCGGCGCTCATCCTTCTCGCAGGTTTTCCCCTGGTCAAGGCCACGGGGACGTCGCTCGCTGCCATCCTCCTTCCGGTCGGCATCCTGGGCGTCATCGCCTATTACCGGGCCAAGGTCATCGACCTGAGGGCTTCGGCCTTCATCGCCGCGGGGTTGCTGACGTCGGTCGTCGTCGGGGCTTGGCTGGCCAATACGCTCCCGGTCGACGTGATGCGCAAGTTCTTTGCGGTTTTCTGCTTCTACGTCAGCTGGAACTTCATCGACCCGGTGCGCCGCATCCGGAAATGGCGGGGAATTGAAGTCGCGGCCAAGCCGGAGCCCGAGGCGAATCCCCATCCATCGCCGCTGCCGCTTATCGGGATCGGCCTTCTGGCCGGGGTGATGGCCGGCATGTTCGGGATCGGCGGCGGCAACGTCATCGTGCCCCTGCTGACGCTGGCCTTGCACTACCCGGCCAAGCGGGCCATCGCCACTTCGCTCGGAGCCATCATGTTTCCGTTCGGCATACCCGGAGCGTTGTATTACCATCGGGCGGGGAATCTCGACCTGGGGGCCGCGGCCTGGATCGCGGGAGGGATCTTCGTGGGGGCCATCTTCGGCGCCCTCATCACGATCAGCCTGCCGAGCCGGACGGTCAAGCTGCTCTATGGCTTGTTCCTGTTCTTCGTCGCCCTCCGCTTCTTCTTTTAGGGGTCGGACCGGGGAACCTGGTCTTTGACTTTGAAGAGCCTTCCCGTGGCCCTGGCGACCTCTTGTCCCTCGCCGTCGACGAGGACGCTTTCGGCGAGAACGATCCGCCCCTGGTCCTCGAGGAAACGACCCTTGAGGGCATAGGTGACGCCGGTCAAAGCCGGCTTGACGTAACGCACGGTCATCTCACCGGTGACACACTTGAGGCCTTTCGCACCGGCGGCGTAGATCATGGCTTCGTCGAGGACTGTGGCCACGAGCCCCCCGTGGACGACACCGGCCCAACCCTGAAAGTGCGCGGCGAAGGTCACTTCCGATGTTGATTCGCCCCGTGCCTGGTCCATCCGCAGGCGAAGCTTCATGCCGGAGGGATTTTTCTCGCCGCAGACAAAACAGGTGCGGTCGTCTCGGAATTCGTTATCCATTTGACACTCGGTTTAGCACAATCGCCGCGAGGCCGCAAGGCCGGAGTCCGAGACCCGGGGAGTCCGCTCCGCTGCCTCTTGCCCGGAGCCCGGCAATCGATTATAAGAGAGAGGTCCCTTTATCCGGAGGAGGCCCGAGATGAAAAGACCGATCGTCTGGCCGATATTGGCGCTCATGATAGTGATCTCGATCGCGGCAGCTCCGACCGTTGCCGCCGAGCAGGCTCCCGTCGTCACGGACGTGTGGGCCCCCCTGCGCTTCTTTGTCGGAAGCTGGCGGGGCGGCGGGGAAGGAACCCCAGGCACCGGGACCGGGGAGGAGACGTTCGAATTCATCCTTCGGGGCGCTTATCTCCAGGTCCGCAACAAGGCGGTCTTCGATCCCCAGGCCAAGAATCCCTCTGGAGAGGTCCACGAGGATTGGGGTGTTTTCAGCTATGACAAAGCCCGAAAGACGTTCGTCCTGCGCTCGTTCCACGTCGAGGGCTTCGTCAATCAATACGTCCTCGAGAGTCAGACGGCGGACGCCAAGACGTTCGTCTTCGTCTCGGAGTCCATCGAAAACATCCCCGCCGGCTTCAGGGCCCGCCTGACCTACAGGATCATCGACAACGACGCCTTCGAACAGACCTTCGACCTCGCGCCCCCCGGCCAGGAGTTCACGTGCTACAGCAAGGGCATCATGAAAAGACAGAAGGGAGAGCCGAAATGACCCTGCCCACCGAGAACGAAACCGTGCTGGCCCTGTTCAAGGAAAGCGACGCCCTGCTCCACGGTCATTTCAAGCTGACCTCGGGCAAGCATTCGGAATGGTATTTCGAGAAGATCCGGCTCATCGAGAAGCCGGCGGCGCTCGAGAAGATCGTCGACCTCCTCGTCGCGAAGATCCGGCGCGAGGTCCCCGATTTCGACTATGTCGTCTCCCCCGCCTACGGCGCCATCGCCATCGGCTTCCTGGCCGCCCTCAAGCTGGGCAAGAAGTTCGCCTTCACCCAGCGGGCCGACGAGAAGATGACCATCCGATCGGGTTTCTCCGGGCTCGACGGCTCACGCGCCGTCATCGTCGAGGACATCCTGACGACGGGCGGCTCCATCCAGGAAGTCATGGCCTGCCTCCAGGAGCACCAGGTCCCGGTCGCCGGGATCTACGTCCTCGTCGACCGGAGCGCCGGCGCCGTCATGATCGAGGGCAAGGCCGTCGGGAGTCTCCTCGCCCTCAGGGTCGAGGCCTATGAGCCGGACGTCTGCCCGTTCTGCGCGAAGGGCCTGCCCCTCACCAAGCCCGGCGCGTCCGATAAGAAGGCCTGACGTCAGGCTTCGGCCCTCTGGGCCTCCGGGACCTCAGCCGTTTTCTTTTTTTTCGCCAGCTTGTCGGAGACCACATAGAACGCCGGGACGACGACCAGGCTCAGAATGGTCGAGAGGATCAGGCCGCCGATGACGGCGATGGCCATGGGCATGCGGATCTCGGATCCCGAGCCGATGCCGAGGGCCGGCGGGATGGCCGCCATCAAGGTCGCCGTGGCCGTCATCAAGATGGGCCTCAGCCGGATAGGCCCGGCTTTCTCCATCGCCTCCTTCGCCCCGAAACCCTTGGCCTTGAACGCGTTGGCGTAATCGACCAGGATGATGGAGTTCTTTTTGACGATGCCCATGAGCAGGAGCAGGCCGATCATGCTGAAGATGTTCAGGGACTGGCGCGTGACGAGCAGGGCGAAGGCGGCCCCGGCGACCGACAGCGGCAGGATGGTGATGATCGTCACCGGGTCCTTGAACGAGTTGAATTGCGAGGCCAGGATCATATAGGCGATGGCGATGCCCAGGAACATCGCGAAGAGCAAACTGCCCATGGACTCGCGGAAGGCCATGCTCGATCCCCCCAGGACGACCCGGTTGCCGACCGGCAGGGTCCGGCCGAGGCCCTCGATGATCCGCAGGGCTTCCGACTGGGAATGGCCGGGGGCGACGTTGGCGTACACGGAGATGGCCCGCTCGCGGTCCCGCCGGGTGATGGCTTGAAGGGCGGCCTGCTCATCGAAGACGACGAGCGAGGACAGCGGGATGAGATCGCCGTTGCGGGCCCGGACGCGCAGCCTCGAGATGTCCTCGGGCCGCGACCGCTGCCCGGCCATGAGCTTGAGCCGGACGTCGAGCCTGCGGCCGCCCGAGCTGTACTTGCCGACGCGGATGCCGCCGACGAGGGCGTTGATGGTCGTGGCCACGTCGTCGACGGAGACGCCGACGTCGGCGCACACGGCCCGGTCCGGCGAGACCTGCAGCTCGGGCATGCCGACCCGGTAGTCCGAATCGAGGTCGACGACGGCCCCACTCGCGCTCAGGTCGCCCATGATCTTCTGGCTGAGCGGCACGAGCTGAGCCCAGTCGGCGCCGCGCACCGAGAACTCGATCGGGAAACCCCGCTGGGCGGTAAATCCCTGCTGAGAGGTGTCCTGGATGACGGCCCGCAGGCCGGGGACGGCGTTGAGCTCGCGCCGGAGGACGGCCGAGAACGCGGCCTGGTCCATCTTCCGCTCTTTCGGCGGCACCAGGGTGACGTAGATCATGCCCGCATTGACGGCACTCCCGCCGCCCACGAAGCTGAACGTCTGGAGGACTTCGGGGTGGGAGCGGACGAGGTCCTCGGCCCTGATGAGCAGCGAATCGGTCTCGGTGATGTCCGAGCCGACAGCGGTCTGGATGCGGATCATGGCCCGGCTCTGGTCCTGGGAAGGGACGAACTCGCTCGGCAAGATCATGAAGATGACGATGGCGCCGGCAAAGAGGATCGCGGCCAGCGCGAGCACGAGACCCGGCCGGCGGAGGCCCCGGTGGAGGGTTCGCCCGTACAATCCTTCCAGGCGGCTGAAGGCCCGGTCGACGGCCAGGCCGATCTTGTTCCGCCCCTCGCGCGAGGTCTTGAGGAACTGCGAGCAGCGGGCCGGGGCCAAGGTCACGGCCTCGATGTAGGACAGGAGGACGCACAGGCAGAGGGTGATGCCGAACTGGAGGAAATAGCGCCCGATGATGCCCTTCATGAAGACGACCGGGATGAAGATGGCCACGACGGCCAGGGTGGCGGCCAGGGCGGCGAAGGCGATCTCCTTGGTCCCGTCGAGCGCCGCCGCCACGAGGCCTTTGCCGCCCTCGCGGTGGCGGAAGATATTCTCCATGACCATGATGGCGTCGTCGACGACGATGCCGACGGCCAGGGCCAGGCCGAGCAGGGTGAACGTGTTGAAGGTGAAGCCGAGGAAGTAGATGATGGCCACCGTCCCGAGAAGGGACATGGGGATGGCCAGGATGACGTTGAGGGTGCTCGACAGCGACCCGAGGAAGAGCCAGCAGACGAAGGCCGTGAGCACGACCGAGAGGAGGAGCTCGAACTGGATCTCGTTGACCGATTCGCGGATGAACTCCGTGCTGTCGTTGGTGACGGCCACGGTCATGTCCGCAGGCAGGGTCTTGCGATACTCGTCGATCGCCAGCCGGACCTGCTTGGCCACGGCCACGGCGTTGGCGCCGCGCTGTTTCTTGATGCCGATACCCTGGGCCGGGCCGCCGTCGACCCGGGCGATGCGCCGGACGTCCTCGAAGCCATCTTCGACCAGGCTGACGTCGCTGAGGTAGATGGGACTTCCGCTGACCTCGCGGATGACGATCTTGCGCAGAGTATCGAGGTCTATGGCCTCGCCCAGGACGCGGACGTTGACCTCGCGGCCCGGCGTCTCAAGCCGGCCGGCGGGCAGCTCGATGTGCTCGCGCTGGAGGGCCGAGATGACGTCGCGGACCGTCAGGCCCTTCTCGTCCAGGCGGGCGGCGTCGAGCCAGATGCGGACGTTGCGCTCGAGCGTTCCCATGAGCGAGATCTCGCCGATTCCGGGGATCGTCTGGAGCTTCTCCTTGAGCCCGTAGCGGACGTAGTCGCTGAGGACGCGCTGGGGATACGGACCGCCCAGCCGGGCCATCATGATCGGCTGGTCCTCGGGATTGGACTTGGAGATGATGGGCGGATCCATGTCCCGGGGCAGGCTGCGGGCCGCTTGCGAGACCTTGGCCTGGACGTCCTGGAGGGCCAGGTCGACATCCCGGGAGAGCTCGATCTCGACGGTGATGTTGCAGGAGCCCATACGGGAGCTCGAGGTGATCGTCCGGATGCCCTCGATCTGGATGAGGGCCTCTTCGAGGGGTTCGACGACCTCATTCTCCATGACCTCGGGCGCCGCGCCTTCCCACACGGCCGAAACGTTGATCGTGGGGAAGTCGACGTCCGGGAACTGGCTGATGCCGATCCGGCCGCCGGCCACGACGCCGAAGACGATCGTCGCGGCCATGAGCATCCAGGCCAGGACCGGCTTTCTGACGCAGACTTCAGTGATGTTCATGGAAGCGGTCCTTTACTTCTTGGCCGGAGGGGCTTTGGCTTCGACCGGCTTCTCCGACGGCGCGGGGACGGGGGCCGCGCTGGGCGCGCCGATCCGGACCGTCACGCCGTTCTGCAGGGCTTCGCCCCCGCGCACCACCAAGGACTCTCCGCCCTGGAGCCCGGACAGGACCTCGACCCGCCCGTCGGGCGAGCGCATGCCGAGCGTCAAGATCCGCTCGACGGCCTTGTCGCCCTCGACGACAAAAGCAACGAAGCCGCGTTCGGTCGGCCGTACGGCTGAGATCGGGATGACCGGGGCCGCAGTGGACGAGGCGACAGGGACGTTGATCTCGGCGAAGGATCCGGGCCGAAGGGCCTTGTCGCCCGTATCGTTGATGTTGGCCGTGATGTCGACCAGGCGCGAGGCGGCATCGGCCGACTCGGCCACGTGGACGATCTTGGCCGTGAACTCGCGGCTGTCCTCCCGGACGCGGAAGTTGGCCTCCTGGCCGGGCTTGATCCGGACGGCATCGCGCTCGGGGACCCGGAACCGGAGGAGGAGCGGGTCGCGCCGGACGAGCGTCGCCAGGACGGTCCCGGTCTCGACATACTGGCCGGTTTGCACGGTCCGGGTCTGGATGATGCCCGGAATGGGAGCCCTGACGAACGCGTCGTGCAGGTTGAGCTTGGCCTGGTTCAGGGCCGAACGCGTCTGGGCGACCTCGGAGGCCGCGGTCAGGACCTTGGTCCGCCAGGTTTCGACCTCTTCGCCGGGGATGAGCCCGGGGTTCTGGGTGATGACGCTCTCGCGCCGCTTCAGCCCGGCCTCGGCGTCGGCCTTCCCGGCCTCGGCCTTCTCGAACGTGGCCTGGGCCGATTCGACGGCCAGGCGGTAGCGTTCGGTCTCGATCTCGACGAGGACCTGCCCGGCCGTGGCGAACTCGCCCTCGCTGAAGAGGACGCGGTCCACGGCCCCGGCAACCCGGGCCGTGACCTGGACCTTCTCGAAGGCCTCGACGGAGCCGACGGCGGCGACCGAGTAAACGAGGTTCTGGGCCCGGACCTGCTCCACGTCGACAGGGAATTGCATCCGTCCCTGCGCTCTTTTGGCGGCGGGCGATCCGGCGCCGCTCTTCTTGCAGGCGCCGGCGAAGACGATGAACGCCGCGGCGGCGGCGATGACCATGAGCTTCCGGTTCTTCAAGCTGATCACGTGCGTGGCTCCTTCCCGAAGGGATCGAGTCCCAGGGCGGCTTCCAGGTTGAGGAAGGCAACGCCCAGACCATAGCGTTCCTGGACAAAGGCGACCTCGGCCTCGAAGAGGCTGACGATGGCGTCGGCGACTTGGAGGGCGGAGGCCAGGCCCTGGCGGTAGAGTTCGGTCGTCTCGGTGGCATTCT
>JBAVUQ010000208.1:0-17606 GCA_049696855.1 Candidatus Aminicenantales bacterium
CGCGAAGACGACCGCGATCGCGGCTGCGGCGAACATAACTCTCTGGGTCTTTCGAGACATCCTGACCTCCTTACAGTCAAAGGCAAATCGCAGGGAAAGGCAAGAATCTACTTATAAACGATGCCCCCTCTAAAGTCAAGAAAAAAGGCCCGGTTCGAATTCGCCGATCGGGCCTGTCTTCTCGAGCGATGCCGGTTTGCGGGGCGAAAACGGCTCGTCCCGGCCTCAGCTGGTCCGGACGATGAGGCGGAGGGGAGTGCCGTAGAAGCCGAACTCCTGGCGCAGCGATTCCAGGAAGTGCTTCTCGTAGGTCGGCGAGAGGGGGCCCCGGGCGCCCAGGAACAGGATGAAGGTCGGGGGCGAGACCCCCTTCTGGGTGATATAGCGGAGCTTGGCCCTGGCCCCGCTCTTCAGGCGGGGCGGGTGCGCCTCGGTCGTGCGAGCCAGGAAAGCGTTCAGCTTGGACGTTTCGACCCGGATCGTGCCTCCCCGGTGAACCTCTTCGGCGGTGTCGAGGATCTTGACGATGCGCTGGCCCGTCCGGGCCGAGACGAACAGGAGCGGCGCATAGGAAACGAAGCCGAGCTTGCGAAAGACCCGCTCCTTGACGGCGTCGGGCCGCACGGCCTCCTTGTCAACGAGGTCCCACTTGTTGAGGACGATGAGGAGCGGCCGGCCCGAATCGAGGGCCAGCTGGGCGATGCGGGCGTCCTGGCGGGTAGGGAACTCCTGGACGTCGAGGACGAGGCAGACGACGTCGGCCTGGCGGATGTTGGCCTTGGCCCGGACGATGCCCGCCTTCTCCCGGCCGCCCTCGGCGGAGGCCATCTTGCGGATGCCGGCCGTGTCGACGAGGCAGAAGGGCTTGCCGTCGCGGAGGATGAGCGTGTCGGTGCTGTCGCGCGTCGTGCCCGGCATCTCGCTGACGATGAGGCGCTCCTCGCCGAGGAGGCGGTTGACGAGGGATGACTTGCCGACGTTGGTCCGGCCGACAATGGCGATGCGCAGCGGCTCCTCGGTCGCCGGGGCGGGCCCGCCGGCGGGCAGGACCGCGGCGATGGCCTCTTCGAGGGCGCCGATGTTGATCTTGTGCTCGGCGGAGACGAAGTGGACGTCCTTCTCGCCGAGCCGGTAATAATCGGCCGTCATCGACTCCTCCTTCGCGGGGGAATCGAACTTGTTGACGACGAGGAGCAGCCGCAAGCCGCGCCTTTTGAGCTGGAGGTAGAGATCCTCCTCGGCCGGGGCGATGTCGCGCTTGCCGTCGAGGACGAAGAGGACGAGGTCGGCCGCGGCCGCTTCGGCCAGGGCCTTCTCGCGGACCTTGTCGCTCAGGGGCTCGTCGGCGACGCCGAAGAGGCCGCCCGTGTCGACGAGGGTGAAGCGCCGGTCGTCGAGCGTGCACTCGGCGGCGAGACTGTCCCGGGTCATGCCCGGGTCGGAGTGGACGAGGGACTTCCGCCGGCCCAGGATGCTGTTGAAAAGAGTGGATTTGCCGACGTTGGGAAAGCCGACGATGACCACCCGGGGGAGCTTCGTCACGGCTTGACCCGGGCTATCTCGCAACCAGGGAGTAGTCGGGGAAGAAGGCCCGCGACAGGTCGACATGCCCGCCCAGGGTCTCCCTCTCCGCGCCCTCGACGAGGATCACGACCTTCTTGACCGGCTTGAAGCTGTAGACGAGCGTGTTGACGACGGAGTAGACCGCGGCCAGCTCTGAGGTCGAGCCGTAGGCGAAATTCTCGGCGATGTCCCGGCTGAAGTCGACGGTCGCCAGCCCGTCCTTGGCGATGAAGACCTGGCGCACCCGGGTCCCGGGAGGAAGCGGCGAAACGAGGCCCTCCTCCGAGCCCCGGATGAGCTCGGCCAGGGCCCGTTCGGCCTCGTCGGCCTCGGTCGGGCCGGCGGTGATCTCGCGCGTCTCCTTGTGGAGGAGATCGTCGTCGGAGATGAAGAAGAGCGTCACGGTTTTGGTGAGGGCCTTCTCGCCGGTCGTCTCGGCGGTCTTGGGAACGTTGGCCTCGACGAAGCGTTTGACCTTCTCCCCGCCCCCGCCGGTGAAGAAGATGATGACGAGGACGAGCAGCACCAGGCTGAGACTGCCCAGGATGAGCGCTGGCTTGGAGACTCCGCTTTTTCCGTTCTTGGCCATGGGCTCTCCTACTCACGCACCTTGAGGAAGAGGGCCAGCCCGCGATAGATCGCCTCGGCGACCTTCGTCTGGAATTCGTCGGAGGCCAGCTTCTGCTCTTCGTCCGGGTTGGAGATGAACGCCGCCTCGACGAGGACGGCCGGGCAGGCGACGCCGGTCAGGATCTTGAAGGGCGCCTGCTTGATGCCGCGGTTGCGCGTCCCGAGCATGGCGTCGAGCTCCCCCTGGACGAGCTCGGCCAGACGGCTGCTCTCCTTGATGTAGGCGTTCTGGGCCATGTCCCAGAGGATCATCATCAGGTCGTCATCCGAGGAGGGGTCGATGCGGCTCTGGAGCGTCGAAGAGTTGTTCTCGAGGTAAGCCAGGCGCCGCGTCTCCTCGTCGGTCGCGTTGAGGCTGAGGAAGAACGTCTCCGAGCCGGCCGCCTTCCTTTGGACCGAGCCGTTGGCGTGGATGCTGATGAACAGGCCGGCCTTGCGGTTGTTGGCGATGGCCGAGCGGTTCTCGTTCGAGACGTCGACGTCGCGGTCCCGGGTCAGGACGACCTCGAAGCCCATGTCCTTCTCGATCAGGGCCTTGAGCTTCAGGCTGATGGCCAGGGTGATATCCTTTTCGAGGTTGCCGAACTTGCCCTTGGCCCCGGTCTCCAGGCCGCCGTGGCCGGGGTCGATGACCACGGTCCGGAGGGCTTGATCCTGGGGCGGGGAGGCGGCGGCAGGGCCCGGAAAGGCGGGGACGAGGGCGATGGCGGCAAGAACGGCCGCGGCGAGGGCCGTCCGGTTTATCATGAAGATCCGCATGCTCGAATCTGGTGGAGGCGGCGGGAATCGAACCCGCGTCCGAAAGCATTCAACAGCAGGTCTCTACACGCTTATCCTCTTCATTGATCTCGTCCCGCGGCGCTCGAAGAGGAAAAGCGCCGTAGGACCAGCCCCGAAGGTGTTTCGCTCCCCGGCCTCAAGGCCGGACCGGTTCGCTATCCCGCCCGTTTGACGCTCCCGAAACCCTGCGGGAGGGGGTCCCGGGAACGGCGTGCCTTTCTATTAGGCCGCGACTGCTAAAGGTTCTGCAGTTAAATTGTTTCCACCAGTTTAGCGAGGTGGGTGGGACCTCGGCGTGCAACCTGTGTTTCATTACCTTCGTCGAAACCAGTTCGCCCCCAAACTCCTTTCAACTGTTTATTATAGGAGGGAAGCCCGAACTTTTCAACTTCGATCTTGGGCGAGGCCGCGTGCTCAAGAAGGGGTCAAACCTTAAATCTTATAATTTCCCGAGGACCGAGCCGGATCGCGCGATGGAAAATTATAAGATTTAAGGTTTGACCCCTTCTGAAAAGCGGCCGCGGGCACTCGCCCGCGGCCGCTTGATGCGCGCGATTCGGCTCAGCGGATGAACTGGTAGGCGATCACGCTGTAGGCGTGCCAGCTCAGGCTGTTATCGGCTTCCTTGACCGGACGGACCCAGATCTTGACCTTGTCGAGGGTGGGCGTCAGCAGGGTCTCCCACTGGGCGGGCAGGACCGGCACCGTGAACGTCACCACGTTGGTGTCGGACCTCCAGATGAACGAGCCGACGAGCGTCTGGAGGTCGCCGGTCGTATCCAGCTTGATGGTCATGGCCTCCGGTGTCGTCGCGTCCCAGCAGTTGAACGTGGCAACGTCGATGGACCCGCTCCCCGTCGTGTAGCCGGTCGTGATCCTGGTGAAGTCGTGGAGCTTCATCGGGGCGAGCACGAGGTCCTCGACGACCCAGCGGGTGTTGCCGAGGTCCCAGGTGAGGCCGGCCCAGGCGAAGACCCAGAGGCGGGACGTGCGGGCCGCCGCGACCGTATCGATGAGGGCCTGGCGGTCGGCGGAGCGGCTCGAATCCGCCCCGTAGAACCACCATTCGAACTCGTGATCGGCGATCCCGCTGTAGACGAGCGTCCTCGAGCGCGAGAACCAGCCCAGCTTGAAGTCGTCGAGGGCGGGTTCGGTGACGATCCCTTCGGCGTGCGCGGATTGGATGTTGATCGACTTGGCGATCCTCGGGGAGACGTTCTCGTCGACATACACGACTTCGACCCGGAAGCCCCGGGCGACGTAGCGCAGGCCTTCCGTGCCCGTGACGCCCATGTCGACCCCGCGGAAGCTCCAGGTCGTGTCGGCGTAGACGAACGCCGTCTCGGCGCTCCAATCGCAGCGATGGTGATCGCCGGTCGACAGGGCTTCGGCCTGCTTTTTCTGGATGCTGAGCCAGGTATCGCCGACGCGCCGGACCAGCCCCTCGGGAGTGAATTGAGGCAGCTTGTTGATGTCGTCGGCGTACCAGACGCGCCGCGCGTAGAGGCTGCCGTCGGAATTCATGTTGGACGCGACGAGGGCCGCCCCGCTCCCGGCGAGGGCCTTGAGCCCCTCGAAATTCCCGGCTGTGCCGGTCCCGGACGTGACGTCGACGTAGATGGTGTTGCCGTTGCCCTGGAACTCGACCAAGGCGCCCTGGAGGGTCTTGACGGTGAACGTGCCCGTGCCGTCCGTGTTCGTGGCGGCCTCGGTGATATCGCCGAGGGTGCGGGCGAACTGGATGCTGGCAAGGTTGCGCGGCAGGATCTTGTGGCGGACCTTCAGGCTGATGACCACCTTGCCATCGAGGTTGACGATCGACAGCGGGTGGGCGAGGTCGAAATCGATGCCGACGATGTTGTTCGCGTCGGCCTCGACGACGAGGTTCGGGGCGAGATCGACCTTGATCTCCCCGGTGCCGCTCGGGTCGACGACGGTGATGTCCTCGGGCTTGATGACCGTCCCGTCGGCGGTGACGAGATTCATCGAGTCGGGCTGCGGGCTCGTGTTCAGGACCAGCTTGAGCCGGTCATAGGTGCCGGCCTTGATGGTGCCGGCGTTCAGGATGTCCGTGACGCCGCTGAGGTCGACCAGGTTGACCTTGCCGGAGGCCGGATCGGTCGCATTGGCCGTCCAGAAGTCCTCCCAGGTTTCGCTGCCCCGGCGGTGAAGGCTGGCGGACAGGAAGTGGACGGTCACTTCCGTCCAATCCTCGGTCGGGTCGTCGGTGATGAGCAGCTTCAGGCTGCCCGTGCCGCCCGACGCGCCGCCGCCGATGATGTTGCAGGAGGTCATCAGGCCGAAGCCGGCGACCCCCAGGACAAAAAGGGTGAGAATGCTGAAAAAACGGCGCATACGATCCTCCTTCTGACTCAAGTCCGGCCGGAACGACTCAGAGCCCCTTCCCTCGATATAATAAGCCTCCCGCCGGGGAGGTGTCAAACGGCGGAAACGGTCTCTCGAGGATCATGGATCTATCGTCTTGGCTGCCATTATCAGCGGGGCGTCATCGGGCTTAATCCCCGGGAAAGGGGATTTTCCGGGGTATTCGCCCGATTTTCTGGCTAGCCTTCCCGCCTGGCTCATCGGCTCCTCTGTTCCGTTAGACGCAGAAGCGCCGTCAACCTTTGCGGGCTTGATAACCCCGGACCCGGGGCCTACAATGACTGCAACGGCCGGTAAGAGGAGGGAGCGATCATGCTCAAGAAATTCTTCGCCACCGACAAAGCCTTCTCGACGACGATCCTCCGCGTCATGCTGGGAGTGGTGATGTTTCCTCACGGCGCCCAAAAGCTCCTGGGCTGGTTCGGCGGCCGCGGCTACGAAGCGACGATCAAGGGCTTCACCACAGGAAACCTGCACCTGCCCGAGTTCCTGGCGGTCCTCATCGTCCTGACCGAATCGGTCGGGGCGCTGGCGCTCGTCGCGGGGTTCTTCACCCGGCTCGCCGCCCTGGCCGTCACGGTGGACATGGCCTGCGCCGCCATCCTCGTCCACTCGAAGATCGGGTTCTTCATGAACTGGTCGGGGACGGCCAAAGGCGAGGGCTTCGAGTACCATCTGTTAATGATCGCCATCGGCCTGGCGGTGATGATCAAGGGCGGCGGCCTGTGGTCCCTGGACGGCGTGATCGCGAAAAGATTGAGGTGACCGTGAGTCGACCGGTCGTTCGTCGAGTCCTCCCCCGCGCCGCCGGTCTTCTGGCGTGTCTCGGCGTCGTTTTCTTCACGGCCTGCGGAGATCGCCCTCCTCAGAGCGCGAGCCCGCCGGTCGCTCAAGGGCCGCCGGAGGGCGCCGTCCTGCCGGCCGCGGCCCAGCTCGCCGACCGCGATCTCCTCGGCGAGCTCGAGCTCGCGAAGACCGGCGACCCGACCTTCGAGTCGGTCGCCTCGTATCTCCCCCCGCTGAAGAAGCCGCGCGAGGCCGTCGGCGTCAAGCACCATCCGTACGAGATCGGCGTCGCTCCCGACGCCTCGTTGGAGCTCTCCGAGGACGCGAGCATCGCGGAGAACCCGAAGGCCTGGTTCGAGGTCGGCGAGCCGGCCGTGCGCTACGGCGCGGCGCCCGCCGGGTGCCGCAAGAGCCTCATCGACGCCGCTCCGGTCGTCTCCTCGGTGTTCGACCACGAAGGCGTCACCTACAGGCAAACTGTGTTCGGCTATTCCGAAGGCTTGGGCCCGGACGAAGGGCTTTGGGCCTTCGTCGAGCTTCGGGCGGAGAGCACGGACCCGACGGTGCGCCGGACGAAGGCCGGCCTGCGCATCGGCCCCGGGAACGCGGCTTCGATCGTCCGCGCCTGGGACCTGGGACTCTCCCCCGGCATCCCGGCGGCCGTCCGCGTCAAGATCCCCTTCGACGCCCCGGATGAAGGCTGGAAGGAAGTCGGCGCCGCCGAGTTCGAAAAAGTCAGGCGCGAGGTCCTGGGTTTCTGGAAAAAGGACCTCGGCTCGGGGACCGCGCTCCGCACCCCCGAAGAGCGGGTCAACGAGGCCCGCCGCGCCTGGCTGGCCTTCGCCTCGCTCGACGTCGACAAGATCGACGGCGCCCTCGAGCCCCACGACGGGGCGGGGTTCTACGAGCAGGTTTACGGCTACAGCGCCGCGCTCTATGCCCATGCCCTCGACCTCTGGGGAAGGCCTGACGAAGCCCGCCGGATCCTCGACTCTCTCCTGACCCTCCAGGCGCCGGACGGGGTCTTCACGTCGCACTTCGGGACCCCGGACACCGGAGCGCTGCTCTTCGCCATGTGCGAGCATTTCACGCTCACCGCCGATGCGGCTTGGCTGAAGCGGGTCGCCCCGAACATGATTCGGATGGCCGGCTGGATCACGGCCAAGCGCCGCGAGTCGATGACGCCTCCGGACGCGCCCCGGACCGCGACCTACGGCCTGATCAAGTTCCGGCCTTACGCCGACAGCCAGGATCCAGCCTACGACTATTTCGGCGACACCTATTGCGCGGTCGGGCTGGAGAAGACGGCGCGCGCCCTGGCCGCTGTCGGCCTCGCCGGGGACGCCGGGCGGATCGCCCTCGAGGCCGAAGCCTATCGCCGGGACATCCTGGCCTCGATGGACATGGCGGTGTTCGAGAGCGGCGGCCTGAAGGTCCTGCCGCTCGAGCCCGAGACACATCGCATCCTCAAGGACTCGAAAGGCCGGGCGAGCGACTATTACAGCCTTATCGCGAGCTGCATGCTGGAGAGCGAGTTCCTGCCCGCGGCGGACGAGCGCGCCGGCTGGGTCATGCGCTTTCTCGAAGAGAAGGGCGGCCTGCGGCTCGGCATGTGCGAGTTCGGCGGAGGCATCGATCACGCCTACACCTACGGCTACTGGCTCGACTGCCTGAAGCTCGACCGGGTCAAGCAGGCGATCCTCGGCTTCTACGGCTCCCTCGCCTATGGCATGTCCCGGGAGACGTATTCCGGGGTCGAAGTGACGAGGCTGTTCACGGGGGACAACGATCCGACCCTTCCCCACCTCTATTCCTGCACCCAGCAGCTGCGGCTCCTGCGGATGATGCTTGTCCAGGAGGACGGCGACCGCCTCTGGATAGGCCGGGCCCTGCCGCGGCACTGGCTCGCGGGCGAGGCCGTGACCGAGATCAAGGACGCGCCGACGGCCTTCGGTCCCGTCTCATTCGTGATCCATCCTCACCCGGGCCAGGGCCGGACCGATGTCGAGCTTTGGGCGCCGGCGCGGCGCGCGCCGAAGTCGATCCTCCTGCGGCTGAGGGACCCCGGGATGCGAAAGATCGCCGATGTCAAGGTCAACGGCGAGGCCATCAGGACCTTCACGGGCGACACGATCGAGCTCGCATCTCCCCAGCGGCACCTGGATATCGAGGTCACGTACCGCTAGAGCCGCGGGACGAAGGAATTAAAATGTCACGCTAGCCGCCGTGTGCGCGTCCGTGGCCACGGTGACGGGCATCTCCTGCGACGGCCTGTCGGGCGTCGAGAAGACGACCGTATAATCACCGACCGGCAGGACGACGGGATAGGGACCGCCGTCGAGGACGTTGATCGAGGCGACCTCGATCATGACGGCCGCACTGTTCAGAATCACTTGCTGACGGAACGAGACCGTCGCGTAGATATCCTGACCGGCGCCTGCGACATTGACGTCCACGATGCCTGAGTCCGGAGCGGCGACGAGCGGGAAATCCCGCGTATAGGTCTGGCCGCCCTCGGCCGTAAGGTTGAACACCAAAGGCGCAAAGCCCTCCAGGCTCGCGACGACGTTATACGTTTGATTTTGGGTGTTGGCCGCGACAAAGAGCTCGTAGTGGCCGTTCTCGTCGGTCAGGGTCGACGCCTGCACGACGACCTGATCGATCGCGGGCGCCGTTTCGTCGATGTAGACCTGGGCCGAGATGAGGGCTCCCGCCACAGGGGTCTGATCGCCGGCCTGGGTCACGGTCCCGCTGATGATCGAGGCGAGGCTCGTGTCGATCACCTGGACCGTCGGCTTGAGCAGATATTTCCCGCTGTGGCCCGCGACGACCACGGACCGCGAGGCGTCGAAATCGAGGGTCAGCTCGGTCGTGCTGTTCGCGTTGATCTCGAATCCCTGGACCAGCTTGATCCCTGTCTGCAGCCCGGAGGGCACTTTGAGCTCGTGAGTCGCATCGGACAGATCGATGACATAATTCGCATAGGGATGGGCCTGGTTCAGGATGTTGAGGCCACTCGCCGGGTTGGCGCCGATGATGAGCCGCATCTGCGTATAGAGGCCATCAGTGAGGTCCACCAGCGCCAGATCTTCCCTGACGCCATTCGCCAGCTCCAGGAGGTTGTAGGTCTTGTTCGGCGTGGCGACGGTCGTCCAGGCGTCGGCCACATCGGTGTCGGCATGGACATCGATCTCGGCAATGGTGACATAGACGGCCTTGTATTGGTCCGTCGAAACGTCGGTGAGGGACAGGGACAGCCGCCCCGAGTCGCCGCTGGACCAGCACCCGACAAGGCCGATCAGCAGGACGGCCAGCAGCGGGAAGCCCTTTGTCTTCGGGAAGAATGATCTCATGGCCTACCCTCCTTTTCTAGAGAATCCGTCTCGCCCCGATGTTTATTTAAATGCTAGTCTCCCGACAGCTCTCTGTCAAGAATCCGAGGCTGGCTTCGCAGGCCGGCATCCCGGATCAGGCCTTCCGTTCCGCTTTGTCGTTCATAACCTATTGATTTTTAATGAAGATATCGCCCATACCCCAAATAGAGGAAAATGGCGGGAACCCGGCCGAATCCTATATGCTCGGACAACCGGGACTACCGAGCCGATAAAAATATGTCCAATAACCGAACACTTCGGCGCGCATCAAAACATGAACCAGATAAGCGCATAGAGCGCGTTGTTATCGGATGCATTCCGGCCGAATCCGTCATAGTCTGAATGAGCTCCGTTGAACTTGTCGTAGATGATGTACTGAAGAGAGATCTTGGTCTTATTCCACGGTCGATAACCCAACTCGAGGATAAGGCCGTTGCTGCCGGGACTGCCCGTCCGGCTTCCGTCAACCGGAATAGAGGGATAGAGCAGCCGGTCGATCCTGCCGGTCGTGGAAAAATAGCCTATCGATCCGCCGATATCCCCCGAATGGATCCTGTAGTAATAATTCAGGTTCATTCTGAAAGTATTCAGGATGTCAGAGGGATTAGTCGTATTCCCGAGGGGAAAGCCCGCCCTCCAATCCTGGTTCTCATGAATCCATGTGGCGTGCGCCGTGATGATATGCTTGCCCGCTTTGGGCATTTGCCCGGCGTCCATTTGCATCTGCCCTTGCATATGTTCCGCACCCAAAGTCCCCATGTACTGGTATTGGGCGTCAAAGGCGATGTCCGTAAATCTATCCGCCGGCCCGCTCCTAAGGCCAAAGGGGAAGATATCAGCCTGCATGCCGAAAGTGCCCAGGGTCAAGAAGTGGTTTTTCCACCGTCGTTCCAAGGCCAGGCGCCAATAAGGGGCGGCGCCGTCCACGACCTGCTCCGTCGCGGTGCCCGCGCCCAACGGTTTGGTGATGCCGCTCCCGGCTGTACGGTAGACGGTCCCTTCCAGATAGATCAGATTGTTCCAAAAAGCGTACGCGCCGAGGCCGCCGACTTGCTGGCCCAAAGCCCCGTCGATGATCGCAGCGGCGGCGGGAGTCGAAGCAACGCTTGAAGAGGCGTAAGGGAATCCCCACGCCGGAGTGGTATTCCAGACATCCTGGGCCGTCGGGCTGTTATTGAGAGTCAGCCCGTAGATCAGGTTTTTGCCCCACACAACGGTGTTGTTGGAATAACGGATGTCCAATATGTCCAGGAAAACCTTGTTGCTGACCCCATCGTAGGTCCCCTGGACGAAGGCGCCGACATTATCGTAAATCCGGCCTCCGAAGAATAGGCTCAACTGCTGCGGCAGGTTTATCTTATCGCTTCCCCTGTCGGCGGAGTCAAAGGGAGCGACCCCGGAGGTCAGTCCCTTGGATTCCGTGAATGATATCTGAGCCATGCCCGCCAGCGGAGGAGGAAGCTCATAGGGCTTGCCGCTCTTGCTCAGCACATAGCCGCCGAGCTTGAAGATCCGTCCGAACGGCGTCAACTCGGGGAATACCGTATGACATTCCGTGCACGGCATACGGGTCTGGCGCGCGAAACTCGGCACGGCTTGGGCCGTGCGTGCCAACAGAAGGGGCAAGAACACGAGCACGATGAGAAGCAAGAGCACTGTTCTGAGTTTTTTCCGGGCCATATTTCATCCCCCGTCAATGCTTGTTCTGCGCGGGTTTCTTGAAGGTCTAAGAGATATTCAAAACGATGTTCTTGATCTGGTCGGGCGCCAAGTCAAAGGCCGGCATCATTTCCTTGCCTTTCTTGATGGTCTCTCCGATCTTCTTCTCGACATCGCCCTGCCAAAACTTGGAATCGGTAAAATCGACCGGGTGCCCCAGGAGAGGTTCGGCCGCCGGCCCTTTCCCGTCCCCCCTGAGCCCATGACAAAACTCGCATTTATCCCGATAGAGTGTCTTCCCCTTGCTGAATTCGTTTCTTTCGGCCCCTTTGGCCAATAAGGGGGCTCCCCCCAAGAACACCGCGATCACGGCGCATCCAAGAATCCTATTCACGAGACGGCCCCCCTTCTCCATCGGAGTTTCAGTCGCGTTCTCTCAATCGCTTCTGTAAAAGCCATCCTATCATGGTCATCAGGTCATTTCTTTAACAGCTTTCTAATCACGACGACCAGCAGGACCACCACCAGTATGCCGATGACCGTCCAAAGCCACATCCCTCCGCCCAGCCAGCCATTCATCCAGCCATTGGCATGATTCATCATGAAGCCCCCTTCGGTGCCCTGCGACCAGCCCGCCTCGTGAGTCGAGTCGATAACGCCTGGGGCTGGAGCATAGATTACGCCTCCAATAACGTTTTGCCAGATTTGTGCCATATTGTGCGATTTTAAGTGGCAACCGGGAAAAGAACTGAAGCAGGGTCTTGACAAGAGGCGGCCGCTTCGCTAATATTAGACCATAAAACGATTTTGGTCTAATAAAGAATATTGATGAAAAAAGACGAGCTCGTCAAGGCGGCTATCCTCCGGGCCGCGGAGAGCGTCTTCCAGAAATGGGGCCCGTCAAAAACGACGATGGAGGACATCGCCCGCGAGGCCGGAAAGGGCAAGAGCACTCTCTACTACTACTTCAAGAACAAGGACGAGGTCCTCGAGGCCCTTGCCCATGTCCAGGTCGCCCGGATCGTCGCCGTGGCCAGAGAGGAGATCTCCAAGAAGGCGTCGGCCAAGGATCAGCTGATCGCTTACGTTTTCACGACGTTCCGGGAGATCCGGCAGACGATGGCCCCCTACGACATCGAGCGTGAAATGAGCCTCCATCGGGCCCTCATCCTCCGCGTCCTGGGGGAGTTCGACGCCGCAAACGAAAAGGCGGTCGAATCGATCCTTCGCTTCGGTCTCAAAAGAGGGGAATTCAAGACCGTCGGCCTCCGGGACATCAAGACCACCACGCGGGCCATCGTGACGGTCATCAGAAGCCTGACGCTCAACCTGTTCATCGATAACCAGGATAAGCAGCTGATAGATTTCATCATCGATCTGATGTCCGAAGGCCTGTAAATTTTTTTGCCCGAGAATCGACTAAAGTACGAATGGTGTCTAATAGTCTAACAGTCGAAGAATTGAAAGGAACGCCATGAAACCCAGAACCGCCTTCATTATCCTCCTCGCCATCCTCGCCTTGTCCTCCGGCTGCCGGAGCTCGAACGAGGCGGCCCGGGCGAACCAACCGGTCAAGGTTGTCGTCCAGAAGGTGGGCTCGGCCGACGCGGGCCAGGAATTCGCCTACAGCGGGACGATCATCGAGTCGGAGACCGTTCCCCACAGCTTCCTTGTGGCCGGGACCGTCACGCGCGTCCAGGTCGACGAGGGCGACACCGTGGCCAAGGGCCAGCTCCTGGCGGAGATCGACGATACGAGCTACCGGAACGGCTACGAGATGGCCAAGGCCGCCGAGAAGCAGGCCGAGGACGCTTTCAATCGCCTGTCCCGGATGTACAAGAACGGCAACCTGCCCGAGGTAAAGTACGTGGAGGTCGAGTCCGGCCTCGCGCGGGCCCGGGCGGCCGCGGCCAACGCCAAGATTAACGTCGACGATTGCCGCCTTTACGCCCATACGGGCGGAGTGGTCGGCCGGCGCGCCATCGAGCCGGGCATGATCGCCATGCCCAACCTGGCCTCGATCACGATCGTCCGGATCGACAAGATCTACGCCCGCATCCCGGTCCCGGAGAACGACATCTCCTGGGTCCGCAGGGGCGATCCGGCGACAGTCCGGATCGGCGCCCTGGGACCGCGGGACCGCGAGGGGACGGTCGAGGACGTCGGCGTCGTGGCCGATCCGATGGCCCGGACCTACAAGGTCATGATCGCCATGGCCAACCCCGACCGGGCCGTCAAGCCGGGCATGGTTTGCACCGCCGTGCTGCGAAGCGCGGCCCGGAGCCGCGGGCTGGTCGTGCCGAGCGAGGCCGTGCTGGTCGACGAGACGGGCCGGAACTTCGTCTACGGCCTCGACGCGACCGGCGCGAAGGCTCGCTTGATCTACGTGAAGATCGGGGTGCTGCTCGCCGGCGGGATCGAGATCACCGGCGGCCTGTCGGCGAACGACACGGTCGTCGTCTCGGGCCAGCACAAGCTCGCCGACGGGACGCCCGTTCTCGTCGTCGGCCGCTGACACGGCCTGAAAGATGATGGCCATGAAAGAGCATCGTCCCTTATTGGATATCCTCCTCGGCCTCAAGCAGCCGATCGTCATGGTCACGATCGTGCTGGTCCTCGCCGGGGTCATGGCCCTGGTCATGATGCCGCGCGACGAATACCCCCAGTTCAAGATCCGGCAGGGGATCATCATCGGCGTCTATCCCGGGGCCACCTCCGAGCAGGTGGAGGACCAGGTGACCGACAAGGTCGAGAAATACCTGTTCCAGTCCAAGTCGGTCAAGCGCTCCAACACCTATTCGGTCTCCAAAGAGAGCCTCATGATCATCTACGTCGAGGTGTCCGAGAAGGAGAAGGACCCCGACGGCTTCTGGCTGAAATTACAGCACGGCCTCAACCAGCTGAAAACCGGGCTGCCTGCCGGGCTCATTTCGCTCACCGCGGACAACGATTTCGGCAACACCTCCGCCCTGCTCATCGGCGTCGAGTCCGACACCAAGACCTACCGGGAGCTCGAGGCGTTCGTCACCGAGCTCGAGAACGACGTCCGCAGGGTCCCTTCGGTCTCCAGGGTCACGCGGCACGGCGTCCAGAGGGAGGAGATCGCCATCTATGTCGACGACGCCAAGCTGGCCCAGTACGGCATCAAGCCGCTGATGCTGGCCGCGGCCCTCAAGCCCCAGAGCTCTGTCGCCTACGCCGGCGAATGGGATGACGGAAAGCGCGTCTATCCCCTTCACGTCCCGGTCAGCTACAAAACGGAGAACGACCTGGCCGAACAGATCGTCTACGCCGACCCGTCCGGCAACGTCGTCCGCCTGAAGGACGTGGCCCGGGTGGTCCGGGAATATGCGGAGCCGTCTTCCGCCGTCCGGGTCAACGGCAGGAAATGCCTGGTCGTCTCCCTGGAGATGCAGGCCGGCAACAACATCGTCCAATATGGCCGGGAGGTCGGCCGGGTCATCGCCGATTTCGAACGGACGCTTCCCGCGGACGTCCGGATCGAGATGATCTCCAACATCCCGGATGTCGTTTCCAGGTCCATCGGCAGCTTCATGAAGGAGTTCGCCATCGCCATCCTGGCCGTCATCGCCGTGACCCTGATCCTCCTGCCGGGCCGGGTCGCTTTCGTCGCGGCCTCGGCCATCCCCATCTCCGTCCTCTCGACCATCGGCGTCATGTGGGCGGCCGGCATGGACCTCCAGACCGTTTCGCTGGCCGGCCTGATCGTGGTCCTCGGGCTGGTGGTCGATAACGCCATCGTCATCGTCGACAACTACGTCGAGAAGCTCGATCAGGGCAAGCCCCGCGAGATCGCCGCTTCGCGGAGCGTCTCCGAGCTCTTCGTGTCGATCTTCTCGGCGACCCTCATCATCATCGGCTGCTTCTACCCGATGCAGTTCTTCCTCACCGGCACGGCCAGGGATTTCGTCAAGTCGCTGCCGGCGACCGCGGCCATCGCCCTGTCCGCCTCGCTCGTGGTGGCCGCCATCCTGATCCCGCTCATGAGCTACGCCTTCATCAGGCAGGGCGTCCGGACCGGCAAGCGCTCCCGGAAGACCGCTTTCCTGGAGGGCCTCCAGAAGCGCTACGACGCGATCATCGAGAAGACCTTCCGCATGAAGGGCCTGGCCGTGGCCGTAGGCGTCCTGCTCGTCGTCCTGGGTGTCTTCCTCCTTTCCCGGCCCCCCATGGAGGCCTTTCCCAAGATCGAGCGCAACCAGTTCGCCGTCGAGGTCACGCTCCCGGAGGGGAGCTCGCTCACCGAGACCGACGCGGTCATGAAAGACCTCGAAGCCCTGCTCGGCAAGGACCCCCGGGTCAAGGTCGTGACCGCCTTCGTCGGGACGAGCGCTCCCCGCTTCCACAGCACGTACGCCCCGCCCTTCCCGTCGAAGGCCGGCGGCCAGCTGGTGGTCCTGACGACTTCGAACAAGGCGGCGGTCCAGATGCTCGACGAGTACAGCCGGACGTGCCTCGGCCGGTATCCCTCGGCCGAGATCAAGTGGAAACAGCTGGAGTTCGCGAACTACGTCGAGCCGATCGAGGTCCGCATATCGGGCGACGACATCGCGCTCCTGAAATCGACGGCCGGGCGGGTGGCGGGGATCCTGCGCTCGAACCCCGGGGTGACCCGGGTCTATGACGACTACCGGCAGCCGCTCCAGGCCGTCGATCTCGACGTCAAAAAGGACCAGGCCGTCCGGATGGGCTTTCCCAATGCCATCCTGAGCGCTTCCCTGATGACGGCGACCAAGGGGCTGCCCGCGGCCGTGATCTACGAGGGCGACTATCCGCTCGAGGTCCGCCTGAAGTTCGGCGACAGGGGCAAGACCGCCGTTTCGGAGATCGAGAACCTCTACGTCACGTCGCCGATCCTCGGCACTTCGGTCCCCGTCCATCAGGTCGCCGGCCTCCGGCCAGCCTGGACGGAGGGCCAGATCGTCCGGCGGAACGGCGTGCGGACGCTGACCGTCAAGGCCGAATTGGCCCGGGGCCTGTTCGCCGCGGCGGTCACGAAGGAGGTCAAGCCCCTCATCGACGGGCTGGCCCTCCCCGAAGGCGTCCGCATCGACTACGGCGGGGAGCTGGAGGCGGAGTTCGAGTATTTCACGCCCTTCATTTACGTCATGGTGGTGAGCGTCCTCCTCGTCTTCCTGATCCTGATGTTCCAGTTCCGGAGCGTCAGGAAATCGCTGCTGATCATGATCACCATGCCGCTGAGCATCTTCGGCGCCGCCGTCGGCCTCCTGCTGACCGGCTACCCCTTGAGCACGACCGCATTGATCGCTCTCACCGCCCTGTTCGGGATCGTCGTCCGCAACGGGATCATCTACGCCCAGTACGCCGACGAGCTCCGCCTGAAAGAAAACTATTCCGTGGCCCAGGCGGCCGTGGCCGCGGGCAAGCGCCGGATGCGGCCGATCTTCCTGACGGCGGCGGCCGCCGCTGTCGGCGTCGTGCCGATGATCCTCAGCCGCTCGTCCCTGTGGGGACCGCTGGGATCGGTCATCTGCTTCGGTCTGATCGGCGCCCTGGCGCCGTCTTTGCTCATTCTCCCGGTCCTCTATTATTTCGCCAACCGGCATACGGAAGATCTGCCCCAAGAAAGTGAAAACTCATGAAAAGACTCCTGGCCCTCATTACTATTTGTCTTTCGCTCAACGCCGTCCAGGCGGGCGAGAAGCTCACGCTCGAAGAGAGCAAGAAACTGGCCCTCCGGAACAACGTCGAGATGAAGAACAGCCGGCTCGAGACCGAGGCCGCCCGGCAGGCCAAGAAGGCGGCGTTCACCCTTTATTTTCCTTCGGTCAGCGCCTCCGGAACGGCGCTCGAGGCCGACAGGCCCCTGATGGAGATCACCACGCAGGGGGGAGACCTGCCCGTTTATGACGGGAATCCCGCGAATCTGCCCAATGCCACGCAATTCGCCTATTTCCCCAGCACGACCATGGGCCTCTTGGGCTCCCTGAAGCTCGGGACGGTCAGCGCCGTCCAGCCTGTCTTCGCCGGAGGCCGGATCCTGAACGGCAACCGGCTCGCCGCCTTGGGCGTCGAAGCCAGCGAGGACAAGGCCCGGCTTTCCCGCAACGAGGTCCTGCGGACGACGGAGGAGCAATACTGGGGCATCGTCTCCCTGAACGAGAAGATGCGGACCGTCGAAAGATACGAGGGGCTTCTCCGCCGGCTCCTCGAACAGGTCGAGGACGCCTATAACGCCGGCCTGGTCATGAAGAACGACGTCCTGAAAGTCCGGCTCAAGCTGTCCGAGGTTCTGTTGAACAAGTCCAAGCTCGAGAACGGAAGGACGCTGGCGGCCATGGCCTTTTGCCAGCATATCGGGATCGCCTACGATCCGGCTCTCGAGCTCGGGGATGCACTTGTCATCGGCGGCCCGCCCCAATCCTATCGTGTCGACCATCCGGAAGC
>JBAVUQ010000209.1:0-1906 GCA_049696855.1 Candidatus Aminicenantales bacterium
ACCTTCACCGCGCCGCGTCCGGACCCGGTCGTCTTCGACGTCCTCAAGTCCCAGATCAAGACCTATCTCGAGAATCGCACCAAGAGCCCGGAGACCGTCTTCTCGGACACCCTGCGGACGACGCTGCAGAGGGACCAGCCCCGCTTCCGGCCCATGACGGTCGACGAGATCCCGCAGATGGACCTCCAGAAATCCCTGGCCTTCTACCGCGACCGCTTCGCCGACGCGAGCGACTTCACCTTCATCCTCGTCGGCAACCTGGACATGGCCGTGATCGAGCCCCTGGTCACCCGCTACCTGGCTTCCCTGCCTTCGCTCCATCGCAAGGAGAGCTGGAAGGACTGGCGCGTTCCGCCCCCGGAGGGCGTCGTCAAGAGGGTCGTCGAGAAGGGCGTCGAGCCCAAGAGCCTGACGGCCATCGTCTTTTCCGGGCCTTTCAAGGACAACCCGGCGAACGAGATCAACATCCGCGCGGCCGCCCAGGTGCTCGAGACCCGGCTGCGGAAGCTCTTGCGCGAGAAGCTGAGCGGGACCTACGACGTCAGCGTCCGGCCGTCCTACGACAAGATCCCCCGCGAGGAGTTCCGCGTGTCGATCGACCTCGGCACGGACCCGGCCCGGATGGACGAGATGAGCCAGGCCGTCTTCGGCGAGATCAAGAAGCTCAAGAAGAACGGGCCGACCGCGAAGGAGGTCGACGAGGACCGGCTGGCCGAGTCCCGCGATTACGAGACGGCCAGCCGCGAGAACGGCTGGTGGCTGAGCCGGCTCACCGATAGCTACGAGCTCGGCGAGAACCCGGCCGCGATCATCCGCTTCCCCCATTCGCTCAAGCTTCTGACGCGCGACTCCGTCCAGGCCGCGGCCAAGACGTACTTCAACACCAAGCGCTACGTCCAGGTCACGCTCTACCCGGAGAAGCACTAACCGGCGTGTGCCCTTCTCAGGGCCGCCGCGTAGGCGAAGCCGTAGAAATAGCCGCGCCAGCTCTTCCCGGTCGAGTTGAACGCGTTGTCCCCGAGGAAGAAGTCGAGAAGAGCTTCCCGCAAACGGGTCAATTCCTTGAGGCGGTGCCGATGCCGGGGATCGGCAATGGTCAGATTGAGGAGCTCCAGCGCCCGGAGGAAGGCCAGGCGACTGTATTCGGGGTTGTGCTTGTCGAGCCAATTGAGGGCCCGTTCGACCTCGCTCCCGACATTGGCCAGCTGCTCGACCAGGGAGAACGCCTGCCACCGGCCGGCCGCGAGCGTTTCGTGCTGGGCCGGCGTCATTTCAGCAATCCCGTGACGGCCTGAACGATCCTTTCGCGGATCACAGGATCATCGACGCCGCGAGAGCGATTTCCCCGGGAGGGACGAATATTGATGACGGAATCGAATTCGATCCGCTCCGGGCCTTCCAGCTCCGGATAGATGTTGATCCCCCAGAGGTTCTCCTGGAGGGAACCGTTCTCCAACAGGAGCCCTTCCTCGTCCGCATGGAGCTCTCCGTCGAGGGCCATGATTTTCCGTTCCACATCCACGACGGCTTTAACCAGGTTTCCGAAGCGTCCTTCGGCCATGATCTTGAGCTCGCCCGGGGAGATCGGAGAGTCGATGATCTTCACAGTCCAAATATATCACAGATGGCGAGTTGCCAGCCACCAGCCCTTTGGCTAGAATCGGCTCAGGTCGGCCGCCGTCGACGGTTGCGCGTCCGGATTCGACTGGAGTAGGCTATTGGCGCGGGCCGGAATATCCGGCCGCCTTCCGGGAGGGCATCATGGCCAGACGCATTCCCCGAGCGATATTCCTGTGCGGGACGGCCGTCCTCATCTATCTGGCGGCGGCGAAGCTCCTCATCCATCTCGCCGTCAACGGGCGTTACGGCTTCTTTCGCGACGAGCTCTACTATATCGTTCTGGGGC
>JBAVUQ010000210.1:0-22093 GCA_049696855.1 Candidatus Aminicenantales bacterium
GGGACTATCCCCTGGCCGAGAAGTACTTCGAGCAATGCGCCAGGATCCCCGGCGCCCCGGAATTCGTCGAGAGGCTCAGGGCCAACGCCATCTTCAAGAAGGGCGACTTGAAGACCTCCTGGGAGACTTGGCTCGACATCTACCGGAGGGCGCCCGACGAGCGGACAAAGAAGATCGCCTCGAACCACCTCTACAACGTCAAGGCGACGATCGACCAAACCGCGCTCGAGGAGGCGGCGGCGAAGTACCGCCAGCGCTTCGGGCGCCTGCCGGCCGACCTCGGGGTCCTGGTCGGCGCGGGCCTTCTCCGCGAAGTCCCGAAAGACCTCGACGGCAAGGATTATGTCTACGATCCGGAGACGGGAAAAGTGAGAACGGCCATCAGCCCATGGAGACGCTGACGATCTTTTACGTCGTGGCGGCCGGGCTTATCTTCGGCAGCTTCTTCAATGTCGTCATCTACCGCCTGCCGCGGGGGCTGAACCTGTCGCGGCCGCCGTCCGCGTGCCCGGGCTGCGGCGCCCGCATCAAGCCGTACGACAATATCCCGCTCCTCTCCTACCTCATCCTTCGCGGCAAGTGCCGCAGGTGCGGCCGGAGGATCTCGCCGGTCTACCCGGCCGTCGAGGCCCTGACCGCGGCCGGCTTCGTCCTCGTCTATCTCAACGCCGGGCGGACGATCGGCCTCGAGTTCATCGCCGGCTGTCTGTTCACGAGCGCTCTCATCGTGCTCGGCTTCATCGACGCCCATCACCAGATCCTGCCCGACGCCGTCACCATGCCCGGACTCGGGCTGGCGCTGGCCTACTCGTTCTTCCGCGACGACTTGAACTTCCGCGGCGCCCTCTTCGGGGCGGTCGGGGGGGCCGGGTTCCTGCTCCTGGTCTACGGCGCCTACCGGCTCATCCGCAAGAAGGAAGGCTTGGGCATGGGCGACGTCACCATGATGCTCATGGTCGGGGCCTATCTCGGCCCGGCCCGGACGCTCTTTGTCCTCATCCTGGCGTCGTTCACCGGGGCCCTCTTCGGGATTTACCTGGTCGCGCGCCGGGGCAAGGACGTCCAGTTCGCCCTGCCCTTCGGAACGTTCATCGCCCCGGCGGCCTTCGTGGCCATGCTGTGGGGAGAGAGGATCGTCCGGGCCTACCTGAGCCTGTACAGGCGCTAGGTCTTGGCGCGGCGGGGCGAGGGCTTGCATCCCCCGTCTTTTCCGACCCTGATCGAAAAGATCGACGTCGTGGCTTTGGAGATCTTGTGCTTCTCGCTCGCCGGGAGCCCCGGGACCCAGACGATCTCGCCCTCCGAGAGGACGACGGGAAGACGAGCGCGGGCGCGCGCCGGGACGCCTTTGGCCCTGAGGATCTCCTTGAGCTTCTTCCGGCCGGGAGCGCCGAGAGGTCTGTAGAGATCGCCCGGCTTGCGGCTCCTGACCATCAGCGGGAAGACGAGCGTGGCCGCATCGAGGTCGGCGCCGGCCCGGTCATCGGCCTTGAAGGACCGGTTCGACGGGTTCGCCTTCCGCCGGCTCCCCTCGAGCGTCAATCCCGCGGCGTCGAGAACCAGGACGCGACGGCCGTCCCAGCTTGTCTCATAGGGTCTGGAGGGCGCCGTCCGCTTCTTGAGGCCGACGCGGCCGGCTTCGCGCCGCAGGACGAGCCCTTTGCGGAGCGTCATCTCCTTGCCTTCGCCAAGCGCGAGCAGAGAGGCCACGTCATCGTAGGAGACGTCCCTGAGGCTGCCGGCGATCTCGCGGAGGAATTCTCTGGCGACGCGGCGGGCCAGGGCCGGGATGACGAGGGGCAGGGTCTTCAGGTCCAGAAGGACGTCCCGCCCCTCGCGGAGGATGAACTCGTCAGCGAGCTCACGGACGAAACCGTGGAGCAGCTCGTCGTCCTCGCGCACGATGCCGGCCAGCCGCGCCAAGTGGGCGACGATCCGGGGCTCATAATGACGGGCCAGCTCCGGCAGGAGCCCGGCCCGGATGCGGTTGCGGAGGTATCGGAGGTCGCGGTTCGAGGCGTCCTCCCGGAAGGGAAGGCCTTGGGCGCCGAGCCAGGCGCGGAGGTCCGGGCTGGAGATCTCCAGAAGCGGCCGGACGACCGGGCAGGGCGCGCCGGCGACGACGGGCGCGATGCCGGCCAGCCCGGCGAGTCCCGTTCCTCTCATCAATCGCATGAGGACGGTTTCGGCCTGGTCGGTCATCGTGTGGCCGGTGGCGATCTTGGTTGCGCCGGCCGCCGCCGCGGCCCGGCGGAGGAAGCGGTAACGCAGCTCACGCCCGGCTTCTTCGAGGTTCAGCTTCCGTCCCGATGCGAACGACCGGACATCGGCCGCCTCCACGTCCAGCGGGAGGACCCAGCGGCGGGCGAGGTCGCGGACGAAGCGCACGTCCTCCCCCGCCTCGTCCCGGAGCCGGTGATTGAAATGGGCCAGGCGGATCTCCAGAGGCATCTCCTCGCGGAGCTTCAGAAGAAGCGCGACCAGGGCGACGGAATCGGGCCCCCCGGACAGGGCGGCCAGGACGCGGTCGCCGGGGACGAGGAGCCGGCCGTCGACGGCCGCCTTCCTGAAGGCGGCGAAAACGCGATCCGCGGGTTTCTTGGCTGTCATCGTCTCGTTCGGATCATCAGGGCGTCGGCCTGGAGAAATGGCGGCGGAGGGATTTGAACCCCCGACACTGCGGATATGAGCCGCATGCTCTGACCAACTGAGCTACGCCGCCAGGGTTCAGAAATTCTAGCCGAATCGACCCCCCAAGTCAACGCGGATCAGCCTGGGGGAGCTTATTGGAAGATGGGGGCTTCGGTATCTTTTCGGAAGGTGAAGCGGCCTTCGCGGAAGAGCTTGACGCACGCGTCGACGACTCGGGTGTCGTATCGGATGCCGCGGCCCTTGCGGATCTCCTCGAGGGCCTTCTCGATCCCGAGGGCGGGACGGTAAGGCCTGAGCGAGCAAACGGCTTCGACGACGTCGGCCACGGCCAGGATCCGGGCTTCCTGAAGGATGGCGTCGCCGACCAGCCCTTCGGGATAGCCCGACCCGTCGAGCCGCTCGTGGTGCTGGAGGATGATGTGGGCCACGGGCCAGGGAAAGGCGATATCCTTGATCATATCGTAACCGACTCGGGGGTGGTCCTTGACAAGCTGGAACTCCGACTTCGACAGACGGCAGGGCTTGGTCATGATCTCGGCCGGGGCGGAGATCTTGCCGATGTCATGGATGATGCCGGCGAAGCGGAGCCCCTCGATCTTCTCCCAGGGGAGGTTCATCTCCTGGGCGATGGCCACGGCCAGGCCGGAAACGCGGTTCTGGTGCCCGGCCATGTACGGGTCCCTCAGTTCGAGGGTCATGGCCATGGCCCGGAAGGTCCCCTCCAGTGACCGTTCCAGGCGGTCGAGCGTGCTCTGGAGGTAGTCCTCCGAGCGGCGCGTTTCGAGGACCTTGCCGTGGAGCTCGTCGTTGGCCCGGGCCAGCTCCTCGGTCCGCTTGTCGACGAGATGGTCGATCTCGATCCGGGCCAGCCGCAGCTCCCGTTCGATGCGGACGCGCTCGACGGCGTCCTTATCCATGTCCGCGGCGCGCTTCAAGGCTTCCTCTTCAAGGAGGCGGTTGCGGGCTTCGAGGTCACGGAAGGACTTCTCCAGCCCGTCGAGCATGCCGTTGAACGTCCGGGCCAGAAGGCCGGCTTCATCCCGGGAGAAAACGCGGGCCCGCTGTTTGAGGTCGCCGTCGGCCAGCCGCTCGGCGGTCCTCGTCAGCTGGACGAGGGGGCGCGTGATCATGCCGCTGAGGAGGATGACGCACATCACGCCGAGGACGAAAAACGCGCCGCTCACGACGAGCAGGGCCGGGTGCCGGCCGAGGAGGATATGGGCCAGGCCGACGTAGCCGGCCATCAGCACGCCGAACAGAAGGAGCATCTTGGTGCGGAGCTTGCGCGGCCCGATTCCGCCGAGAAGGCCGGGGGCGGCGCCGGGGAGGTTGGGGCTGTCGAATGTGTTGCGGTTCATCCTATCCGGTCCTCTGGGATCGTCCCGACCAGATTATCTCAACGCCCCTGGCAGACAATACCCTTTGAGGGTGATTTTGTGGGGTGGTTCCTCACCCCCAAAGGGGGGGAGGGGTGAGGGGCGGCGCGGCCGTCACCAGCGCTTGGCCTTGGCGGGCTCCATGCGCCTGAGGTCGAGGCCACGCTCGACCGCGCCGATCCTGTAGAGGCAGATCTCGCGGAGCGACGACGGGTGGTGGAGGACCTCGGACAGCGACTGCGCCCCGACGGCCCAGACTCCCCCGCCCCTGACGACGGCGACCTTGTACTCATGGAGGGCGCGGATGAGCTCGGCGGCGGTGACTTCGGGAGGCAGGACGGGGATGACGAGGTAGAGGAACGAGCCCTCGGCGTCGATGGGAATGATGCGGTCGGCCGGCGCCCCTTCGCCCGGATAGACGAAGTGGGCCGAGGCCTCGGCCTCGGGAATGTGGCAGTGCATGACCGACTGGAAATCGCTCCCCGCGTAGATCGCCTTGTGCAGCGCCCTCTCGGCGTCGTCGGCCGGGCCGGCGGCGAGAGGAACACTGAGCAGGGGTCCGCCCACGTCGCGCGGCATCGAGGCCTTGGGCGCGTAGAGCATGGTGGCGACGCCGCGGACCGACATCGAGCCGGTGTGGAAGGGCGACAGGCGCGACTCGAAGATGCGGTGGCCGGCTTTGACGAATTCCCTCAGGATCTCCTCTTCGTCCCGGAAGTCCGAGCGGTCGTCGCCATCGACGTCGTAGGCGGGCGGAGGGCCGGCAAAGGCGCGCGCCGGATCGGCCGCGATGGCCCGGCGGACGGCGCCGACGTCGACGCGGAGCTTCTCCATCCCCAGGACGACAGCCCCGGCGTAGTTGCCCACGCACAGGTGAAAGAACGCTTCGCGCAGACTCCGGCCCTTGGCCATGGCCCCATGGCCGAAGATGATGGTCAGCGGCCGGGCGGCCAGCCGCTCGGGAATGACGCGGGCCAGCTCGGGGGAGCCGCTGGGCACGGCGAACCAGTCGACCGGGATGGCCGCTCCGAGGTGGTGGCGAGCGAGCGGGTCGACGGGGACGAAGTCCGGAGGCTGGGACGGCTTGGGCGCGTCGTCGAGCGTCGCCAGGATGAGGTCCTTGAGGTGGGCATGCATCGAGGCCCTGACGCCGGGCAGAGCCAGGATCCGGGCGTGGACGTCGGTCTCGGAGGAGGCCTTGTAATAGCCGTAGTCCGTCTCCGTGGCGGAAAGGAAGCAGATCTGGTTCGGCTCGAGATCGCCCTTCTGGGACCCCGTGGCCGTGATGACGATCTCCTCCTCGCCGCGCTCGTTCGTCCGGCGAAGGGCCATGTTCCCGCTGTGGCTGTCCTGGACGTCATAGAGGAGCGAGGCCCGGCCGAGGGCCCGGAACTCGCGGAAGAGCTCGTCGGTCGCCTGCCACCGGGGTCCGCTCATGGCCGCCTCCCCTCGATCCGCAGGGAGCGGAGAAGCTCCGGCGTGGGCCGGCCCTTCGCGTCCCAGCCCCGGACCGCGTAATAATCCCTCTTCATGCGCTCCTGGTCCTCGCGGCTGACACGGCGTTCCTTGCCCTCGATGACGACGGGCATGTCGGCGAAGCGCGCCGGCAGCGCGTCGTCCTCGGCCGTGGCCCCGGCCTCGACGTTGAACAGCCGTTCGAGCGTGGCCACGCGGTTCTCGATCTCCTCGAGCCGGGCCACGGAGAAGTCGCGGCCGGTGACACCGCTCACCATCCGGGCCCAGGGGTCCGCGGCGAACGCGTAGCCGGTGAAGCGGCAGACGCCGAGGCTGTCCTGGAGGATGCCGGTGTTCTGCATGTTGCGGATGGCGATCGGGGATTGGAGCAGGCTGAAGCGGGGGATCTCCTTGGCCCCGCCGAAGAAAGCCAGGGACACGGCATAGCCGCCGCGGAGGTGGCAGGCCCCCGTGGGCGAGGTCATGTAGCCGAGCGCCTGGGTGAGGGAGGCCCGCGGGTCGTAAGCCGGGATCTCGAGCTTCTTCACAGTCATGGCGAATTCCGGGCGGCCGCGTCCGGCGGCCAGGCGATAAGAGCCCTCGGCGAGGGAAGCGCCGAGGCCTTCGCGCCTGGCCGTCATCCCGACCAGAGCCTCGAGGGCATCGGCCGCGCCGAAGGAGAGGTCGAGGCCCCCGGTCTCCTCGCGGCCGATGAGCCCGTGTTCCGCGAGCTCCATGGCGCAGGCTAGCGTGCCGCCGTAGCTCATCGTGTCCAGGCCCAGCTCGTTGGCGCGATAGTTGGCCCGGGTGATGGCGGCCATGTCGTAGATGCCGCAGAGCGGGCCCATGAGGACCATGGTCTCGTACTCCGGGCCCTCGCCGCGCTCCTCCCCGCCGTCGCGCCCGGCGACGCGGGTGTGGCGTTGGCAGCCGATGGGGCAGAGATAGCAGGAACCCGCCTTTTCGAGCAAGGTCTTGGCCAGGGTCTCCCCCGAGATGCGCTCGACGTCCTCCTCGCGGTGGAGGCAATCCTGGAAGTTTTTGTGCGGCAGCATGGCGATGAGGTTGATCAGCTCGACGAGACCGGCCGTGCCGAGGTCGCGCATGAGCCGCTTGGTCACCGGCGCCTGTTTCATCAGGTAGACGGCCTGGTCGAGGCCGGCCCGGTATCTCTCCGGGTCGGCGATGGTGATCTTCTCGCGTCCTTGGACGCGGACGGCCTTGAGCTTCTTGCTGCCCCAGACGGCGCCGGGACCGCAGCGGCCATAGACGCGGTTCCGGTCGTTGGCCACGGCGGCGAAGCGGACAAGGTTCTCGCCGGCCGGCCCGATGCATAGGACGCGGACGGGACGTCCCGGCTCCGAGGCCGCGGCCAGGGTGTCGTCGGTCTCGTGGGTCGTCCGGCCCCAGACCTCCTCCGCCGGCAGGATCTCGGCCCGGCCGGGCGCGAGGTCGATCATCACCGGGGAGGAGGCGGCGCCCTTGACGACGAGGGCGTCATATCCGGCCGACTTGAACGCGGCGCCCCAGGTTCCTCCCGAATTGGACGTCCCGATGACGCCCGTCAGCGGCGACTTGAAGACCATGTGGCCCCGGCCGGCGGTCGGCGCGTTGGCGCCGACGAGCGGCGATGAGGCGATGACGAAGGCGTTGTCCGGCCCGAGCGGATCGCAGGCCGGGTCGATCGTGTCATAGAGGAGCCGGGTCGCCAGGCCGCGGCCGCCGAGGTAGCGCAGGGCCGTGTCGGGATCGAGCGGGACGGTCCGGATCTCGCCGCGGGTGAGGTCGGCGACGAGCACGCGGCCGTGGTATCCGGAGATGGGAAAGTCGGGCATATCCAGCGCCTAAGATATCAGAACGTCAGACCCCTCGCAAGGCGATGCCTCCGGATTCCTCGGGGATCGTCTCCTTTCGCCAGCATAACTTCTCGCCTTGGGCGTGACTCTCCGTCGGCTTCAGGGCCGTTCCTCCCTCGGCGCCACCCCCCATCCGTCCTCCGGCGGGAAGCGAAGTCTTCGAAGCGACCAACAGGATTGTGGCTGAGTGCTCGAAGCCACAATCCTGGTAAGTATCTTAAACAAGTGTCCTTCTTCTTTTCAGATATTTCCCGGATACGCAGCTCCGAGTCGCTGTGCTGCGCATCCGGTCCTCCGCTCTCAAGAGTCCGCTCCGTGTTAGGCCCCCCACGCCGTTACGTCACCGCCCTTCGCCTCCGGGCATCCCCCCTGCGGCACTGTTTTTGCCGCCTATTCGACTGATCGGATAGAGTGTCGAGCGAGATCGCGAGACGGCCGCTGAAACAGGAGCCGAGGGCGTTGTCTGAGCGAGCATTGCGGTGATTTAGCCGGTCCGAAGACGGACGAGGGCAGTTTCAGTGGAAACCGCCAAAACGTGTTTGAGCGAGGCGTAGCGCACGCCGAGCGAGTTGTTTTGGCGCCGAGTCCGGCGAACGGGACTGGCGTAAAAAATCACCGCAGCGAGCGAAGACAACCCCGAGGCTTACCCGCCGCCCATGATGGGGAAGATGGCCAGCGTGTCGCCGGGCGAGAGCGGCGTGGACAAGCCTTTGAGGGATTGAATGGGGACGCCGTTGAGCATGACGACGAGGTGGGGCTTGAGCTCGCCGCAGACGAATATCTCGGTCAGGCGCTCGGGCGTGTCGCTGAGGACGGCCAGCGCTTCGCCGACCGTGGCCTCTTCGCTGACATCGAGGTCGCGTTCGCGGCCGCCGAAGAGCTCGCGGAAATAGGCGAAGAACTTAGCTTTGACCGTCATGGGACTGGCTCGTTTCGAAGAGGCATTCTTCCAGGAGGGCGCGCGCGTCCGCATCCCCGACGTCGAAAACGACGGGGACGAGGGGCGCGAGACGAGTGGAGAATTCCTCGAGGATGTCCTCGCGGACGACGCACAGGAGCGTTCGCCCCGGCGCTCCGAGCGCGTCCCGGAGGGCCGGCCAGAGGCCGCCGCCGCGAAGCTCGAGCGGCCCGACCTCGTCGACGACGAGGAGCCCGGAAGGCCCGGCCTCGCGGATAATCGTCCGGGCCCGCTCGAGCGTTTCCGGGACGAAGACGTAGGGGCCGATCCGCTCCGCCCCGGGCCCGCCGTGCCGCCGGAGATACGGCTGACGGCGGCCGGTCGCGATCTCGACGAGGTCATAGCCGGTCCGGCCGGCCTCGTCGGTCACGGCGGGGCTGACGAACCCGGCGCAGGCGATGCCCCGCGCGGCCCAGAGCGGCAGGGCGTGTTCGAGGAAGGTCGTCTTGCCCGCGTGGACGGGCCCCGAGAGGACGAGGACCATCGGGCCCTAGCGGATATTGACCGTGGCTTCACCCGTCTCCAGGACGACGGCCTGCCCCATCGGGCTTCCGGCCGTCGCGCTGGCAAAGGCCACGGACGCCTGGCCCGGGCCGACGGAGGTGAAGACGAGGACGGCCAGGACCCCGCGGCCCTTGAAGCCGGGACCGCTCGGCGGGCTGGAGAAACCGATCGTGCAGGTCCCGCCGCTGATGCTCTTGATGAATGGCACCTTCTCGCCGAGCTGACGCAGCCCGCCCCCTTCGAGGACGTCCTTGAGCTTGAGAACGCG
The DNA here is from genome assembly GCA_049696855.1 of Candidatus Aminicenantales bacterium. Taxonomy (GTDB): domain Bacteria; phylum Acidobacteriota; class Aminicenantia; order Aminicenantales; family Saccharicenantaceae; genus RBG-16-66-30. Next base: position 9,070 of record JBAVUQ010000210.1, read on the forward strand.
GGGGTCGAAGGTCAGCACGAACGACGCGTTGCCGATCTCCTGTTCGCTCGAAAGCTCGACATTCATCCGGAATTCGCGGTCCCGCGGGGCCTCGAAGCTGGCCGGCGAGAGGTAGACGCCGCTCTCTCCGGTCTGTTCGGGTTCGGCCGGCGGCTCTTCAGCCTGGTCGGCGGCGGTCACGGCGCCGCGGGCGGCGGGCGAGACCACGCCCGCGCCGGTCACGCCGGCCAGGTTGTCGGGATCGACCCAGAGCGGCTTGAGGTCCTCCTCGGAGATATCGATCGCCCGGAGGATGTGGGGCGTGATGGTCAGGACGACGTCGGACTGGTCGATGGTCTTCTTGGTCGAGGAGAACAGGTACCCCAGGAGCGGGATGTCCTTGAGCCCGGTGATGCCGCCGGCGGATCTGCGCTCCTCGTCGCGGAGGAGTCCCGCCAGGAGGTTCGTCTCGCCGTCCTTGAGCCGGACCGTGTTTTTGATCTCGCGGTTGGCGATGATCGGGATGTCGGCGGTCCCGGTGCCGGCGATCGAGGAGACCGTGAGCTCGATCTCCAGCGTCACCTCGCGTTCGAGGTGGATGCGCGGCGTCATCTTGATGGTGATGCCGATATCCTGCAGGGTATAGTTGACGATGGGCTGCGTATTGAGGCCGCCCGCGGCGACGGCCGCGAACTGCGAATTGACGATGGGCACCTTCTGGCCGACGATGTATTCGATCTTCTCCCCGGCGAGGCCGCGGATCTTGGGCTGGGCGATGATCTTGGTGTCGGAGTCGGCGGACAGGATCGTGGCCAGGGCCGTGGGAATGGTGACCTGGTAGTTGGCCAGGTCGCCGAAATCGATCCCCTTGATCGGGAAGAAGCCGTCCGCGTTCATGGAGCCGTCCGCGGGGATGAACGACGCCCCCAGGGCCCCGTTGCTGAGGTCGATGCCGAGGTTCTTTTCCCGGAGCCGGCTGACCTCCATGATCTCGATCTCGATGAGGACCTCGCCCTTGGGCTTGTCCCAGGAGCGGAGGAGCTTTTCGGCCAGGGCCACGGCCTGCGGCGTGTCCCGGATGGTGACCGAGTTGAGGTTCTTGTCGACCTGGATCGACGGGACCTTGTACATCGTCTTGACCATCTGGGTCAGGCGCATCTGGACGTCGCTGACGTCGATGTTGGAGAGGTAGAAGGTCCTGATGGCATTGAGCTCGTACTGCATCCGCTTCTGGACGTTGTCGGGCACGATGATGACGGTCCGCTCGTCGATGACCCGGGAAAAGTTCTTGCTGGCCACGCAGAGGAAGGCGATGGCCTGCTGGAGGTCCTTGCCGGTCAGGTCGATGGCCAGGTTCGTGTCGCGGAAGGTGTCGTCGTAAAGGAAGTTCACGCCGGCGACGCGCCCGAGCGTCTGGAAGATCGAGCGGAGGGAGACCTCGTTGCGGAAGCTCAGGTCGAGCGGCTCCCCGGCCCCCTTGAGCCGGACCGGACCTTCGAGCTTCTCGCCGTTCTTGGCAGCCTTCTCGGGCGGAGCGAGGAGGGCCTTGAGCTCGGAGGCCGCCATGGCGTTCGGAGGGTCGAACATCAGGCATTTCCGGTAGCTGAGCTCGGCCTCTTTCTTCTTGTTCTGGGCGGCGAAGGTCCGGGCTTCATGGAGATAGAAGAGGCCGGCCATGGCCCGGGCCCGCACCAGAGCCATGCGGTAGACGGGCTCGTTCGGATGTTCCAGGGCCGCCTTCTGATATTGTCTCACGGCCTCTTCATAGTTCTGGTTCATCTCGGCCTTGACGCCCTGCCGGTAGCCCAGGCTGAGTGTCGTGCAGCCCGCGGCGGCGAAGACCAGGATCAGGATCAGGGCGGTTCTCTTCATAGCCGGTCTCCTTGTCTGGGAAACGTTTTGGTCTCGCCGGAGGGGCCTCGGACGACGATGGCCTCGGCGGTCACACTGGTGACCTTATATCCCGGGGCGACCTCATCGCCCTCTCTCACCGACAGGGTCTGACCGCCGCGGAGGACGAGGGCGATCGTCTGGCCGCCGGACTTGACCGAGCCGATGTAGCTGATGTTCAGGTTGAAGGACGGAGTCGCCTCGGGAGCGAGGGCCCCCGGCGTCGGCTTGAACGCGGGTCCGGCAGGACCGCGGACGACCGTCCCGGCCCCGGCCGCCTTGGGCCGGAAGATGTCGCGGAGGGGCGGAGCGACCTCTCCCTTGCCGAAGACGAGGAGGTCCTTGCGGACCAGGGGCTTGACAGCCCCGCCTTCCTGGGCCGCGAAGAGCGCCAAAGTCCCGGCGAGGGCGAAGAGCGCGGCGGCGGTTCTCGCTCGTCTAGATGCCATAGTACCCCGCCAGCGTCAGTTTGGCGTTCAAGCGCTCGCCCCCCGAACCCGTCCGGGGAAATTCGACTTTCTCGATGACCAGGAACTTGGGGAAGTCCTCGAGGACGGCCAGGAGCTTCTTCAGCCCCGCGTAAGTGCCCGTGTAGGTGAAGTTGACGACCGTCTTGCGGACCTTCTCCTTCTCCATGTCGGAATAGCCGTAGTCGAGGTCGGTGATGATCGTCCCGGCTTGGGCGAAGATCTTTTGGAGGTCCTGGCGCAGGGTCGGGGTCCCGGCCCCTTCCTCGTAGAAATAGCCCGTGCGGAGCTCGGCCAGGTCCCGTCCCGCGTCTTCCCAGCGCTGCCATTCGGCCTTGGTCTTGTCGCGCGCCTGGACGGTTTTCTGGGCGGCCTCGTGGAGGCGGAACGACGCCGTCCGTTCCTTTTCGAGGCCGCCCCGGAACCGGGCGAACAGGGCCAGGCAGACGACCAGGGCGATGAGAGCGGCCAGACCGAGCCGGCCGAGCGTCCGCCGCTCCTTGTCGTTGAGAAGGTCAAAGAAGGCGTTCATAGGTTGTCGAGATCTCCGAAAGAAGCCGGCCGTCACCGCTGCGCTGCTCTCCGCCGACCTTGATGTTCTTAAAGCCGTGGGCGGTCAGCGCGGTGATGAAGGCCATGAGGTCGTCCAGGCTGCGCGATGTCACCCGCATTTCGAGGGCGACCGCGCCCGCCGGGGTGAAGCTCGGGGTGAGCGCGGTGATGTAGCTCGGGTCCGGGAGGGATTTCTCGAGGTCCGAAAGAAGCCCGGTCCAGGAGAACATCTTCTTCAGGATGATGCTGTTGACCAGGTCCACCCGGGCGCGGCTGAGCTTCTCTTCCCTGTCGATGTCGGCCGTCAGGCGCCTCTCCTCACGGGCGGCCGCGGCCTCGACGCGGCTCGCCTCGGCCATCGCCGCCTTGAGCCGCGACGTTTCACCGCCGTATTTGACGACGGCGAACGCGGCCAGGCCGGCCAGAACAAAGAACAGCGCGACCAACGTCCTCGAGGCGGCCGCATAGAGCCTGCGGTTGCGGAGGGGCCGGGTGGCCAGGTTCAGGCTGAGCATGGGGCTGTTCATCCGAGCACCTGACCGATCAAAGGCGCAAGGACGGCTTTGTGGGCGTCCGTCCAGGCCTCGGGAGCCGTGTAGTCGACGGGTTCGATGGGCAGGGAGATCCTCTCTCTCAGCCGGGCCAGGATCTCCGCGAACTCCGCGGCGTCGGCGCAGCGCAGCCACAGTCCATCGACCCTGGTCTTGTCCCTGTCCTCGAGGAAGCGGATCGTGTTCTCGGCTTCCCGGACGATGTTGTCGCGGCGCTCGACGGCGGCGGCCCCGCCGGGAAGGCCGATGTCCTTCTGCCGGTAGAGGGACCAGCCGGGATCGGCCAGGGCGAGGACCGTCAGCGTCTCTTCCTCGATATTGAGCAGGACGCCGTTCGCCCGGCCGTCGCGGCGGACGAGGTTGACCAGCGCCAGCGACGGCGCCGTCACCACGACGGGCTTCAGGCCTGCCTTATCGAAGGCCGCTTCGTATTCCCAGACGACCACCTGGCGGGCCATGACCGCGATGACCTTGCGCGCGCCTTTGCCGGGCGTCACGGCGTAGTCGATCCGGGCATCCTCGGGGATGAGCGGCAGCTGCTTGCCGATGCGCCAGCGGATGAAGGCGTCCCGCTCCTTGCCGGACCCGGGGAAGGAGTCGACGCTCATGACGAAGACGCGCACGGACGACTCGGGGATGAGCAGGGCGGCCGACCCGGAGGTCAGACGAAGGTTCCTCTTCCCCTGGTCGATAGCCTCTTCAAGGGCGGCGGCGTCGGTGACGTTGGGCCGGTCGAACGACGGCACGACCGGGCGCCCCGCGAAGGGCCGGACGAAGCCGCCCTTGATCGACCCGTCGCTCCGGCTGACGCGGATGCCGCTCAGGTAACCGGAGGCGATCTGGAAGACGGAGTCGGTCAGGAGGCGTTCGGCGAAATGCTTCCTGAGCCGGTCTTCGAGTTTCACGCCGTTCACTCCATAAACGTCACTTTGTTCAGGTCCTTGAGGCCGGTCAGCCCGGCCAGGACCTTGTCCATGCCCACTTCCCGGAGGAACACCATGCCTTCCGCCTTGGCTCGTTTCTTGACCTCGGACAGAGGGCGCTTCTCGAGGATGAGCTCCCGGATGGGGTCGGAGAGCTCGAGGATCTCGGCGATGGCCGTCCGGCCCTGATAGCCGGTGAAGTTGCATTCGGAACAGCCCTTCGGCTCGTAAAAGGCCGTCCCGGCATGACGGGCAGGATCGAGACCGGACTCGGCGAGCTGCTCGGCGCCGTAGCGGACGGGCACCTTGCAGCTCGGGCAAAGGAGCCGGACCAGGCGCTGGGCCAGGATGCAGTTGAGGGCCGAGATGAAGCTGTACGGGTCGACCTGCATGTGCAGGAACCGCCCGATGACGTCGAAGACGTTGTTGGCGTGGACGGTTGTGAAGACGAGGTGCCCGGTCAGGGCGGACTGGATGGCGATCTGGGCGGTCTCCGGGTCGCGGATCTCGCCGACCATGATCTTGTCCGGATCGTGACGGAGGATGGACCGCAGCCCCCGGGCGAACGTCAGGCCCTTCTTCTCGTTGACCGGGATCTGGGTGATGCCGTCGACCTGATACTCGACCGGGTCCTCGATGGTGATGATCTTGTCCTCCGGCGACTTGATCTCGGTCACCGCGGCGTAGAGGGTCGTCGTCTTGCCGCTGCCCGTCGGCCCGGTGACCAGGACCATGCCGTAAGGCTGGGCGATATACTTGCGGAACTTCTTCAGGAGCTCGTCGGAGAAGCCGAGGACATCGAGACGCAGCTCGCGGATGGCCTGGGTGATCATCTCCTTGTCCAGGATGCGGATGACCGCGTCTTCGCCGTAGATGCAGGGCATGATCGAGACCCGGAAGTCGATGGTCTTGTCCTTGATCTTGAGCCGGAAGCGGCCGTCCTGGGGGACCCGGCGCTCCGCGATGTCGAGCTCGGACATGACCTTGATGCGGGAGATGATCGGCGACTGGAACTTCTTGTCGATGGCCTCCATGGCCTCGCCGAGGACGCCGTCGATGCGGAACTTGATCTTGACGTCCTCGTCCTTGGATTCGATGTGGACGTCGCTCGCCCGCTTCTGGACGGCGGTGAAGATGATGGTGTTGACGAGCTTGATGATCGACCCATCCTGGTCGGCGAGCTTTTCGATGGAGATGACGTCCTCTTCCTCGCCGCTCTCGCGCTCGACGATCTGGGTGACGAACCCTTCCGTCGCGTCGCGGAGGACCTGCATGGCCGTCTCGCTCTTGCGCAGGGCTTCGAGGATGGCCCTTTTCGAAGCCGCGAAGACCTTGACCTTCTTGCCGAGGAAAGCCTCGACGGCGTCGATCGACGAGATGTCGGACGGGTCGGCGACGGCGATCTTCATGAACCCGTTCTCTTCGCCGAGCGGGACGAAGGAGAGCCGGTGGATGAATTCGACGGGAAAGGACTGGATGAGGTTCCGGTCGAGGTGCTCCTCTTCGAGGTCGATATAGGGGACGCGATAGCGCTCGGCCAGGGCCCGCACGTCCCGTTCGCCGCCGTCGTCGGTCCTATCCTTGCTCACCGTCTTCGCCTCCCCGCCCGCTCACCGGGCGATCCGGATGATATTGAAGATCGGAATGTACACCGACAGGAGCATCGCCGCCACCACGAGTCCCATCAAAATGATGACCACGGGCTCGACCAACGTGACCAACGTGTCGATTTTAGCACGAACGCGCTCATCATAGAAATCGGCCATATCGCCGAGCATCCCCTGCAGGTTGGCCGAGTTCTCGCCGATGCGGACCATGTCCAGGGCCAGGGGGGGAAAGGCCCCCGCTTGGGTCAGGGAGTCGGACAGTCCCTCGCCATTCCGGATGCGGTCGGGGACCTCCTCCATGCGCCGGACGATCCAGGCGTTGGGTACGGCCTGGATGGCGATGCCGATCGCCGCCAGCAGCGGGATGCCGGCCTCGAGGAGCAGGCCGAGGGTCCGGCTGAAGAGGCTGACGCCGGATTCGAGCCAGATCATCCGGCCGAAAGGCACGCGGAGCTTGAGCCGGTCCATCTGGTAGCGGAAATCCGGCCGGCGCCGCAGCCGGACGACGGCGACGACGGCCGCGACGATCACGGCGGCGATCAGATACCAGCGCCGGCTCAAGGTCGTCGCGAGACCCATGATGAACCGGGTGATCGCGGGCAGCTCGGCCTCGTAGCTCTTGTAGAAATCAGCGAATCGGGGGATGACGAAGTTCATCAGGAGGCCCATGAGGATGAAGGAGAAGACGATGAGGATGGTCGGATAGGTCATGGCCGACTTGATGCGGGCCCGGGTCTGGTTGACCATCTTGGCGTACTGGATATACCGCCCGATCGAGGCCGGCAGGTTGCCTCCCTTTTCACCGGCCATCAGGCTGGCCGTATAGATGGGCGTGAAGACCTTCTCGTAGGGCAGGAACGCCTCGGACAGGGCCTTGCCCTTCTTGACCTCCCCGGCGACCTCGATCAGGATCTCCCTGAGGTGGACGTTCTTGATCCGTCCGGAGATGGACTCGAGGCTCTTGAGGATGGGATAGCCCGCCTTGACCATGGCGACGAGCTCCTGGTTGAACAGGATGATATCCCTGTCCTTGACCTTGCGACCCAGCCCGAGGCCGAGGTTGCCGAGCTTGTTCCAGTCGCGGCGAACAGAGAGCACAAGCAAGCCCTGGGCCTCGAACGCTTTGCGGCACTCCAGGGCTTCGGTGGCGAGCACGGACCGGCTTTCGACACGTCCGTCCTCGCCGGCTATCCGGCAAAGAAAGTACGGCATTCTGGCAAATTTCCGCTCTCTGGCGTCCTTCTTAATCTATTCCAGGGCGCAATTATTGTCAATCCGGATCATGGCCCCCGGCCCGCCTTGCAGGGCGGGCATTGACAAACCCGGGGATAAGGGTTAACTATAAGGTGCCGTGACCAAAGCCAGAAGGGTTTCCTCTGCGGCGTTGACCGCGATCGCATTCTCCCTTCTCCTTGGCCCGCAGGCCGGGAGCCCCGGCCCGCAGACGACGTCCCAAGAGCCGCCTCCACGGGAGGTCCAGAGGCCGAGCCATGATTACATGAACGGCTTTCTGTCCCGAAGCACGCACCCCTTGGGGCTCAAGGACGACCCCGCGGCCCGGCGGATGCTGGGCCAGGGCCCCGTGGCCTGGGCCATCCGTGCCGGCTCCCGGCACGTGCTCGACTAGGAAATTTTTTTTATGATCTGGATTCAATTTTTTGGATGCCGATGAAGAAATCGCTCATCTTCATTATCGCCCCTCTCGTTGCCGTCCTGACCCTGGGCACGATGAACGTCATCCGGAAGGCCCATTGGCGCGACGTCACGGACGGCGTGACCTGGAGGATCGACAAGAGCGGCCTGCAGGCCGTCCGCGTCGATCCCGATAGCGAGGCCTTTTTGCGGGCCGGCATCAGAAAGGGAGACGTCCTCACCGCCATCAACAAGGTCCCCGTGAGGACCCAGAGCGACGTCCTCAAGAGCCTCTGGCAGGCCGCGGCGACGGACCAGAGCGTGACCTACGATATCAACAAGGAGGGCATGCAGATCTACCCGACCTTCTATCCCCAGAAGAAGGCGCCCAACCCGATCTATTTTTACCTCGTCCTCGTCGGCGTCATGACCCTGGCCATCGCCCTCATTGTCTATTTCAATTCGCGGGGCATGATGTCCCTCCCTTATGTCTTCTTCTATCTGCTGGCCTTGACCTTCGCCGGGTTCATGATCTTCTCGCCGACCGGGGAGATAACGGCCCTCGATATGGTCTTCTACGCGCTGGACAAGCTGGGCTTCCTGGCCTTCCCGCCCCTCCTGCTCCATTTCTTCATGATCTTCCCGCTGCGAAAGCGCTTCCTCAAGACTCACCCCAGCCTCCGGCTGGGCCTCTATGCGCCGGCGGCGATCCTTCTCGTGACCCGCGTCCGGATGCACCTCCCCTTCCCGGCTCCCTTGAGCGAGGCGGGAGCGGTCCGCACCCAGAACGCCCTGGAACATCTCGAGCTCCTGCATTTCGCCGTGTTCGCCCTCGTCACCCTGGCCATCCTGATCCACAGCACGCGCCGGGCCCCGAACATCCTGCTCAAGAAGCAGCTCCGTATCATCGTCTACGGACTGGGGTTCGGCGTCCTGCCGGCGACGATCTTCTACATCGTCCCCTTCCTCGCCGGCGGCCGGCCGTCCACGGGGGCCGAGCTGACGGTCCTTCTCATGGCCCTCATTCCTCTTGTCTTTTCCTATTCCATCTCGCGCTACCGCCTGGTCGACATCGAGGTCTTTCTCAAGAAAGCGGCCACCCTGACTTTCTCCTTCTTTGTCATCGCCTTTCTCTACTTCTTCGTCAGCTCCAGGACCCGTCTTTTCCCCGAGAACAGGCTCAACGCCGTCCTCTTCGGCGCCCTGGCCATCGTCCTCGGGGCGACCTTGTTCACGCCCCTCAAGCGGATGTTCCAAACCCTGCTCGACCGGGCCATCTATAAGAGGAGCTACGAGTACCGCAAGACCCTGCTCTCGATCACCCGCGACCTCAACCGCGAGCGGGACCTCGGGAAGCTCGCCCAATCACTCCTGGACGCCATCGCCAACGCGCTCAACCTGAAGCGGCTGGCCCTGTTCCTGGCCGACGAGAACGACCGGCACTCGTTCAAGGTCCTCAACACCCGGGGCGAGGATTCCGGCCCGGACGGGCGGATCGTCGTCGATGACTGGCTGGCCGGGGCGCTCCGGGACCGGGACTGGCTCGGGTTCATCTCGGCCTCCGAATCGGAGCCGGCGCGGGCGGCCATGGAGAAACTCTCGGCCGCCGGCTACTACCACGTCCTGCCGCTCCGTGTCGAGGACAAGGTCGTCGGCTGCCTTGTCATGGGAAAGAAGCAGGACGGGTCCTTCTTCTCCCGGGAGGACTGGGAGCTTCTGACGACGATCTCCGGGCCGGCCGCCCTGGCCTTGGAGAACGCCGACCTCTACGGGCGCGAATCGGTCCGGGCCATGGAGATGCGGCGGCTCAAGGACTACAGCGAGAATATCATCGAAAGCCTGACCGTGGGCGTCTCGGTCATCGACGAGGCCGGCCTCGTCATCGGCTGGAACCGGGTCCTCGAGGACCAGATGGGCATCCGCAAGGAGGCGGCGCTCGGCCGCATGCTTAACGACGTCCTCGGCCCCTCTCCCTACGGCGCGCTCTTCCCGGAGGAAGGCCAGGCGGACTTCCGCCTCCTGAGCGAGATCACGCTGGAGACGGCCGGCGGAGAGAAAGTTTTCGACATCGCCCGGACGCCCCTTCTCGACAACGCCCTCCAGCCCTACGGGACGATCATCGTCTTCGAGGACATCACCGACAAGCTCCGCCTCCAGCAGCAGCTGCTGACCTCGGAGAAGCTGGCCTCGATCGGCCTGCTCTCGGCCGGCGTCGCCCACGAGATCAACACGCCCCTGACGGGCATCTCCAGCTACGTCCAGATGCTTCAGAAGAAGCTCACCGACACCCACTATGCCCAGATCCTGGAGAAGGTGGAGGCCCAGACCGACCGGGTCGCCAAGATCGTCAAGAACCTCCTGACCTTCGCCCGCAGCCCCTCGGACGCCGCGTTCCTGCGCGTCGACCTCAAGCAGAGCCTGGAGGAGATCCTGTCGCTCATCGATTACAAGCTCAAGAACATGAACATCCGTCTGGTCCTCGATCTCGCGGACGTCCCGCCCATCTATGCCCAGGGCGAGCGGCTCCAGCAGGTGTTCATCAACATCATCCTCAACGCCCTCGACGCCATGCCGGGGGGCGGCGAGCTCGGCATCCGCCTCGCGCTCGAAGACGGGGCCGAGGTCGTCCGCATCTCCGACACGGGGACGGGCATCAGGCCGGAGCACCGCTCCCGCATCTTCGATCCGTTCTTCACGACCAAGGGCGTCGGCAAGGGGACCGGCCTCGGCCTGTCCATCAGCTACGCCATCGTCAAGGAGCACGACGGCCGCATCGACGTCCAGAGCGAGGTCGGCCGCGGCTCGACGTTCAGCATCACCCTGCCGGCCGGCCGGGAGGGACCCCGGAAGGCGGCCGTTCCGGTCTCAAGGATATAAGCCATGAGCAGCAAGGGCATCATCCACATCATCGATGACGAGCCGGTCATCCACGACGTCCTGGCCCAGCTCCTGACCTCGGAGGGCTACGAGGTCGAGTCCTCGAGCTCGGGCGAGGAAGCGCTCGAGAAGTTCCCTTCCCAGTCCTTCGACGTCATCCTGCTCGACCTCCTCATGCCGGGCATGGACGGGATCGAGGTCCTGCGGAGGATCAAGCGGATCGACCCGCTGGCGGCCGTCATCATCATCACGGCCTACGGCTCGGTCGAGTCGGCCATATCGGCCATGAAGATCGGCGCCCTGGACTATGTCCAGAAGCCCTTCAAGCACGACGATCTCCTGCTCGTGCTCGAGAAGGCCCTCGAGCGCAAGCGCCTCCAGGACGAGAACATCCGCCTCAAGGACGAACTCCGCCAGCGCTTCGGCTTCGCCAACATCATCGGCAAGAGCCAGGCCATGAAGGCCGTCTTCGAGCTGGTCAAGGCGGCCGCCCCGACCCGGAGCACGATCCTCCTCCAGGGCGAGAGCGGGACCGGCAAGGAGCTGGTCGCCAAGGCCATCCACTTGAACTCGAACCGGGCCGACGCCCCGTTCATCACGGTCAACAGCGGGTCTCTCCCGCCGGACCTCCTTGAAAGCCACCTGTTCGGTCACGTCAAGGGCGCGTTCACGGGCGCCGTGGCCCTGAAGAAGGGCCTGTTCGAGGCGGCCGACAAGGGGACTATCTTCTTCGATGAGATCTCCTCCATCAGCCTCGAAACCCAGGCCAAGCTCCTGCGGGTCATGCAGGAGAAGGAATTCATGCGCCTCGGAGGGACCCAGACGATCAAGGTCGACGTCCGCATCCTCGCGGCCACGAACACCGACATCGAGGAGCTGATCGAGCTGAAAGCCTTCCGCAAGGACCTTTTCTACCGTCTGAACGTGATCAAGATCGAGATTCCGCCCCTGCGGACCCGGAAGGAGGACATCCCGCTCCTGGTCAAGCACTTCGTCGAGATCTATGCCCGCGAGAACCAGAAGGAGGTCGAAGGCGTGAGCGAGGACGTCTTCGAGATCCTCGACGCGCATAGCTGGCCGGGCAACGTCCGCGAGCTCGAGAACCTCGTCGAGCGGGCCGTCGTGCTGTCCAACTCCAAGGCCATCACCCGGGCCTCGCTGCCGCCGTTCCTGCTGCGCCGGGACGGCGTCGACGACGAGGCCCTGATCGCCGCGGAAGAGTCGCTCGACCTGCGCGACCGGACCCAGGCCTTCCAGAAGAAGATCATCCTGGCCGCGCTCAAGAAGACGAAGGGGGTCCAGAACAAGGCCGCGAGGCTCCTCGGGGTCAAGCCGACGACGCTCAACGAGATGATCAAGCGGCTGGGGATCGATACGTCGAGCTTCCCGGCCTAGCCCATTCATCAAAACGCCGGGTTTCTCTCGAAACCATGAAATCCAAGACCGGCGTTTTGACCCTTTGGGCAAGCCGATCCGGCTGCATCTGCTTCGTTGCAAAGGGTTCGCAGTACTCCGAGTACAGCTTCACCCTTTGACGCCTCGCATCTGCAGCCGCCTCGGCTCGTGAATTGTCCAGGCTAGGACCGTGGCCAGCCTCAGGCTCGAGAAGGAGCTCGCCCGGGGCGGGGCGCGCCTGATCGCCGGCGTCGACGAGGTCGGACGCGGTTCGCTCTTCGGGCCCGTCGTGGCGGCCGCGGTCATCCTGCCGGCCGAATGGCTCCTCCGTCGCCCGCCCGCCTGGGCCAGCGCGATCGACGATTCCAAGCTTGTCGCGGCGCCCCGCCGCGTCGAGCTGGCCGCCGCCCTGCTCCGGGAGGCCTCGGGAATCGGCGTGGGACTGGCCTCGGCCACGGAGATCGACACCGTGAACATCTACCGGGCGGCCTGTCTGGCCATGGTCCGGGCCGTCGAGAGCCTGCCCGAGCCGCCGGACGTCCTCCTGGTTGACGGGTTCCCGATAAAAGAGGTAAAGTACCGGCAGATGGGCATCCCGCGGGGGGACCGGACGAGCCGGTCGATCGCCGCGGCCTCCATCGTGGCCAAGGTCTTCCGGGACGGGCTCATGACGACCTTCGACATGCTCTACGAAGGTTACGGCCTGGCCCGGAACAAAGGCTACGGAACGGAGGAGCACCTGCGGGCGCTGAAGGAAAGGGGACCGACGGGTTTGCACCGGACCTCGTTCAAGCTTGGTTGAGGACGGACGCCATGAGCGCGCGCAACGATCGGGTCAGGGTCATCGAGCAGGCCGAGAAGTTCGTCCGCTCCGGCCGTGTCCGCGAAGCCATCGCCGAATATGAAAAGCTCGCCCTCAGTGACCCCCAGGACGTCGGCACGCTCAACATCATCGGCGACCTCTACATCCGCGTCGGCCAGAACGACCGGGCCATCCGGGCTTTCCAGCGGGTCGCCGAGGAGTACGAGCGGCGGGGCCTTTTCTCCCAGGCCCTGGCCATCTGCAAGAAGATCCACAAGCTCGCGCCGGAGGCCGCGGATCACGCCCTCAAGCTCGGCGATCTCTACGCCCAGCAAGGCTTCGTCGCCGA
>JBAVUQ010000211.1:0-3704 GCA_049696855.1 Candidatus Aminicenantales bacterium
CCGTACAAATAGCGGCGATCACTCCGCCAGGGTCTTCTTCAACTCTTCGGTCAGCTTCGGCACGACCTCGAAGAGATCGCCGACGACGCCGTAGTCCGCGACCTTGAAGATCGGCGCCTCCAGGTCCTTGTTGACGGCGACGATGACCTTCGAGGACGACATCCCGGCCAGGTGCTGGATCGCGCCGGAGATGCCGACGGCCACGTAGAGCCCCGGCGACACGGTCTTGCCCGTCTGCCCGACCTGGTGCTGGTGGCCGATCCAGCCCGAATCGACGGCCGAGCGCGACGCGCCCACGGCGGCCCGGGGAAAGACCGCGGCCAGGTTCCGGAGAAGGCCGAACGCCTCGGGCCCCTTGAGCCCGCGGCCACCGGAAACGACGACGTCGGCTTCGGTGACGTCGATCTCGGCGCTCTCCTCTTTGAGGACCTCGGTGACGCGGCCTTTGACCGACCCCTCGGGGATGGCCGCCTCGAGCCTGATCGTCTCGCCGGCGCCGGCGCCCGCCGGGGCGAGCGGAAAGACATTCGGCCGGAGCGTCGCCAGCTGGGGCGTCGACTTCAGCCGCAAGGACAGGAAGGCCTTGCCGGCGTAGATCGGACGGGTGAATTCGAGTGCTCCGTCCTTGACCGCGACCTTCGTGCAGTCCGTGGCCAGGGCGGCGCCGAGCCGGGCCGCGACTCGCGGGGCCAGGTCCTTGCCCATGGCCGTGGCCGCGAAGAACAGGGCGGCCGGTTTCATTTGGCCGGCGAACGCGGCCAGGGCGATGGCGTAAGCCTGCGACGAGTAGTCCGCAAGCGAAGGATTTTCAATGATATAGACCTTGGCGGCCCCGTGGGCATAGGCGGCCGGGGCAAGGTCGGAGACGGCCGCTCCGACGAGGACAGCGGCCGTGCCGAGGCCGAGCTCGGCGGCGCGCCGCCCGGCTTCGGAGAGGGCCTCGAGCGAGCTCTTCTTGATCTTCCCGTCCCGGATCTCGAGATATGCGGCGATCATCGTTCCTCTCCTCTTTATATGACCTTGGCCTCGTCTCGCAGGAGGCGCGCCAGCTCAGGGGCGGTTTCGGCGGGGTCGCCTTTGAGGATCTTGCCCGCTTGCCTGGCCGCCGGCACGTCGAGCCCGGTCGCTTCGACCGCCGGGACGAGATCGCCCGCTCCGAAGCCAAGCTCGTCGAGCGTGACGACGGGGACGGGCTTCTTCTTGGCGGCCATGATGCCTTTGAGGGTCTCGTAGCGGGGTTCGTTCAGCCCCTTCTGGGCGCTGATGACGGCCGGCAGGGACAGGACGACCTTCTCGAGGCCGCCCTCGATCTCGCGCAGGGCCGTGGCCGAGGCGCCCTCGACCTCGAGCTTGGTCACGACGGTCGCCTGGGGGAGGCCGAGAAGCTCCGCGACCATGGCCGGCACCTGGCCGTTGTCGGCGCCGACCGATTGTTTTCCGAAGAGCAGAAGATCGGCCCCGGCGAGCCTGCGCTCGACGGCCCGGGCGATGATCCGGGCCGTGCGCAGCCCGTCGTAGGTCTCGGGGACATCGTCCTTGACGAGCAGGACCTCGTCGGCGCCCATGGCCAGGCACTTGCGCAGGACGGTCGCGGTTTCGTCACGGCCGACCGAGACGACGCGGACCGTACCGCCCTTGGCTTCCTTGAGCCGGAGGGCTTCTTCGATCGCGTACTCGTCGTAAGGGCTGATGACGAAGTTCAAGCCGTCCTCGGCGATCGTCCGGGTCTCGTGCCGGATGCGGATGCGGGATTCCGTGTCGGGCACCCGCTTGACGAAGACAAGAATGTTCATGGATCTCTCCTCACATGGGCCGGCGCGTCCGGCCGCGGCCATCGGCCCGGCGGGCCGTCTCAGGGCCGTTCGAATGTCTTCAGGACGAGCGCGGCATTGGTCCCGCCGAAGCCGAACGAATTGCTGAGGGCGTGGACGATCACGGCCTTCCGGGCGACGTTCGGAACGTAGTCCAGGTCGCACTCGGGATCGGGGAACTCGGCGTTGATGGTCGGCGGCATGATCTGATGGAACAGGGCCAGCGCGGTGATCGCGGCCTCGAGGCCCCCGGCCGCGCCGAGCAGGTGGCCGGTCATGGATTTCGTCGAGCTGACGGCCAGCCGGCGGGCCGCCTCGCCGAAAACGGCCTTGATGGCCATCGTCTCGGTCTTGTCGTTGAGAGGGGTCGAGGTGCCGTGGGCGTTGATGTACTGGACGTCCCCCGGGCCGATGCCGGCGTCTTCGATGGCCCGGCGCATGACCCGGGCGGCCCCGTCCCCGGTGGGGTCGGGCGCCGCGACGTGATAGGCGTCGCTGGTCATGCCGTAGCCGACGACCTCGGCGTAGATCCGGGCGTTCCGGGCCAGGGCCCGGCCGAGCTCCTCGAGGATGACGACCCCCGCGCCTTCGCCCATGACGAAGCCGTCCCTGCGGGCGTCGAACGGCCGCGAGGCCTTGGCCGGCTCGTCGTTGCGCTCCGAGAGGGCCTTGATGGCGGTGAAGCCCGCCAGGCTGAGCGGGGTCAGCGGCGCCTCGGCCCCGCCGGCGATCATGATGTCGGCCTCGCCCCGGGCGATGATGCGGAACGAGTCGCCGATGGCGTGGGTCCCCGTGCTGCAGGCCGTCGCGTTGGCGCAGTTGGGCCCCTTGGCGCCGAAACGGATGGAGATCTGGCCCGAGGCCTCGTTGATGATCGTCTGGACGAGGAAGAACGGCGAGACGCGGTCCGGCCCTTTTTCCCAGAGGACCTTGAGGTTCTCCTCGATGGATCCCAGGCCGCCGATGCCGGAGCCGACGTAGGTCCCGGCCCGGTCGCTCCGGAGGTCGGCCGCGTCGATCCCCGAATCGGCCACGGCCAGCTCGGCGGCGGCCAGGCCGAAGCGGATGAAGGGGTCCATCTTGCGGGACTCCTTGCGTTCGATGAAAGCGAGCGGGTCGAAGTCCTTGACCTCGCCGCCGAACCGGGTGGCATAGCGGGAGACGTCGAACCGGGTCAGGGGGGCGATGCCGCTCTCGCCGCGGACGAGGGCCTGCCAGTTCTTGTCGGTCCCCGTGCCGAGCGGAGAAATGAGCCCGATGCCGGTGACAACGACCCTGCGTTCGGGATTCATCTCCCTTCTCATGGGGCGAACGATCCGAGGATGGTGCGGACGGGGCGGGGGGCTATTTCGCGTGCCCCACGATATAATCGATGGCCTTGCCGACCGTGGTCAGCTTTTCGGCCTGGTCGTCGGGGATGTCCAGCCCGAACTCGTCCTCGAGGGCCATGACCAGCTCGACGGTGTCCAGGGAGTCGGCGCCGAGATCATCGATGAAGGACGCGTCTTCCGTGACCTGCTCCTCGCTGATGCTCAGCTTGTCCGAAACGATCGCCCTGACCTTCTTGAGCAGTTCGTCTCTTTCCATGGTGTCCTCCTTGCGCAATTCTTTGAGATGCCGGCGGACCGCCTACATGTACATGCCGCCGTTCACACTGACCACCTGGCCGGTGATATAGCCCGCCTCTTCGGAGAGAAGGAATCTTACCGCAGATGACACGTCTTTGGGAAGTCCGAATTTTTTGAGCGGGATGAGATCGAGGTAGGCCTTGCGGACCTCCTCGGGGAGCGCTTCGGTCATGGCCGAGACGATGAACCCCGGGGCGACGGCGTTGACCGTGATGCCGCGGCTGCCGACCTCGCGGGCCAGGGACCGGGCGAAGCCGATGACGCC
>JBAVUQ010000212.1:0-1867 GCA_049696855.1 Candidatus Aminicenantales bacterium
CCAGCCCTACGGCGTCACGGTCAACTGCGTCAACCTGCGCAAGCCCAGCCTCGAGGATGTCTTCCTCCACTTCACCGGACGCACCATCCGCGAGCAGGAGGCCAACCAGAGCGAGCGCAACCGGGCCGTGATGATGGGGCACATGCGGAGACCGCGATGAAGATCCATTGGACGGCCGTCTACGTCTTGTGGCGGCGGGAGATGATCCGTTACTGGCGGGCCAAGTCCCGTATCGTCGGCTCCCTGGCCATGCCCGTCTTCTTCCTGGCCTTCCTCGGCCTCGGCTTCCGGCGCATGCCCGTCCCCGGGATGGGCGGCGGGGCCGGCTACATCGGCTACCTCGCCCCGGGCATCATCGGCATGACGCTGCTCTTTTCGTCGTCGATGCAGGGCATGTCCGTCCTCTGGGACAAGGAATTCGGCTTCCTCAAGGAGATCATGGTCGCCCCGGTCAGCCGGGTCTCGCTCGTGCTCGGCCGCATCGCCGGCGGCACGACGACGTCCATGCTCCAAGGGCTCCTCATCTTCGGCGCGTCGCTCGTCATGGGCTTCCGCTTCCGCGGACCCGCCGCGCTCGCCTTCGGCCTCGTCTTCATGGTGCTCATCTCTTTCACCTTCATCGGCCTGGGCCTCGTCTTCGCTTCGCGGATGAAGGACATGCAGGGCTTCGGCATCGTCATGAACTTCATCATCTTCCCCTTCTTCTTTCTCTCGGGCGCGCTCACGCCCCTGGAGAACTTCCCCTGGGCCATCCGGGCTCTGTCCTACGCCGATCCGCTGACCTACGGCATCGACGGCCTGCGGGGCGTCCTGACCGGAACGTCGTCCCTTCCCGTCCTCGTCGACCTCCTCGTCATGGCCGGCTTCGCCCTGATCATGCTCTTCCTCGGGGCCTACTTTTTCGAGACGAGCGAAGGCGTTTAGCAGCCTCGAGACGGACTCCCGGATCCGGGAGGCCAATCTGGTAAGATAGTGGTGAAGGGGGGACAAATGACAGGACAAATAATTCTCATCACCGGGTCGAGCTCGGGCATCGGACGGGAGACGGCCTACCGCTTCGCCAGGGAAGGCTGGCGCGTCATCCTGACCTACTATCGGGGCCGGACGCGCGGCGAGCGGGCCGAGGCGAAGTGCCGGGCGCTCGGCGCCCCGGAGACGCTCCTTCTCCGTCTGGACGTGATGGACAGGGGGAGCATCGCGGCCGCGCGGGGCCGGGTCGGGCGCGCCTTCGGCAAGATCGACTTTCTCGTCAACAACGCCGGCGTCGGCGTCCTCGTTCCCTTCCGCAAGCAGACCGAAAGGGATATCGAGCGGCAGATCCGGACGAACTTCCTGGGTCTCATCGGCGTCACCCGCGCCTTCCTATCCCGGACGCGGAAGGGCATCATCAATATCGCCAGCGCCGCCGGCGTGGAAGCCTACACCGAAATGTCCACGTACTGCGGGACGAAGTTCGGGGTCCGCGGCTTCACCCAGGCCCTGGCCCAGGAGCATCCGGCGATGAGGATCGGCTGCGTCAACCCGGACCAGACGGCGACCCATTTTTCCGGATATGTCGGGCGCCCGCCCTCCGAGGTGGCCGAGGTCGTCTACCGGACGGTCACCGGGGCGGTTAAGATGAATTCCACTTACGATGTCGACGTCTGGGACGTCATACCGTAGGACCGGATCTCCGGGCCGGCCGATTACGGCAGCTTCCCGTCCTCCGGCGGCGCGACGGAACCCGAATAGAACACCTCGCAGGGCTTGTTGCTGAACAATTTCACCGCGCTCCTCAACAGGTTCGCCACGGGGCTGGTGAGCGACTTGAAGACGTTGATGTTGCCGATCTCCGGACGGTCGAACGGTCCGCGGACTTTTTGCGAGA
>JBAVUQ010000213.1:0-4830 GCA_049696855.1 Candidatus Aminicenantales bacterium
CTCCTCGACCCGCGCCAGGTGGCCTCGCGCAATCTCAGCATCTTCCTCTACTATCTCTTCATCGACGGCAAGGAGGAGCCGAGCCAATGGGGCGCCCTGCGAAAGCTCAAGGAGCTCGGCTTCCCGACCAATACCCATTCGCGGTTCTGCAAGACGATCGACGACGCCATAGCCTACTTCCGGGAGTGGAACGCGAAGCGGGACAGCCTCGATTACGACGCCGATGGCATCGTCATCAAGGTGGACAGCGGCGAGGAGCGCCGGACGCTGGGGACGACGGCCAAGTCGCCGCGCTGGGCCATCTCCTACAAGTTCCCGGCGCGCCAGGCGACGACCCGGGTCAACGACATCGTCATCCAGGTCGGCCGCACCGGCGCCCTGACCCCCGTGGCCCTGCTCGAGCCGGTCAAGCTTTCGGGGACGACGATCAGCCGCTCGACCCTGCACAACGAAGAGGAGCTCCGGCGCAAGGACATCCGCGTCGGCGACTCCGTCCTCATCGAGCGGAGCGGGGACGTCATCCCCCAGGTCGTCTCGGTGATGAAGGACCGGCGGCCGCGCGGCGCCAAGAAATTCGCCTGGCCCAAGCGCTGCCCGGTCTGCGGCTCGAAGGTGTTCAAACCCGAGGGCGAGGTCATCTCGCGCTGCGAAAACACGTCCTGCCCGGCCCGCATCCGGGAATCCATCCTCCACTTCGCCGGCCGCCGGGCGATGGACATCAACGGCCTCGGCGAGGCCATCGTCGACCAGCTTCTGGCCGCCAAGCTCGCCCGCTCCATCCCCGACCTCTATGCCCTCCGCCTCGAGGACCTCACGGCCCTCGAGCGGATGGGGACGAAGAGCGCCGGCAATCTCCTCGACGAGATCGAGGCCTCGAAATCGAGCGGCCTGGCCCGGCTCCTTTTCGCCCTGGGCATCCGTCATGTCGGGGAGCGGATGGCCCAGACCCTGGCCGCCCGCTTCAAGACCCTCGAGGCCCTCGAGGCGGCCGGCCGGGAAGAGCTCCTTCAGGCGGAAGACGTCGGCCCCAAGGTCGCCGAGAGCATCCTCTTCTTCTTCGCCCAACCAGAGAACAAGGCGGTCATCCACCGGCTCAGACAGGCCGGGGTCAAGGATAGGATCGCGGCGGGAGCGGCCGGGCCCAAGCCTCTCGCCGGGCAGGTCTTCGTCATCACGGGAACTCTCCCCGGCCTGAGCCGGGACGAAGCCCGCGAGCTCCTGGAGGAACAGGGGGCCGAGGTCGGGTCCTCGGTGACCCGGAAGACGACCGGGCTCATCGTCGGGGAGTCGCCGGGATCCAAGCTCGACCGGGCCCGCGAGCTCGGCGTCCGGACGATCGGGGCGAAAGAGTTTTTTGAGCTTGTCGGCCGGAAGACCTAGCTACTTCTTCTTTTTCTTCGACTTGAACATGTCCAGATTGAAGAGGCCCTTTGACCTTTTCTTCTGCCCGCCGGTGAGCTCGTCGAGGGCTTCCCGGGCCGTGGCGTGCTCGGCATCGGCTTCCAGAGCTTTCTCGAGCTGCTTGATCGCCTTGGTCTGCAGGCCCTCGGCCTTGTAGAGCAGGCCGAGGCCGACGTGGCCTTCGGGATTCCAGGGCTCGAGCTGGATGGCTTTCAGGAAATCCTGCTCGGCCTTTTGGACATAGGGCGGAAGCTTCGACTCGCACATGGCCAGGAGCAGGTAGTAATCGGCCTTGTCCCGGCGCACC
Source organism: Candidatus Aminicenantales bacterium (assembly GCA_049696855.1). Lineage (GTDB taxonomy): Bacteria > Acidobacteriota > Aminicenantia > Aminicenantales > Saccharicenantaceae > RBG-16-66-30. The sequence continues at coordinate 1,709 of JBAVUQ010000213.1, forward strand.
CGGACAGCCTCTTCGAGGTAGGCGATGGCCTCGTCGTAGCGTGACTGGGCGTGAAGGGTCTTGCCCTGGCGGAATTTGATGTCGGCTTTGCGGAAGGACTCCTGCACATCCTCCTGGGTCGAGACCGTGCCGGACTTGGCATCGTAGACCCGCCGGGATTCCTTGTTGCTGAGGACGCGGTAGGCGTTGGTGATCCCGTCGAAGACCTCGTCGATCTGGGCCTTGAACTCGACCACGATCTGGCGGTCGAAGCGGTCGGGATGGAAACGGCGGGCCATCTGGAAATAGGCCTTCTTGACGTCATCGTCGGTGGCCGTCCTGGGGATGTCCAGGATCTGATAGAGCGTCATCGACGGCAGGGTGTCCCGGAAGGTCAGGACCTCAGCCATCTGCCGAGGGACGTCATCGTGTGATGCGCCCGGCGGCCGCAGGCGGGTTTTCGCGTCGGGGGCCGCTTCGGGAGAGGTCACATCGCCCTCGAGGTCGACGACGCCGAGGCAATAGAAGAGGTAAAGGCTTTTCCAGAACTGTTCGGCCGGCATGGTCAGCGTCCGCAGGATGATCTCGGCCGCGTCCTTTCCGTTGACCTTCTCCAGGATGTCCTTCTCCTCGATGGTCAGGAGATAGGCATAGGTCTTCCGGCCGAGAACGGGGGTTCGCCGGGCCAGGAAGGCCTGCAGGTGCGGGTTCGGCTGCATGCGGCGGATGCCGTATTCGATGAGCAGGGGCACGCTGACCCGCGTCTCGCCGGAGTTGCCGGCGAACTCGCTATGGGCCTGGAATTCGATCTCGGCGTCGAAGAAGGCGAAGACGTTGAGGATGCTCTCGCGGATCTGGTGGGCCAGGGCCTCGGCCAGGTCCTCCTCGGAGATGACGCCCTGGGTCTTGAGGACTTCGCCGATGTTCTTGTTGGGCTCGACGTATTCGTCGATCTTGGCGTGCTCCTCCTTGGAGAGGCGATCGAGCTTGAACAGGACCTCGCCCAGCCGTTCATCCGGCTGGTTCGTCTTGACCTGGAAGATCACGCCCTTGTCGAAAAAGAAGTACTTGAGGATCTCCCCGCGGTGGAAGATCAGGCTGCCGGTCTTCTTGTTGAAGAAGATATCCCGCAGGTGGATCGCGATATGGTCCATTGTGCTTCGAATCCTCGAGAAAACTTAACTATAGTCAATTCGCGTGGAATTTTCAACCCAGCATCATGAGGTGGATCTCGTGTCCAAGGGCTCTTGGCTCGGAGGATTCCCTCCGTCGGGTCGGGGGTTTGGCCCGGCGTGCCAAACCCCCTCGGATCCGGGCCTCGCTCTCCTCTCGCTTCGCTCGAGGAACCGTGCCCGCTTCGGCCCTCCCACGCCCTCCTCCGGGAACACCTCCTGCGCTCTCGCCCTTGCCCACGAGAGCACCTTCTTAGTCCGCGTCGTTTGAAAGGGCGACGGGAATGTGATAATTTTTGGGCATGAAGATCGCGCTCGCACAGATCGTGCCGAAGCTTGGGGACGTCGAGGCCAATATCGCCACCCACGTGGGGATCATCGAGAAGGCCAGGAAGCAGAAGGTCGAACTGGTCTGCTTCCCCGAGTTGGGCCTGACGGGCTATACGCTGAAGGACCTGGTCGAGGAGGTCGCGCTCGACCCGGCCTCCGACCCGCGGTTCCGCAAGATCGTCGCCGCCACGAAGGGCCTCTCGGCCGTCATCGGCTTCGTCGAGGAAAGCCCGGCCGACCGGGGCCTCTTCTACAACGCGGCCGCCTTCATCGCCGACGGCAGGATCGTCCACGTCCACCGCAAAGTCTTCCTGCCGACCGGCGGAATCTTCGAAGAGGCCAAGTTCTTCGCCCAGGGGCGAGATTTCCGGTCTTTCAAAGCGCCCTTCGGCCGGGCGGGGCTTCTCATCTGCCGCGATTTCCTCCAGTACGGTTCGAGCTACGTCCACTATGCTTCAGGCGCCGACCTGATCATCTGCATCTCGGCCGCCCCGGGGCGCGGCGTCGCCGGCGGCGAGGCCTTCGAAACGAGCCGGATGTGGGAGCTCATGGGCGAGGCCGTCTCCTATTTTTCGACGGCCTTCGTCATCTACACGAACCGTGTCGGCAGCGAGGACGGCGTGACCTTCGCCGGCGGTTCGTTCGTGTTCGCGCCCGGCGGCCGGCTCGTCGCCCGGGGCTCGGCCGTCGACCCGGAGATCGTCGTCTGCCGGATCGACCTGGCCGATGTCCGGGAGGGCCGCCGGAAATGGCTGTTCAAGCGCGACGAGAAACCCGAGGCGATCTGGAGGTCCCTCGAAAGGATCGTCCGTGCCCCCGAAGATTAACGCCGCGTTCGTCGAGAAGATCCTCGTCGCCTTCATCCGGGACGAGCTCGGCCGGTGCGGTTGCGCCAAGGCTCTGGTCGGGCTGTCGGGCGGACTCGATTCGGCCGTCTGCGCCGCCCTGGCCGCGCGCGCCCTGGGGCCGCGGAACGTGCTGGGCCTGATCATGCCTTATGGCCGGGCCTATCCCGAGGACGTCCGGGACGCGGCCGCCCTGGCCCGGAAGCTGGGCATCCGCCGCGAAACGATCGACATCGCGCCCCAGATCGACCTTTATTTCGCCGCCCACCCGACGACGAGCCGGGTCCAGCGGGGGAACAAGATGGCCCGCGAGCGCATGTCCATCCTCTATGATTTTTCCCTCCGGGAGGGAGGCTTCGTCCTCGGGACGAGCAACAAGTCCGAGCTTCTCGTCGGCTACGGCACGGTCTACGGCGACATGGCCTGCGCCATCAATCCCATGGGCGACCTCTACAAGACGCAGGTCCGCGAGCTGGCCGCCCATCTGCGCATCCCCACGGCCATCCGGCGCAAGGCTCCGACCGCCGGCTTGTGGCCGGGCCAGACCGACGAGGGCGACATCGGCCTCCCCTATGAAGAGCTCGACCTCATCCTCTACGGCCTCGTCGAAGGCCGCAAGAGCCGCCGTGAGGTGATCGAAGCGGGACATGCCGCGGCCGCCGTCGACCGCGTCCTGCGGATGATCGAGAGATCGGGCTTCAAGCGCTTGCTGCCGCCGATCGCCAAGCTCTCGATCCGCTCGGTAGGTCACGATTTCCTCTATCCTTACGACCGGGGAAGATAGCCCGTGACCGGC
>JBAVUQ010000214.1:0-15895 GCA_049696855.1 Candidatus Aminicenantales bacterium
GACGCCATCATGAATGGTTGGACCGGCCAATTCCTTCGAGTCAACCTGACCGCGAAAACCTTTAAGAAAGAGCCCTTTAGCGAAGACTTTGCCCGCAAGTGGATCGGGGGGCGGGGCTTCGCCGTCAAGATCCTGTTCGACGAGCTCGCTCCCGGGATCGATCCTCTCGGCCCGGACAATAAGTTCATCGTCGCCCTGGGCCCGATCGCGGGCATACCGGCCCCCAACACGGGGAAAGCAGTCGTCGCCGGAAAATCCCCCAGCACGGGCGGCTACGGGGACGGCAACCTGGGGACCCGGGTGGCCGAGCAGCTCCGCAAGGCCGGCTACGACGCCTTGATCGTCGAGGGCAGGGCCGCCAGGCCGACCATGCTGTATATCGAGGACGACAAGGTCGAGTTCCTCCCGGCCGACGAGGTTTGGGGCAAGGGGACTTACGCGACGAACGATTGGATCTATGCGAAATACGGCAAGGGCGTCGGCGTTCTCAACATCGGCCAAGCCGGCGAGAACATGGTCCGCTATGCCGTTGTCCGAAGCATGGAGGGCCGGGCCGGGGGCCGGACGGGCATGGGCGCCGTCATGGGCTCCAAGCTTCTCAAGGCCGTCGTCGTCAAGGGGACGAAGCCCATCCCCCAGGCGGACCCGGCCGGCATGAAGAAGGTCGGCTATGACGACCTACGCCAGGTCCACCAGATCGACAAGCAGACCGGCTGGTCCATCCAGAGCACGAACGGCGTTCTCGCCTGGTGCAACGAGGTCGCCGCACTGCCTGTCCGCAACTTCCGCAAGACCCATCATCCCGACGCCTGGAAGTGCGACGGCGAGCGCCTGAACAACGCCCGCATCGCCACCTACGGCTGTCCGAACTGCACCATGCGCTGCGGCATCACCATCCACGACGACGAGGGCCGCGAGTCCGAGCTCGACTACGAGAATATCGGCCTCCTCGGACCCAATCTGGAGATCTTCGATCTGCCCGAGATCGGGGCCCTGAACTACCTCTGCGACGACTACGGCATCGACACGATGTCGGGCGGCTGCGTCCTGAGCTTCTATGCCGACGCCATCGACCATGGGGCCGTGGCCGGCGACTACAGGTTCGGCGATGCCGCGGCGTCCAAGAAGCTGCTGGGCTTGATCGCCAGGCGCGAGGGCGAGATCGGGAACATCCTGGCCGAGGGCTCGATGCGCGCCGCCCGCAAGTTCGGCCACGGCTCCCTGGATTACGCCATGCAGGTCAAGGGCCTCGAGGTGGCCGCCTACAACTGCAAGTTCATCCCTGGGATGGCCCTGGCCTTCGGGGTCAGCCCGATCGGCGCCCACCACAAGGAATCGTGGGTCATCACCTTCGAGCTCAAACAGACGTCCCGCGATTCCTACGGGCCGGAGAAGGCCCAAAAGGTCGTCGATCTCCAGCGCATCCGGGGCGGGCTGTTCGAGTTCATCGTCGCCTGCCGCTTCCCCTGGATCGAGAACGGCTGGAGCCTCGAGAACTATCCGAAATACTTCAAGCTCGTCAGCGGGCTCGACTGGACCCTGGACGATTTTTGGACGATCGCGGACAGGATCTACTCCACGATCAAGCTCTTCTGGCTCCGGGAATACCCGCAGACCGACCGCAGGCGCGACTATCCGCCGGCCGTCTGGTTCGATCCGGCCAACGTCGACACCGAGGGCCCCATCGCCGGGAAGCATCTCGAATTCGACAAGTACGACGGCCTGCTCCAGCACTATTACGACATCCGCGGCTACGACAAGCGCGGCATCCCGACCAAGGCGACGCTGGAGCGGCTGGGCCTCGGCGAAGAGGCCAAGGCGGCCGAAAAATTCGGGTCATTGACTTGATTGAGCGGAGGAGCGGGCGCAGCATGAAAATCACGGTTAAGCTGATCGGGCCCTTCGTCCAGCTCTTCGGCTTCAGCGAGAGGGAGCTGGACGTCCCGGCGGGGACGACGGCCGACGACCTGGTCGGACTCGTCAGCATCGACAGGTCCCGGCCGAAGATCGTCACCCGGAACGGCCGGGCCGTCGTGCCGGGCGAAGCTCTGGCGGACGGCGACCGGATCGTGATCTCGCCGATCTACTCGGGAGGCTGAGCGGCCGCCGGCCGCCTGGGACCGCGGCAGGCGCTCTCCATATCATCGAAGGAGGTCGGCCATGACCGAGGCATCTCTGCGGGCTCTCGACGGACTCCGGGATCTCACCATGCTCAAGTGGTACGTCATCCCGCTCTTGGCTATCGTCTTCTACATCTACGCCAGAGAGATCAAGGAGGCGCACCGCTCAGGAAACTGGGACGCCATTCTGGCCGGCCTGACCCTCTTCGGCGTGGATTTCTTCAACGAGACCTGGAACGGCTGGGTCCTCGTCCTGACCGGACGGTCGGCGTTCTGGACGACCCCGGGGGACACGGCCCTGCGGACCATGGTCGGCTGGAACATCGAGATCATGTTCATGTTCGCCATCGCAGGCATCATCTATTGCCACACGATCTCGGACGACCCCAAAGAAAAGATCCTTGGCCTGCCCAACCGCTGGTTCTGGGCCATCGGCTACGCCGTTTTCTGCGTCTTTGTCGAGGTCCTCCTCAACATCGGCGGACTGCTCGTCTGGGAATATCCCTTCTGGAACCGCTCCTTCGGCGGCATTTGGCTGATCTTCGTCTTCGGCTACTTCTATTTTTACGCGGCCATCATCTTCGTCCTCGGCCTCAAGAAGCGGTCGCGACAGGTCCTGGCCGTAGCTTTGATTTACGCCGTTCCCATCCTGATGAACGTCGTCGCCAGGGCGTTCTTGGGCTGGAATTACTGAGCCGGACCGCTCGTCAGCGATAGAGGCAGAGGTAGGCCGCGTCGGCCGCGACCTTCAGCTGGAACTTCTTCCCCGCCTCGACCGTGAAGCTCGCGCCCGCCTTGTAGTCTTTCCAGACCTCGCTTCCCGGAAGCCTGACCCTGAGGACTCCGCTGAGGACGGTCATGACCTCCACGGTCGAGGTACCGAACTCGTACTCGCCCGGGGCCATGACCCCGACCGTCGCCGGCCCGTCCATCGAATTGAAGGCCAGGGACTTCACCTTGCCGTCGAAATAGTCGTTGACCTTGAACATGTTGACCTCTCAATTTGATAAGTTTTTAAACGTTTTTATTTCAATCGCTTGCGTTTTCGATTTTACCTCGTTGGCTAGTTTTTGGCTAGTGGCGAGGTAGATCCGGCTGAGCTTGGCTATCGCGTCCCGCTTTGCCGTGGAGTCGGTGTGCAGATACCGGAGGGTTATATCCAGGCTCGAATGTCCGAGGATCTCCTGGACCGTCTTGACGTCCACACCAGCCTTGAGCATCCGGCTTGCCGCCGTGTGGCGCAGATGATGGACCGTCAGGCCCTTGATCCCAGCCGCGTCCGCTGCCCGCTTCAGCCAATGCCAAATCTCCTTGACACCGAAGACGAGATCGGATTTCGACTCGGCCTGGAGGCTGCGGAAGAAAGCCTCGAGCTCCGGGCTCAGCGGAATCTCCCGCGACTTGTCACTCTTGGCCAGAAGTGACGGGACGCGGATGACCCCCCGCCGGAGCGAGACGATGGAGTGCTTGAGCTTCGCATCATGTTCCCAGCCCGGATGCTCCCAACGAAGCGCCAGGGCCTCGGTCTTCCGGAGGCCTGTCGTCAAGAGGACCTGGATGATTGGCCGGGCCTTCGGTTCCGCCGCATCGAGAAGCCGGGCCGCCTCGTCGTCGGTCAGAACCCTGATGTTCGTTTCCGGCTCGTCCCCCATCTCGACCGAAGCGGTCGGGTCGCGCTCGGTCTCGAGCCAGGCCTTCGCCTTCTTGAACATGAGCTTGAGGAAGAACATCTCCCGGTTGGCTGCGACAGGCGCCTTGGAGCGCCGGCTGGAATACCAGCTCGAGACCATGGCCGGACTGATCTCCGCGAGGAAGTGACCCTTGAACGTCGGGAGGAGCGATTTTAGGGCTTGCCGATGAGACAGGAGAGTGTTGGCACGTTTGTGGACGGAGTAGTCGTCGATAAGCTTTTGAGCGCAGGCCTCGAAGGTCACGGGAGCAGCCTTCGGGCGAGGGTTGTCAATCCCACGACGCCAGCGGTCACGCTTGCCGCGGAAATCATCGAGGGCGCCGACGGCTTCGCTCTTCGTCCTGAAGCTCTTACGGACCCGCTCAGTCGTGCCATCCGGTCGTCTTCCCGTCGTTGCCATGATCCGGACCGATGAGGATACGAGCCGGACCCTGAAATAATGGATCGGGACAAAGTGATAAGCTTCAGGGTAGAATGCGTATGGTCAGGAATTGCTAATCTAGGATCCTGGCCATCAAAGTCTAGCGGAAGCAGGGAGGCTATCATGCTTCAAAAAACGAGCGTCAAGCCGACTCGGCCCGCGGTGTTGCTGGGATTGATCGCCGCTATCGCTTTCCTAATTTTCGGGTTGGTCTTCCTCTCCGTTCTCATCAAACTAGGCTCGGGGCTGGGCATTGCGTTCATGATCTTCTGGATCTTCATCGTTCTCATTATGATCGGTTTCTCGATCCATCTTCTCACCAGCCGCAAAGGCGTCCTGGAACTCGACACCGAATCTCAAATCCCGGAGGGGGAGTCGGGCCCTGATTTTGAAGCTAAGCTCCGGAAGCTCGAGCTCCTGAAAAAGGACGGGCTGGTCACGGACGAGGAGTACCGCGACAAACGGGCGGAAATATTGAAGCAAAAGTGGTGATCCGCGGCGCCCGAAGGGGCCTCATCGAACGAGCTCCTCGTGAACGAGAACCTGGCGAACGTCGCGAAATTCTAGCCGTTACCACTTCTCCTGCATGAGTTCTTCGCGTTTTCGTTGATATTCTTCTTCGCTGACGAACTCGACATAGTCGCACTCCTTCGATCACTTAAGCGGTGGAGGAGGAGTCGAGTATCTGCTCTTGCCCGCACACCCGTTAGCACAGGCATCGGTGTAGGCTTCGAGGCAGCGCGTCAGGCACTGCACTTCTTCCTCAACCAGTTGCATACGAGCCGACAGCCACGCGACGTCTATTTCGATTTGTTCTCTTTCTTGTTTGAGCTTGCGCGTCTCGGACCACGCCCAACCGACAGAGACCACATCCATGGCAGTTTCACCCGCCAGTTTCGTATAATAAAACCATTTTCCCGGGAGTGTTCCCTTCAATGCTATTTTTGATAAACCGGTGGTCTCAAACAGGTCGTTCACTAGGAGAAGTGCATCCAAGTATTTTTTCAAATTGTTCTCATCACTCGCCATCAACTCCGCCAGGTCACCATTGCTTTTATTTAACTCGAGGAGAGTTTTAACATTGTCGAACTCGATATGCCGAGAACGCAACTCTCTTCCGAGCCACAACCTTTTTTCGCGATCCGTTGAAAAAATGATCTCATCAAGTAAGGCGTAGTTTTTCTTTTGGACGGTCTTCTCTAGGGAACCCAACACGCCCTCAAATAGGAGGTCCTTACCAAACTCTATTGCCCTCTGAGAGGCACCCTCGAGCGAGTCATCGATGGTTTGTGCCCATTTTTCATATTCGCCTTGGTTCAAGAGCAACGCTCTTGAAAACATTGCAAGGCGCGACCGAATTATCTTCGTATCTAGCTGCAAAGTAGCAATCTTCGCCCGGATCTTCTGCAGATCCTGCTCATTATGCAGCGTGGTACGCACCGCGCTCACGGCAGGCCTTTCCGGACCGCTATCCACCATCGGCTTATACGGATCTAACTTACGCAGATCCAATGCCACCGCGGGGGAATCGGCAGGTTTGAGCCGGTACTTTACCAACATGTCCTGGAGATGACGCAAGTTCTGCTCCGACTGCGTCACCGTCACCTGCGACTGCTGCTGGATCTGCGCGTAGCGCGCCGGATCGCTGGTCTTGAGCGGCTCGGCCTGTTGAAGGTCGGTCCGCGTTTTCGCCAACGCTGCCGTGCTCACCTCGGTCGCAGCGATCGCCGCCTGAGCGACTTCGGCGCGTCCCGCCACGCTCTCATTTGGGGCTAGCGCGGGTGCCATCACCGGCTCAGGCAGCCGGCTCATGTCGATCTGCCCTATCATCGCGTCGGCGCTGAGCTGTGCCAGGTCACGCGCGCCCTCCATGTTTCCACTGAGTGCCGCCGCCGAGGCCTGCTCCGCCAGCGCGGTGCTCGCGGCCAGTTGCTGCAGCACATCGCGGGTGGTGGTGACGGACGGCTGGATCTTCATCCAGCCGTCGCCTTCATTCTGATCGAAAACAACCCCGCCGTCGGCACGCAAGAAGAGATCGTCGGTGGCGCCGGTGGCTTTTCTCACAAAGATGATGTCAATGAAGCCTTCTACCCGATCGGGCACCGGATTGGCCACCGGGCGGGCCTTAGGTACATCGACCCGGAGGCCATTCTGCTTAATCCAGCGGGCCAGGGCGATGACCTTTTCCGTCTCGCGCATTACATACAGGGAGGGGTAAAGGCGCGCATAGTCGTCGTATCGTTCGTTGAGCTTGCTTGCGTACTCGTTCAGCACCGGCCACAGCCAGGCCTTTTTCTTTGAGGCGTCATCCAGAGGCTCCACGCCGATACGCAGATTGGCCGAGGCGAAACGCACGCCGCTATTATCAGTGAAGGGTTCCAGCCTTAGCTCGCCGGGGTAGATCCATTCGCGGACCTCACCCTCCTTGAGTTCGTCAGAACGCCCCAAACGTTCGGCCGCCGCGCTGAGAAATTCGACGGCAGACAGATACCCCGGCAAGGCGGCGGTGTCCGGGTTGAGAGTGGTGACATACTTCAAGGCGTAGTCGGCATCGAACATGACACGTGTCAATGGCGAGTCGGCGCGCTTGCCGTACAGCTTTGGCTTGGAATACACCGTGGGCAGCGAATACATGCGCTTCAGGAAGGCCTGTGTCAGTACAAAACTCTTTAATATGTTCCGCTGGAAGGCCTCTTTTGCCAAGGCTACATAGCGCGCATCGAAGGCTGGGGCCAGTTCCGAGTCCCAACTGGAGCTATGGATATCCACGCGGTTGGCCATGGCGTTCACCTGGCCGGCCGGCACGCCCATACCCTTAAGGAGGTTGCCGTAGAACATGACCCAAAGCTGTCTCATATTCATCGGGCGCTGCATCTGGTCAATGAGGCCCAAAAGCTCGCCCAGTTCCTTATACAGCCCATCGGCAATTGCCTTGTCTTCTTCGCCCCGCATCACCATCTGCTGAGTCATCAGCAGGATACCCACTGCTTTGCCGTAACGCTCCTCAATGCCGACACTGGCAAAGAGCTTACCTACAAAATTGCTCCACAGCCGGTACTGCTTCTCGCTCGTGATATTAGCATTGGATTTCTTTAAGTCGAGATAGGCCGCAAGCTCCTGGGGCTTGATGCCCAACTGCTTTAAGCGCTGATCTATGACCAGCTTCTCCGGAATAGGTTCCCTGGAATTCAATATGGTCAGTAAGACGTTTTGCATCCACTTGACGCCATAATCCAGATCCGTAGCGATACGCCGCATTTCCTTATCGAAGAGCTGTTTGATTGCTTGTCGGGCAGACTTTGATGACCCCTCGTCCAAGGAGAAAGCGGGATAGGGGTTGTCCAGCGCCTCGGCCAGCAGATCGGCATAGGGGATGGGCCCGGAGGCATAAGCCCGATCATAGGTGCCTATGAAGCTGACGCGCCCGGTATCCGGGTCAATGAACGCGTATTTCAGGGTGTTGATCTCGGCGAGGCGCTCACTCGGCGAATCGGAGCGCTTGTGGATAACCTTGCGCGTCGCCTCGGCCAAGGCAAGGTTGGTCTTGCTGATGTAGTCGCGATTGCCAAGTTCGTTCTGCGCTGGCGCATATCCCTGGTCCGCGGCCTTGCGATACCACTTGACCGCCTCGGCCTCATCCTTGGCCACGCCCTGGCCGTTGTCGTAGCAAGCGCCAAGGTTGTTCTGCGCTATGGCGTCTCCCTGGTCCGCGGCCTTGCGATACCACTTGACCGCCTCGGCCTTATCCTTGGCCACGCCCTGGCCGTTGTAGTAGGAAGCGCCAAGATTGTTCTGCGCTATGGCGTCTCCCTGGTCCGCGGCCTTGCGATACCACTTGACCGCCTCGGCCTCATCCTTGGCCACGCCCTGGCCGTTGACGTAGCAAACGCCAAGGTTGTTCTGCGCTATGGCGTTTCCCTGGTCCGCGGCTTTGCGATACCACTTGACCGCCTCGGCCTCATCCTTGGCCACGCCCTCGCCGTAGTCATAGCAAGCGCCAAGATTGTTCTGCGCTGGCGCATATCCCTGGTCCGCGGCCTTGCGATACCACTTGACCGCCTCGGCCTCATCCTTGGCCACGCCCTGACCGTTGTCGTAGCAAGCGCCAAGGTAGTTCTGCGCCGTGGCGTTTCCCTGGTCCGCGGCCTTGCGATACCACTTGACCGCCTCGGCCTCATCCTTGGCCACGCCCTGGCCGTTGACGTAGCAAGCGCCAAGGTTTCTCTGCCCTGGCGCATATCCTTGGTCGGCGGCTTTACGATACCACCTGACGGCCTCGGCCTCATCCTTGGCCACGCCCTGGCCGACGAGGTAGCGATTGCCAAGAACGCTCTGTGCTGGCGCATATCCCTGGTCCACGGCTTTGCGGAACCAAGTGACCGCCTCGGCGGCGTCTGCCTCGAGACCGAATGCCCCCTCGGAGAGACACAAGCCATAAAGGTGCTGCGCCGCAGGGCTGCCAGCCGCGGCCAACCGCCGCCAGTCGGCGAAGTCGGCCTGGCCTTTGGACTCGAGAAAGTCTCGAAGAGGTTCGGCAGAAGAGATCGTGACCCACTCGCGAACCGTTAGGTTCGCCTTCAGCTGGCGGATGGCTGCAATCTGCTTTTCTGCCGCCAGCCCTTCCTTGTTCTCGACGATTGCGGTCAGCGCGGCCAGGTCCATCTCCAAGGCTTTTTCGAGGTCTTTATCCACCTTCCGGATGACCTTTTCACATGCAGCGACCTCCCCCTTCACATCCTGCTCGCCCTGAACGGCCAACCCGCCAACGAGTAACAGCAGGACCGCCAACCCGATTCCTAGCCAACGGCGATTGTTCATCGTAATTCCCCTTTACTGTGTGCGGTTTTCCAGAACCCCCGGGCAACCAGTGACCCGCCCCCGATCAATGTACCAGCCCTTGAGTGATCTTTCCAGTCATATATGCCTCTGGAGCCGGTGGCCTATAGCCTAAGGAGCTATGCGGCCTGAAGCGATCGTATTCCCTTCGCCAGTCCTCGGCAAGGACCTTCGCTTCCGCCAACGTATCCAACACCTCGCCGTTGAGATGCTCATCCCGGAGCTTCCCGATAAAGGACTCGACATATGCCGTCTTCCCAATAATTTCGGCGTAAAGCGTCTTGTAGATGTCCTCCATAATCTTTTCTAATAAATCAGCCTGACTCTGGGTCAAACAAGCATCCTCAGTAGCCGCAGCCAAGCTTTTCTTAAACATTTTGAGGTCATCAATAGCCTCGGTCCGCTCTGTAACGTTGAGCCCAAGAGAGTATAATTTATTCAGAAAATAATCTATGTTTGGAATAATGTACTTTTTAATTTGATAACCCGCCTTGACCTGATGTAGAAACCTCTCTTCTCCTCCAAAATTGAAATATGTCGTAATAGAAGTTGGCCGCATAAGGATACTTCCCCTTTTCCTTATAAGCTAATGACCTGCCCCCTAACATTTGTACCAGCCCTAGAGTGAACTTTCCGACCACTGATCTGCTCCCCAGATATTGCTCCAGTCCGACATTAAATTTTTATCCCTTTCAACGGGCAAAGTATCTTTATGAAGTTCGGAGCGCCCTTTAGGGAAAAACTATAGTAAATTCCTGTAGAGATTTACGATCACACGTCAGCGCGTGAGCCGGGCGACCGCCCCATACCCCCCCTGGGACGACGGGGCTTCGAGGGGCGCCGGGAGCCGCTTGTTCAGGGGATCCCCGGCCGCGGATATCCCGACGGACCCCGGCCACCCTTCCGATGCAGGCCGGCCAGCGATCCTAGCGGAAGGGATTTTGCTGTCGGGCGCCGCGCTGGAAGCGTGGACAACACAGGTTGAAAAAGGCGCGGGCCTTCAGACCGAGGCCTTGAGCAATTGGCTAGTTTTTGGCTAGTTGGATACTAAAAACGGCGTAAAATGACTTAAAACCGCTTAATCAGTTCGGGCCGCATTTGCGCCCATAAGCGATTGATAATGAAGGATAATATGAGGGGAATGAAAGGCTTAGGCCCGAAAAACCGGTCTACCCTGTAACATGACGACCTCTCAATTTGATGACGTTGCTGATCCGTCAATCCCTTTTCTTATTCGGGATATAAAAACACGTGTATATCAATAAAACGATCGCGAGCATCTCTATCAGGCTCGGCAAACCGAAGCGAAATCGGTCGATGCCCCTGATCACCCGGATGGGGCTCGGAAAGCAGAGGATCAGCACGGCGGCAAAGCCCAACCCCCCCAGGGCCGCAAGGCGAATTCTCGTTTTCATTGAAAATCCGGCCATGGTTCCGCTCCGTCCTATTCCCTCTGACGACCTTTCATTCTGACCAATAGCTCCACGACCAGATTGGCCTGCATGGCCGCGACCAGGGCCACGCGCGGCGCCATGGGGCTCACTCCTTTCGGGCACTGGCTCGATTCGTCGCCGCAGACGTAGAGATTGCCCAGGCGGCGGGAGTGGATCCTGCTGTTGCAACCGTAGCCGGCCAGGCCCGAGGCCGCGACGATCGGCCGGCCGGGGAATTTCGACAGGCTGGCCTCGATGAGCATTTCCTTGGCCTCGGCCTTGTCGAGGGCCTCGACGAGAACGTCGACCCGGTTGAAGATCCTCGTCGCGTTCCTCCCCGTGATCCTGACGTCGTGGATCTCATAGAGGGAATAGGGATTGATGGCCAGGAGGTTTTCCCGCAGGGCCTCGACCTTCCGTTCGCCGACCTGGTCGATGAAATACTGCTGACGGTTGAGGTTGGACGGCTCGATCCTGTCGAAATCGGCGATGACCAGCCGGCCGATCCCGGCCCGGGCCAGGGCGACGGCCACGTTCGACCCCAGGCCGCCGGCGCCGGCGATGCCGACCGAGCTCTGACGCAAGACGGCCAGCACGGCCGGATCGCGGCGGGCGAAGTACTCTTTGGCGAAGGCGATCGACCCGGGCTTCGGCAGGGGCTTCAAGGCTTCGCCCCCGCTTTGGCCCCTGCGCCCGTCCGGTCGATGACGAGCGAGATCCTCTTCGGCTCGGGATCGATGCCGCTCAGCGAGGTGATCATGCCGAGCACGGTCCTCTCGATGAACGTCCGGACGAACGGGTTCATGGCGACCTCCCGGCCGTCCACTTCGAGCGTGATGTCCGCCATCTTCGCCTCCTCGAGGGAAAGGATGAGGTCTGCGATCCCGGAAATATCATCGGGCCCGAATACGGGGTGCGCGGCGCCGGGCGGCCGGGGCCCGTCCGTGACGATCGCGATGAGCTCGTCAGGAGGGGTCGCCGGGGCCCCCGAATATCCGGCCCGCAGCACTTCGATCTTGGGGGTTCCCCGGACGTCTTTGCCCCCCTCGATGAGGATGACGCCGGCCGCGGGGAAGAGCCGCCTCGCCAGCCGGGGAGCATCGACCGCCTGCGTGTCGCCGAGCGCCGCCCAGCCTTCCGGCGAGATCATGGCCACGCCGTCGGCGCCGGCCCGGCTGAAGTCCGCCGTATCCTTCCCTTCCGTATCAAGGGAAAAGCCGTGCGAACAGCGCTTGACGGCCGCGACCCGGGCTCCCCTGCTCTTGAGCTCCCGGATGAGCCGGACGACCAGCCGCGTCTTGCCGCTCTCGGAGAAGCCGACGACCGCGACGATCTTCATCGTGTTCTAGATAGCACACGGCCGGGGGCAAGTCAAAAGCCCCTATCTCCACTCGACTTTCATGTTCTCGGGACCGCGCGCCCGGACCTCGGGACGAAGGTCGAGCTTCAGCAGGGCGGGCTTGTCGCCGATATCCATGGCGACGAGGTAGACGAGCTTGGAGACCCTTTCCATCTTGCCGTAGTCGACCTTGGCCTCGATATCGCCTTCCGTGTGGTAATCGGTGGTCGTCCCGCAGAAGAACCACACCGCCGGGATGCCGTAGCGGATATAGGGATACTGGTCGCTGCGGAAGAAGAAGCGATCCGGGTGGCTGGGGGCTTCATAGGTGTAGTCGAGGGTCAATCCAAACCCGACCTTCTTGTTCATGGCCTGGATCGACGCGTCGAGCTCGGAGCTGAGCTTGTTCGAGCCGATGAGATAGATCTGCTTCGGGTCGTTCCTCGAGATCATGTCCAGGTCGAGGTTGGCACTGATCTTCTCGACGGGGACGGGGCAGTGCTGGACAAAATAGTACGAGCCGATGAGTCCCTTCTCCTCGGCCGTATTCCAGACGAAAATGACCGACCGCTTGGGCTTCGCAATCATCAGGGCTTCGGCGATCTCGAACATGCCGACGACGCCGGAGACGTTGTCGTCCGCGCCGGGGAAGATCCGCCCTTCGCGATCGGGATTATGATCGTGGTGGGAGCTGATGGTCAAGTACTCCCGCCGCAGCGCCGGGTCCGCGCCCTCGAGATAAGCAACGACGTTGAAAGACCTCTCCATCCGGGTCGCGACGCCAATCTCGATGTCGAGCCGGCATCCGGCCAGCCTTTTCGCCGCCACGGGTTTTCCCGCGCGGAGGGCTTCGGACATCCGGACCAGCTCTTCGGGGGCGCAACCCAGGATCGCCGCGCCCGCTTCTCGCCTGACCTCCACCTGCGGAAATGAGGCGGCTTGTCGGAGCGGCGCCGTCGTGGTCGTTGTGACGACATCAGGGAACTTGAGCCTCTCGGGCAAGTCGAACGTCAGCCCTTCTTGGGCCAACCTCGCTTCACGGCCTTCGCTGATGATCGTGACGACCGCCGCGGCGCCCGAGACCCTCAAGGCGGCGGCCCGGCCGGCCAGCCGCCGTCGGTTTTCCGCAGGCTTGAGCGGATGGCCCTCGGGAAGTGTGGTATCCAGGATGACGGCGACTTTGCCTTTAACGTCCAGGCCCGCGAGGTCGTCCCAGCCGAGCTCGGGGGCGCGGAGCCCATAGCCCAGGAAGACGATCTCGCCCGAGGCCTTCGCCGGCTCGAACGACCGCCCCACGGTCGCGTCCAGCGGAAAGAAGAATATCCGCTCGCCCGAGGCCGTGGAGAGGACGAGTCGGGAGGCGGACGGCAGCACAGTCGTGACCTCGACCGGGACCTCCTGGTAATAGGCCCCGCCCGGCATCAGGGGCTTGAGGCCGATCCGCTCGGCGACGAGAGCGATGTACCGGGAGGCGATGTCGAGCTCGGTCGAGGGTGTGTTCCGCCCATGGAACTCCGGCGATCCGAGGAACTTCATGGGAAATGTCATGTCCGCTGCCCTGATCGAATCCAGGGCCCGGGACGTGCGGCTTCCCGAACACAGGGTCAGAACGACAACCGCGCAGGCGGTCAGCAGGACGATCGAAAGCCGGCGGATCTTCATGGGCGCCTCCTCGGTCGCAAAGGTCGAGCTCTCTAGGTATCCGAACGCGCGGCTATTGTCAAACCGGAATTCCGGAATTCCGGGGATTGCTTTCCGCCCGGACTTGAGTATAATCCCCCTCCTTAGCGCTCCGAGGAGAGGCACCGCATGAACATCTGGAAGACGAAAACCCCGGCCCAGATCGAAGAGGCCGCGGAGCACACCCAGCTCAAGAAGAACCTGAGGGCCATCGACCTGGCGGCCCTGGGCATCGGATCCGTCGTCGGCACGGGCATCTTCGTGGCCACCGGCCAGGGCGCCCAGCTCGCCGGCCCCGGTGTCCTGCTGTCGTTCATCATCGCCGCCGTCACGTGCGGCTTCTGCGCCCTGACCTATTCGGAGCTGGCCTGCATGTTCCCCGTCGCCGGGAGCACTTATTCCTACTCCTACGTCGCCTTCGGCGAGGTCATCGCCTGGATCATCGGCTGGGACCTCATGCTCGAGTATCTCGTGGCCGCGAGCGCCGTGGCCTCCGGCTGGTCGACGACATTCATCGGCCTCATCCAGAGCGCCGGGGTCAAGCTGCCGAAAGCCCTCCTGACGCCCCCGATCACGACGGTCAACGGACGCATCGTCCTGTCCGGGGGCGTCATCGACGTCCCGGCCATCGTCATCACGTTGCTCATCACCTGGGTCCTCTATATCGGCATCCGCGAGAGCGCCAAGATCAACAACATCATCGTTCTCGTCAAGATCGCCGTCATCCTTCTGTTCATCGTCCTCGGCGTCCGTCACGTCAGTCTGGCCAACCTCCAACCGATGATGCCCTTCGGCTGGAAGGGTGTCATGGCCGGCGCGGCGATCATCTTCTTCGCCTACATCGGCTTCGACGCCGTCTCCACCGCGGCCGAAGAGACCAAGAATCCGAAGAGGGACGTCCCGCTCGGGCTGATGCTCTGCCTGGGCGTCGTCATCGTCCTCTACGTCGCCGTGGCCTTCGTCCTGACCGGCATCGTCCCCTACAAGCTGATCGACGTCGGCAACGCCCTGCCGGCGGCCCTGGGCCGCATCGGCATCCAGTGGGGCGGCGCGCTCGTCGCGACCGGGGCGATCATCGGCATGATCTCGACCCTGCTGGTCACGCTCTACGGCCAGATCCGCATCTTCATGGTCATGGCCCGCGACGGTCTCCTGCCGCCGGCCTTCGCCAAGGTCCATCCCATTCACCGAACGCCCCATCTCTGCACCTGGATCACGGGCATCGCCACGGCCCTCATCGCCGGCCTCTTTCCCCTGCCGATGATCATCGACCTCTGCAACATCGGAACCTTGTTCGCGTTCGTCCTCGTGTCCGTCGGCGTTATCGTACTGAGGAAGACGCGGCCCGAGGTCGAGCGGAAGTTCAAGACCCCCGGCGTCCCGTTCACCCCGCTCATCACGGTCGGCTTCTGCTTCTATCTCATGTACAGCCTGCCCAAGGTGACCTGGATCCGGTTCGGGATCTGGCTCCTGGCCGGCCTGGCCATCTACTTCATGTACAGCGTCAGGCACAGCAAGCTGCAGAAGCCCGCCTGAGCCCGGCCATAATCCGGTTGACAGGCGCCCGGACGTTTGCTAACCTACGCCTTCTCTCCGAGTCGGAGGAGCTAAAGCCTTATCCGGCCAGGCCCTCCGACCGATAGGGACAAGCGGGAAACGGCTTGTCCTTCCATTTCGAAAAGGAGAATATCGTGAGTTCACCTCTGCGCCCCTCCCTCAAGTTCACCGTCGTCGCCTCGTTCCTGCTGGCCCTGGCCCTCGGCCTGTCCCCTCTCCCGGCCCAGGAGACGAAGACCCAGCAGCAAGCCAAGAAGAAGGAAGAAGAGAAACAGGTCCGGATCACCGAGGAGATCCTGGTCGTGGGGAAGTCCCCCAAGGACGTTCCGCTGGCGACGGTCTCGACCGTCCTGTCCGAGGAGATCAACGCGCTCAAGCCCCGCGACCTCTCGGATATCCTCAAGTACATCCCGGGCTCCATGGTCACCTTCGGCGACAAGGACACCTATACGCTGAAGCTGCGCGGCGTCGGGGCCAACCGCATCGCCTTGCTCGTCGACGGCGTGCCGGTCTACGAACCTTACTTTTCCACCTTCGACCTTAAAACCATTTCTGCCGGGAGCATCGACACCGTCCAGGTGACCAAGGGACCGTCCTCGGTCCTCTACGGCCCGAACACGCTGGGCGGCCTGGTCAACGTCATCACCCGCCGGCCGACCGTCGAGCCCCGCCTGACGCTGACGGGGAGCTATGGCGACAGGGACACGAAGAGCCTCGGCGCGGACGCGTCGTACAGTCTGAAGAAGTTCTCCCTCGCGGCCGATGCGCTCTATCAGGGCTCCGACGGATTCGACTATCCCGATCCGGTGACCGGCGAGA
>JBAVUQ010000215.1:0-2861 GCA_049696855.1 Candidatus Aminicenantales bacterium
GAGGAGTTCAACGCGGTCTTCGACCAGATGAAACCGAGCTTCGAAAAGTCCATCGAAGGGAACGGCTTCAAGGTGATGTTCTGGACGCTCGCCGGTTGGGTCAACTTCTTCTCCAAGACCCCCGTCATCGAGCCCGACGACCTGAAGAAGCTCAAGATCAGTGTGACCTCGGATTTCCCCGAGGTCGAGCAGATCTGGAAGCGGATGGGCTACGAGGTCGTCAGCGGCGACGACAATATGATGATCCAGCTCCAAAGCGGCGCGGTCACGGCGATCTATCTGCCCCCGCTCATCGCGGGCTCGGGCCAGTACTTCGCTCTGGCTCCCCACATGCTCGCGCCGTCCCTGGCCCCCCTGGTCGGCGGGCTGCTGCTCAGCGACAAGGCCTGGGCGTCCATCCCCGCCGAGCTGCACCAGCCGTTCCTCGATGCCACGCTCGGCGAGGCCAAAGGGCTGTACGACGAGACGGAGGCCCTGGAGGTGGACGCCGTGAAGATGATGAAGGACAACGGCCTCGTCGTCCACGAAATTTCGGCCGCGGCCATGGCCAAATGGCGCCAGGCGGCCCAAAAAGCGGTCGCTGAGCTGATCGGATCGGTCTTCTCGAAGGAGATCTACGACCAGGCGGTCGGATACGTCCAGGCCTACCGAAAGAGCCATGGCCAATAGGCTCCTTCGCGGCGCCCACACGGTCGAAGATACGCTCGCCTTTCTGGCCATCTTCGGCCTGGCCCTGATGCTCCTCGCCGAGGCCCTCGCCCAGAAAGTTTTCGACACCGGGATCAAGGATTCGGAGCTCTACATCGAGCACCTCGTGCTCGCGGCCACGTTCATCGCGGCGGCGGTCACGGCGCGTGAAAAGAAGCACCTGGCCCTGGCCACCGGGATGTTCCTCCCGGCGCGCCTGAAAGGGCTCGCCGCCGCGGTCACGGCCGCCCTGGCCTCCGGCCTGACCCTGGCCTTCGGGCTGAGCGCGCTATCGTTCGCCAGGAACGCGTTCTCGTCGGCGGACCGGGTCGGGTTCCTGCCGAAGCGCCTGGTCGTCCTGATCATGGCCGCGGGCTTCCTGGCCATGAGCCTGCGCTTCATCACCACCCTCGAAAAGAAGAAGGCGCGCTGGGGAGCCGGGGCCGCGGCCGTCGTCATCGGGCTTTTCTTCGGCTTCGCGCCGCTCGTCCAGCTCGCGACCTCGGGCGGGTCCGTCTCCCTGCCGGCCCTCACCGCGGCCGGAGAGGCTCTGCGGCCGCTGATCACCGGGCTCGCCGGGCCGATGATCATCGTCATTATCGCCGCGGCCTTCCTCGGGCTGCCCATCTTCACCGTCCTCGGCGGGATCGGCTTCCTCCTTTTCGCCAAGAGCGGGCAGCCGCTGGAGATCATCCCCAACCAGGCTTACACCGTGCTGACCGGAAGCGCCATACCGGCCATCCCGCTTTTCGCGGCCGTCGGCTTCTTCCTGTCCGAGAGCAAGGCGGGGGAGAGGCTGGTCCGGTTCTTCCAGGCCGCGTTGGGCTGGATGCCGGGCGGACTGACCGTGATGGCAGTCGCCATCTGCGCCTTCTTCACGACGTTCACCGGCGCTTCGGGCGTGACCATCCTGGCCCTCGGGGGGCTCCTGGCGATCGTCCTCGAGAAGGCCGGCTATCCCAAGCGTTTCACGGTCGGGATCCTGACCGCCTCGGGCAGCATCGGCCTGCTCTTCCCGCCGAGCCTGCCGGTCATCATCTACGGCGTCATCTCCCAGACGAGCATCAAGGACATGTTCGTGGGCGGCCTCCTGCCCGGGCTGTTCCTGGTCATTTCCGTCGTGTCCGTCGGCATCATCTATTCCTGGAAGCACCGCATTCCGCGGCACCCCTTCAAGCTCCGGGAGGCCGTGGGCGCGTTCGCCGAGTCCTTTTGGGAGCTGCTGCTGCCGCCTCTCGTCTTCGGACTCTATTTCGGCGGGATCCTCGACCTGCGGCAGAGCGCCGCGGCCGCGCTGTTCTACGTCTGGGTCGTCGAGACGTTCGTCAAGAGGGACATGAAGCTCCGCGACCTGCCCCGCGTCTTCCTGCGCGCCGTGCCCATCATCGGCGGCGTGCTGATCATCCTGGCCCTGGCCAACGGCCTGTCCTATTACATCATCGACGCCCAGGTCCCGCAGAAGCTCAGCGACTGGGTGGCGGCGACGATCTCCTCGCCATACGTCTTCCTGCTTCTCCTCAACGTGGCCCTGCTCGTCGTCGGCTGCTTCATGGACATCTACTCGGCCATCCTCGTCGTCGTGCCCCTGATCATCCCGCTGGGGGTCCTCTTCCATATCAATCCGGTCCACCTCGGCATCATCTTCCTGGCCAACCTGGAGCTCGGCTACCTGACGCCTCCCGTCGGCCTGAATCTGTACCTCGCGTCCTACAGGTTCGAGGAGCCGATCTCCCGGGTGTACAGGGACGTGCTCATCTTTCTCGGGATCGGGCTGGTGGCCGTCCTGCTCATCACCTATGTGCCGTTCCTGACCATGGCGCTGCTTTAAGATAAGACGGGGTCAAACCTATACTTTTTCACTTTTTAGGCCCGTCTTCGTTTTGCCAAGGGCCAGCGTCCGAAAAAAGTGAAAAAGTATAGGTTTGACCCCTTCCGGAACGCCCCTTTGAGCTTGACCCCTTCTTATTTATCCCGGTTGAAGTGGGGCAGATCCCAGGGGATCTCGAGAGACAGTTCGACGAAGCCCGCATAGGCGCCGTCTTTGTGCCAGGGCGCCTGGTAGATGAGCTTCCTCCTGCCGTTCTTCTGGATGGTGTAGACGTTCGTCCGGCGCTCGGCCATCATCCCCTTGAGCTTCGAGCGGCTCGGCTCGGGGTGGCAGTCGAGGACGTTCG
>JBAVUQ010000216.1:0-3417 GCA_049696855.1 Candidatus Aminicenantales bacterium
TGCGCGTCAACACAATCGGCCCAAAGGCCTGGACTGCTCAATCCCGGCAAAGCCCCATGGGGCACACCAGGGCCAAGGAGGAGATCGGGAGCTCGGACGAGATCTTCAGGATCATCTTCGAGTACGCTCCCGACGTCATCTATCTCAACGACCTCAAAGGGAATTTCATCGACGGCAACCGCATGACCGAGGCGCTGACCGGATATTCGAAACTGGAACTCGTCGGGAGAAGCTTCCTGACATCGGGTCTCTTGCCGGTCGACCAACGGCCCAAAGCCGCCGCCGCCCTGGCCAAGAATGCCGCCGGCCAGCCGACCGGACCGGACGAGTTCGTCCTGAGACGAAAAGACGGGACGCTCGTTCAGGTAGAGATCAGCACCTATCCCGCTGAAGTCAGAGGGAAGATCGTGGTCCTGGGGATCGCCCGGGACATCACCATCCGCAAACTCGCGGAAAAGGAGGTGGCCAAGAACCGGGAGGGCCTCGAAAAGATCGTCCAGGAGCGGACCAGGGACCTCGAGGACGCGAAACGGGTCGCCGACGCGGCCAACAGCGCCAAGAGCACCTTCCTGGCCCATATGTCCCATGAGATCCGGACGCCGATAAACGCCATCATGGGCTTTTCCCAATTGATGCAGCGCGACGACACCCTGGCCCCTCAACAGCGGCAGCATCTGGACGTCATCAACCGGAGCGGCGAACACCTTCTGGCCCTGATCACGGATATCCTGGAAATGTCGAAAATCGAGGCCGGGCGGACGACCCTGAACCCGGCGACATTCAACCTGCTGGCCCTGCTCGAGGACCTGGAGCTGATGTTCCGCATGCGCACCGAAGCGAAAAAGCTGACCTTCGCGGTGGAAGGGCTGAGCCATATGCCGCGGTACGTGGAGGGGGACGAGGGCAAGCTGCGCCAGATCCTCATCAATCTGCTGGGCAACGCGGTGAAATTCACCAAAACCGGGGGGATCATCCTGAGAATCCGGACCGGCCATGAAGAGGCCGGAGGAATCAGGTTGGACGCGGAGGTCGAGGACACGGGACCGGGCATTCCCGAAGATGAGCAGAAGGACCTGTTCAAACCGTTCCAGCAAACCCGGGACGGACGCCTGGTGAGGTCCGGCACGGGCCTGGGTTTGGCCATCTGTAAGGAATTTGTCAAACTCATGGGGGGGAATATCACCGTCACCAGCCAGGCGGGGAAGGGGTGCCTGTTCAGGTTCCAAGTTCCATTGGGAGAGGGGGAGGTCGGTTTTGCCGAGAAGAAATCCGAATCCTATCGGGTCAAACGCCTGCGGCCCGGCCAGTCCGTGCGCCGGATCCTGATCGCCGACGACGAGGAGTTCAACAGCGCGTTCTTATCCAAACTCCTGGGCGAAATCGGATTCGAAACCCGGTGCGTGGTCAACGGCAAGGAGGCCATCGAAGAATTCCAGGCCTGGCGGCCGCACCTGATCCTCATGGACATGCGGATGCCCGAGATGGACGGTTGCGAAGCGGCCCGCCGCATCAGGGCGAGCGAAGGCGGCCAGGACGTCAAGATCGTCAGTGTGAGCGCCAGCGCGTTCGAGGAGAACCGACGGGAAGCGATCGAGGCCGGCGCCGACGAATTCCTGACCAAGCCCTTCCGGGAAACCGCCCTCTTCGAGAAGATCGAACGGCTCTTGGGCGTCGAGTTCGAGCTTTCCGAGAAAACCGGGGCGGAGCTGGACCGGACCCGGTCCGCCGGCCGGAGCGCGCTGACGGCGGATGCTCTGGCGGCTCTGCCCGCCGGCTTCGTTCGAGACCTGCGCGACGCGGTCATCAAAGCCGATTATGACCTGATGATCGGATTGACCGAAGAGATCGACGGACGGTGCGCCCCGATCGCCCAGGAGCTGCGCGGCCTCGTTGAACGCTTCGAATACAACACGCTCTTGGGGCTGTTGCCCGCGGAGAGGAGTGACTGATGAAACCATCTCTAGGCTATACGAACAAGCCGAGCATCCTGATCGTCGACGACACACCTGCGAACCTCCAGCTGCTGGCGAGCATGTTGAAGGAGCGGGGATACAAGACCCGGCCCGTTCCCAGCGGCCTGCTGGCCCTTCAAGCCGCTCTGAGCGAGACGCCGGACCTGATCCTGCTCGATGTCAACATGCCGGAGATGAACGGTTTCGAAGTCTGCCAAGGCTTGAAGGCCGACGAAAAGCTGAAGGACATTCCGGTCATCTTCATCAGCGCTCTCAACGAAGTGTTGGATAAGGTCAAGGCCTTCGCCGTGGGCGGGGTGGACTACATCACCAAGCCGTTTCAATTCGACGAAGTGCAGGCCCGGGTGGATACGCATCTGAAGATCCGGCACCTCCAGGAGGAGCTCGAACAGCACAACCGGCAATTGGGCAAGCTCGTCCAGGTCCAAGTGAAAAAGATCTCGGACACGCAGATGGCCATGATCTTCGCCCTGGCCAAGCTGGCGGAATCGCGGGACGACGATTCGGGCCTGCATCTCGAGCGCGTCCAAGCGTTTTGCAAGAAGCTGGCCGAGGGGTTGTCTCATCGCTTCCGCTCCGGCGGCCAGGTCGACGCGACATTCATCGAGAATATCTTTTACGCGAGTCCGCTCCACGACATCGGAAAAGTCGCCATCGCCGACCGCATCGTCCTCAAACCCGGCAAACTGACGCCGGAGGAATTCGAGATCATGAAGACCCATGCCCCCCTGGGGGCCGAAAAGCTCGAAGCGGTCCAACGGCAGTTCCCGGGGAACGCCCTGCTCGACATGGGCATCGCGATCGCCAGGTTCCATCACGAAAAATGGAACGGGGCCGGCTACCCCCAGGGTCTGGCGGGCGAGGCCATCCCGCTCAGCGCCCGCATCATGGCGGTCGTGGACGTCTACGAGACCCTGAGGGCGAAGCGCTGCTACAAGGCCGCCTTCTCCCACGAGGAGAGCGTGGACATCATCGTTTCCTCGAGCGGAACGCACTTTGACCCGGAGATCGTCAAGGTCTTCATCGAACTCAAAGAAGACTTCCGGGCCATACGCGACGAGCTTAAAGACTGAACGACCGCTGTCCCCGTTATTTTTCTTGACGTTGCCTGGCGTCATGGCCTTTTGCTGACAGGTCCGCGAGGACGATCTCCCGGCTGCCGCGTGTGCCCAGGCTTGACAATCGGGGGGGAATGCCGATAAAGTCACTCCGGGAAGGAAGGAAAGGGCATGAGCGACAAGAACAACAAGGCCTCCGGACCCGAGGAGAGCGCCATGTGCGGCAAGATCGACTACGACGAGATCCGCAAGCTGGTCGGCCTTCTCGAGGAGAAGAACCTCTCGGTCTTCGAGCTCGAGGTCGAAGGCCTGAAGGTCAAGATCGCCCGGAATTCCCCCGCGGCCGCCCCGGTCGCGGCCGCGGCGCCGGTCGCAGCCGCCGCGCC
>JBAVUQ010000217.1:0-1538 GCA_049696855.1 Candidatus Aminicenantales bacterium
GCTTTGGACTGTGCCGACCGGACTGGCCTTCTTCTCGTTTCTTGCTCAGACGGGCTTCTCTCAGCCCCGGGGGTATCATGGAGGACAGGGCATGATGGGTTGGGGACACGGGTGGGGATGGATGGGAGTCGTTCTTATGGTAATCCTCTGCCTGGCCGTCATCGCAGGAATCATCGCCTTGATCAGGTGGCTCTGGACGGGCGCGGCTCGGCGCGGGATCGACGGCGGCCAATCTCACCTCGACATCCTGAAAACGATATACGCCCGTGGGGAGATCAACAAAGAAGAGTTCGAACAGAAGAAGAAGGACCTCGGCTTATAATCGGCTAAGAGTCGCGGACGGGAGGTCCGGGGTCTCTGCGGACGGCCATGATCGTCAGGTCGTCGCCGGCGGGAACGTCCTTACGGAAGGCCGCCAAGTCCTTCATGCAGGCCTCGATCAGATCGTCGGGCGAACTCCGTTGGCGGCCCAGGACCAGCTCGCGGATCCGGGCACTCCCGTACATCCGGCCGCCTCGGTCCCGGGCTTCCGAAAGTCCATCGGTATAAAGGAGTATCGCCTGTCCGGGCTCGACGCGGTTCCGGCTCGTGGCGAACTGCGCGTCACTGAAGGCGCCGAGGGGCAGCCCGGTCGGTTCGATCTCGTCGACCCCCCTCTCAGTGATGAGCAGGGGCGGGAGATGGCCGGCGTTGCAGACTTCGATTTCGCCGGAATCCGCGGCTCTCCCGCAAACGAGCGTGGCGAAATGGGTCGGCAGGGTGCTCTGACTGAAGATCCGGCTGGCATGCTCGACAAGCTTGGAAAGGGGAAGGCCCATCGGGATCAGGGTCCTGAACATAGCCTGAAGATGGACCGTCAGCATGGACGCCGCGACGCCCTTTCCCGTCACGTCACCGAGCATGAAATAGAGATCGCCGCTCGGAGCCCGGACCAGATCGCAATAGTCTCCGCTCACGATGCTGGCCGGCTCATAGCGAAAAGACGCCTCCCATCCCCCGTGAAGGAGATGCGACACGGGGAGCAATCCTCCCTGGATCTTGGCGGCCAGCTCGAGGTCGCTTTCGAGGGCCCGCTGCTGGGGGGGCGTCAGATGCTCCAGGCAGAACCGGGACAGAGGATCGCTGATCAGCCGTTCGGCCTCGATCGGCTCATGGCAAACGTCGCAGAGACCGTAGGATCCGGCTCCCATGCGATCGAGAGCGGCATCGACCTCATGGATGAGCTTCTCGACTTGAAGGCCCGCGGCGCCGGCCGATGAGGCTCGCTCGAGCCGGTATCGCCGGTCGACCAGCTGTTGCCGGAGGAAGATGTCGACGCCCGAGGCCATGGCTATGCTCCCCTGTCCGTCTATGATAATCCCTGGCCCGGAAACTCGTCAAATCCGCGGGGACGGCGCCCTGGACCCGGGGGAGGTGCGAGGAGCTGGGACGAGCGGCCGGCGCGTCTCAATCGTGACGCAGGGCTTCGATCGGGTCCAGGCGCGAGGCTTTGACCGCGGGATAGATCCCCGACGCCAGTCCGATGATGGTGCAGACGA
>JBAVUQ010000218.1:0-12282 GCA_049696855.1 Candidatus Aminicenantales bacterium
CGTTCTCTCGGGCCGGACGGGACGTCCCGTCGGGTTCGACCGGATGATCGACGAGATGCAGGCGGCGCGGATCGTCCACGTCGGCGAGACCCACAACTCGATGCCCATGCACGAGATCGAGTACCAGGTCATCCGGGCCCTCTACGCGCGGGATCAGCACCTGGCCATCGGCCTCGAGATGGTGCCGGTGACCCTCCAGGAGGCGCTCAACAAGTGGACCGCGGGCATCCTGACGAAAGAGGAGTTCATCCGCGAGATCCGCTGGTATGTCACCTGGAACTTCAACTTCGGGTATTACGAGAAGATCTTCGACTTCGCCCGCGAGCACCGGCTTCCCATCTACGCCCTGAACGCCCCGCGCGAGGTCATCACCAAGATCCGGATGAGGGGCTGGGACGCCCTGACGGATGAGGAGAAGGCCTTTTTCCCGGGGCCGCCGGACACGACCAACGTGGACCACCGGACACTCATCCGGACGGTCTTCGAGTCCTCCGAGATGCCGCATGCCATGATGGGACCCGGCCTCGATCAGGTCTTCGAGGGGCTCTATAGGTCCCAGTCGGCCTGGGACGAGGTCATGGGGGCCAACGCGGTCAAGGCGGTCGAGGCCGAGGGACGGCGCCTCGTCGTCTGCGTTGGCTCGGGACATCTCCTCTACAACCTCGGTCTCAACCGGCGCGCCTATGAGCGCTCGAAGCTGCCCTTCAAGACGGTCATCGCCGTCGAGGTGCCGGCGGAGAAAAAGACGCTGGCGGTCTCGCGGGCGATCGGGGACTATGTCTTCGGGCTGGCGCCGCAGGACAAGCCGGCCTTCCCGACGATCGGCCTCGGCTTCAAGAAGGTCGAAAACCTGGAGAACCTGGTCATCGACGCCAAGCCGACGGAGGGGGCCGCCAGCCGCGCCGACTTCGACAAGGGCGACGTCGTTCTCTCGGCCGACGGCCGGGCTTACACCGACATCAACGAGCTGAGGATGGAGCTGGCCAAGCTCCGCTGCGGCGGCGAGGTCAAGTTCAAGGTCCTCCGGGCCGGCCAGGTCAAGGACGTCGCGCTCAAGTGCGAGAAGGCCGCGGCGGCCGAGCCGGCGGAGAAGAAATCGCCCGACTGATCGGGAGGAGGGTAGAACATGAAACGCACCGGTTTTGTCCTGATCGCGGCGCTGTTGATCGGGGGCCTGTCCCCCTTGGCGGCTGAGGCTCAGTCCCTGCTGAAGACCCCGGCGGAAGAGAACGGCTACCTCAAGTACACCCAGAACGAGGACATCGCGGCGTTCCTGAGCGCGCTCGATCTCGCGTCCAAAGAGGTCGCCGTCTCGATCGTCGGCCGGTCTCTCCCGACAGACGCCTACGGCGCCCGGGACATCTTCCTCGTCCTGATCAGCCGGAACGGGGCCGCGACGCCGGAGACGCTCGACCGGACCAAGCCGACGGTCCTGTTTACGGCCGCCCAGCACGGCAACGAGCAGTCGGCCAAGGAGGCCGTTCTCCAGATCATCCGCGACACGGCCGCCGGCGACCTCCGGCCCCTGCTCGACAAGGTCAACGTCCTGGCCATCCCGCAGACGAACCCCTACGGCAACTTCATGAACGTCCGCGTGAACGAGCTCGACCTCGATATGAACCGCGATCACGTCAAGGTCGAGGCCGAAGGCGTGAGGGCCATCCATCGCGTCTTCAGGGACTTCATGCCCGAGGTCACGATCGACGTTCACGAGAAGGGCGACGACTATTACCGGGTGTCGATCGGCTGCGTCTCGAACGTCAACATCGGCCGCGACCTCCAGGATTTCTCGCGGGGGGTCCTGCTGGCCGAGATCGAGAAGAGCCTGGCCAAGAAGAGGCTGACCTTTCACGAGTACCTGGTCACCGAGGATCTCGGCGTGGACACGTCGTCCGGAGCGGCCTACGACCGCGGTCCGGCCGGTCCCCGCGAAGAGATGAAGCGCTACTCGACGACCGACCTCAACGACGGCCGGAACAGCCTGGGCGTCTTCGAGACGCTGTCCTTTATCCAGGAAGGCGCGTCGCGCCATGATCTGGAGACGCTCAAGGCCAGAACGGCCTGGCAATACCAGGGGTTGAGGGCCTTCCTCGAGTCCGTCGCCGGGCACTCCGGCGAGGTCCTGAAAATGGTCCGCGGCGACCGGGCGCGCCTCCTCGAACGGGCGGCGGCGAGGGACGCCGCCGATCCCGTCCACCTGCGCATGATCTTCGCCCGCGACCCGAAGGCGCCGGAGCTTCGGCTGAAGCGGTTCGAGACCGTCGAGTCGCCCATCCGGGGCATCCTCAAGGTCGACAAGAAGGCGGGGGAGACGCTCGTGGCCGACGACATCGGGCCTTACCCCGGGCCGAGGACCATGAAGATCGTCGACGAGGTGGTCAAGAACTGGTTCCCGAACGTCGAACCGACGCTTTCGGTCGCCCGGCCGCGCGGCTATATCATCCCCGGCGGGCGGCTGGACATCGTCGAGACCCTGCTCGCCCTGGGCGTCGAGGTCGGCCTCGTCGACAAGGACGGCCTCGTCGACGCCGAGGCCTACGAAGTAACGGCCATCGTCCCGTCCAAGCTCGACTACGTGGCGCCGGACAAGATCGATGTCGCCGCGAAAGCCGTGAAAGTCCCCGTTAAAAAGGGGGATTTCTACGTCGACTGCGTCCAGCCGGCGGCCAATCTCGTGCCGTCGCTCCTCGAGCCGCAGTCGGAGTTCGGCTTGATCCGCTACTGGAAGTTCGAGCTCGTGCCCGAGGCCGGCGGCGTTTTCGAGATCCTGCGCTTCACCGGGACGACGGCCCCCGCCGTCATCCCCTACAAGCCCTGGCGGTCCTGATTCATCTCAAGGACGAGACGGCGGCCAGGACGTCGGCCGAAGGCCTGGGCCCTCCGAGAAGCTCCCGGGCCTTGAGCCTGTCCTCTTTGCGCCCCAGCTTTTCGAGGATGAGTCCGCCGAAATATCCGTAGGGCTGGCCCTCGTCCCAATAGGTCAGCGTGTAATCGCGGCTGGCCTCGCGCAGAGCCGCGGCCTTGTCTTTCTCTCCCAGCCGGTCGAGACAAATGGCGATGAAATAATCCTGCATCCGGCTGTCCGGATGGAAAGGTGCCCCTGTGCCGAGCTTCTCCGGATAGAGCTTGGAGAGCTCGAGGGCCTGGATGGCGTCGGCCCAGGCGCCCTTTTTCAGGGCTTCGAGGCCTATCCCGACATGGGCCCGGACGTAGAGGCCGTGGATGTCGCTCGCGCCCTCGTACGGCAACGCGGCGACGGCGTCGAGGACGGTTGCCGCCTCGTGCGGATCCCCGGCTGTGAGAAGGGCCTCGACCAGGTCGACCTGGAGCGGCACCTCGGCGGGGAAGTCGGCGGCGGCCTTCCGGGCGGCGCCCAAGGCTTCGTCCTTCCGGTTTTGCCGGAGAAGGAAAGCGGTCAGCGCATGCCGGGCGCGCCAGCTCGAGCGATCGAGCTCGGCGGCCTTCCGATAGTCGGCGGCGGCCCGGACAGGATCGGCCCTCTCGAAGAAGGACGCCCGGGCGATATAGAAGGGCGCGAAGTCGGCGTCTTCGATCATCTCGAAAAGGTCCCGGGCTTCGTCGATGCGGCCCTTGCCCCAGAGAATGAGGGATAGGTAATACTTGGGCTTCCAATCGGACGGCCGGGCGGCCAGGGCCCACGAAAAGACGGCGATCTCCTCCTCCCGAAAAGGGAAGACGAGGAACGGCGAGGCCGCCGAGGCCTTGTCGAGATAGGCGGCGCTCTCGGCCGGGGCGCTTTCCCTGAGGAGATAGGCGAGCGTATAGAGGACGGTCGCCTGCGGCGGGGCGGCCTTGAGGGCTTCGACGGCGTCGGACACGAGCCCGAGCCGTGCGTAGAAGGCGGCCATTTCGAGCCAGGTCTCGTGCGGCAGCTCGTTGCGGATGAGGGCGCGGCAGGCTTCGAGCGCGGCCGGCTTCCGGCCGAGGAGGTAGCGCTCGAAACGGCCGAGGTGGTCGAGGGGATCGAGCTCGGCCAGCCGGTCCAACGTGTCGCGGGCTTCGGCCATGCGCTGGTCCAGGCGTTCGGCGACGGCCATGATCTCGAGCGCGTTGACGTCGGCGGCCGCGGTGTCGAGCGCCCGGCGGGCCGCGTCGAGCGCCCGGGCATAGTCCTTTTCAACGAGGGCGATCTCGGCCGATTGGACGAAGGCCACCCCTTTGAACTGCGACGAACGGGCCGCCCAGCCGAGGGCCTCCTTGGCGTCGACGAAGCGTCCCATCCGGCGGGCGGCGACGGCATAGACGTAGTTCGCTTCGGGATCGTACATCGAGACCGCAAGGGCCCGTCCCGCGAATTCGAGGCCGCGGGCCGGCTCGCCGCGCCGGGTATGGAGCTCGGCGGCCCGGGTCAGGGCCCGGACGTGGAGAGGCTCCTCGGCTACCGCGGCCAGGTACTTGCCGAGGGCTTCCGGCAGGCGCCGCTCGCGCTCGAGGCTTCGGCCCTGGAGGAAGAGGGCCTCGGCCGAGCTTCCGAAGGGCGTGCTGAAATGGAGCGGCCGCTCGAGATTGTCCGCACCCGGCGCGGTCTTGTAGAGGAGCTTGGCCCCGAGACGGACCTCGAGCGGCTCATCCGCGGCGACGCCCGGGAGCGGGATCGATTTCTTCCAGACCTGTTCCGTAACGAGCACCAATCGCTCTTTGAAGACTTCCCGGCCCGCGGCGCGCACCGACAGGTCGTCGGCGATGGGGCGAAGCGCGAAGAAGCCCAGCTCGAGGGCCTCGGCCGTGCGCGAAGCGCGGAGCGCGGCCTCAGGCGAGGCCTTGGTCATCGGCCCGATGCCGCGGTAGGGGAACCAGAGCTCCCGCCAGCGATCGGCGGCGCCCGGAGGGAAATCGCCGTGGTCGGATTGGTTGAGGAGGCGGCCGGCCTGGGGCTCGGTGTACTGTCCGTCCTTGTCCGTCAGAAGATCGACCCAGATCTCGCCGGAGCGGGACAGGTCCCAGATCCAGATTTTGCGGCCGGGCATGTCTTCATAGGGCGACCAGTGGCCGAAGCCGGTGTCGGACTTCTCGTACCAGCCGCCGTAGAAGTCCTCGTACTTGCCGACCGTGAAATAGCTCTTGGAGCCGGGGGTGGCGTTATTCCTGTACCAGGCGAGGTCGCGGCCGCTGCGGTCGACGGGCCAGGGCTCGAGAGGTACGGAATAATCGTGGCCGATCGACCACTGGCCGGGAAAGATGTACTTCAGGTCGTCGGCGGCCTTCACGGCCGCGCAGGACCAGGCGTAGTAGGATTGGCTGAAGGGCGTCGGGTTGACCCAGCGGGCGCTCGTCTCGAAGACGGCCCCGTCCTTGGGCAAGGTGATAGCGACGCTCCAGCGGGTCCGCGAGGCCAGGTCCATCGTCCCGACGACGCAGGAGACGCTGCCGTCGGGGTTGCGGCGGAGAACGTAGTCGACCGGCGTCGCCGTCGACGGGGCGTGTCCGACGATGCCGAAGTTCCACTCGATGCCGCCCGACGTCCACGGTCCGCGCAGGGCGATCTGACGGAACTTGAGGACGTGGTTCCAGTAGAGGAAGTCGCGGCCGGTCGCGTTTTCCCTGGCCCCCCAGACCTTGCCGCCGGCCCCGGGCAGGACGGCGACCTCGATGGAGGCGTTCTTCAGGCGGACGACGGTCCAGGGCTTGTCCACGGGCTCGGCCGTGAAGCGGTCGAAGATGAAGTAGGGGTAGAGCCGCGCGCCCTGGCCCCACATGGACGAGCGGGCGAAGATCGGCACGGGGTCCGGGTCGGAGAACGGATACGTCCGGATGGATTCCGATCTCTCGACGACCGCGGCGCCGGAAGAGGATGATTTGCAGCCGGGGAGTGCGGTCATGACGATCAGCGCACACGCCATGACCGCGGCTGCGATCGCGGGGATCATGCGCCGTTTCGCACGGGTCTTCGTCATCGGGGCCTCCTCGTCATCCATCGGCTATCTTGATTCCCCTTATTATCCGCACGACGTGGGTTTGTCAATGCGTACGGGAAATCGGGGACCGGCGGGAAGCGGAGTCCTCGTAGCGACCTGCAGAACCGTGGCCGAGGACTCGAGGCCACGATTCTGATAAATATCTGAGAAGAATGCTTTCTTAAGATACTTCGCAGAAGTCCGGCTCCGTGTCTCTCCGCCGTACATCTGCCGGGTCGCTCCCCAGAGTCCGCTTCCCGCCGGTCCCCGATCTTTCCGGCTCAGATGTTGATCCGAATTGGCAAAATGACCGTCGTGATCCCCTTCCAGCGGAGCTCCTGCTGGATGGCGAAGGCCGTCTCGTTGTGGAGGATCCGGTTGATGAAGCCGGGCCGGCGGAAGACGGTCTGGCCGGCGAAGACGGTCGACTTGGGGAATTCCCGGGCCACCGTCTCGCACAGGGCCGAGGCCGTCTCGACGACGTCGATGCCGGTGTCGAAGCGGGACTCGGCCGGGAAGCCCAGGCGCCGGGCCATGTCGACGTACTTCTTGAGCGAATCCTTGGTCGCCGCGGTCAGCCGGCTGACGGACTCGGACTCCTTGAACGCGCCCGCGTCGACCTCGGCGATCGAGACGAAGACGAAGTTCTTGTAGAGGCCCGGGAAGCCGCGGATGATGGACAGGAAGGTGTGGACGCCGAAGCCGGAGTAGCCGCTGACGAGCTGGATGGCCGTCATCCCCCTGGGGTCGGCCGGGTCGGCGTTGTAGGCGCCGCTGTGGGGGATGGTGACCAGCATGTCATCGAGTTCCCGGACGCCGTTGCGGACGCGGTTGTAGTGGCCCTTGATGAGGTAGCAGAGCAGGATCACAACCGAGGTGATGACCAGGGTCAGCCAGCCGCCGCGGGCGAACTTTTCGAAAACGGTGACGATGAGAATGGTCAGGCACACGGTCAGGCCGGTGAGGTGGACCGGAAGGTGCTTCTTCCAGAGCGGCTCCTTGCGCCTGTTCTTGATGAAGAAGCGGGACATCCCCAACTCGGACAGGGAGAAGGTCAGGAAGACGTTGATCGAATACATGACCACGAGCGTCGAGATCCGGCCGCGGGAGTAGATGAGGAGCAGGACGGCCGAGCCGCCCATGAGCAGGACGCCGTTCTGCATGGTCAGCCGGTCCGAGAGGGAGGCGAAGCGATGGGGGAACCAGTAGTCGACGGCCATGTTGGACATGACCCGCGGCCCGTCGACGAACCCCGTCTGGGCGGCGACGAGGAGCAAAGCGCCCTCGGCGAAGATCGTGATCACGGCCAGGACGCCGCCGAAGCTCCAGGCCCCGAAGACCTGGCCCGCCAGCACGGCGTTCAGGGTCCTGCCGGCGACCGGGTGCACGCCGAGAAGCAGGTAGCAGACGAGGATGCCGCCGGCCGTCAAGGCCAGGGAAACGGAGAGATAGACCATCGTCCTCTTGCCGTTCTTGACCCGGGGCTCGCGCATGATCTGGAGGCCGTTCGACACGGCCTCGATGCCGGTGAACGTGCCGCCGCCCATGGAGAAGGCCCGGAGGAAGAGAAGGGCCATGCCCCCGAAACCGAGCGTCGCCAGCCCGCCCTGGAATCCGGACCGGACCGTGCCGGCCACGGCCCCGATCTCGGGGACATGACTGAAGATGCCGTAGCCGATGAGGAGGACGTGGGTCAAAATGAAGACGATGAAGATCGGCGCGAGCATGGTCACCGATTCCCTGATCCCGCGCAGATTGATGACCACAAGGAAGGCGATGGCCATGATCTCGAAGGGCGTCTTGAGCGGCAGATAGGAGGCCGGGAAGAAGCTGAAGATGGCGTCGCCGCAGGAGACGATGGAGACCGTGATCGTCAGCATGTAATCGACGAGCAGGGCGCTCCCGGAGAGGACGCCCGCCTTCTCGCCCAGCGTGTGGGTGGCGACGATGTAGCCGCCTCCCCCCGACGGGAAGTACTCGATGATCCGCGAGTACGCGTAGGAAATGATGAAAACTGTCAGCGCGGTGGCCACCGCCAGGCCCACGGCGAGGTAGGTGTGCCGGCCGAGGACCTTGAAGGCTTCTTCGGGGCCGTAGGAGGCCGACGACAGGCCGTCGGCGCCGAGCCCGATCCAGGCCAGGATGGGAATGAGCGCGAGCTTGTGGAAGAGCGACGGATCCTTGATGTCGCGGGGCTTGCCGATGACGGCCTCCCGGATCTTGTGGCCGACGCTGTCTTTATCCGGATTCATTTTTGTCTCTCGGGATGTGGTCGTGCGATCTGCGCGGCTGCTGGGGGGATTTTTTGATGGCCCCCATTATAGGCCCGGAAAGCGGAAAAGGGAAGGGGCCGTCACAGATGTTTGAGGTCGTCGGGTCCGGTGCTCCCGTTCTTCTTGAGCCGCTTCTCCAGGAAGCTCTTGGCCTGGTCTTTGCCCCCGAGACCGAAGGCCAGGGCCAGGGCCAGGACGATGCCGCCGAAGGCGATCGTGAACGCGGCGACCATCGTCTTCCGTCCGATGCCGAGCTGCTCGAAGGCCATGACCAGGGCGAAGACCATGATGAGGCCCTTGACGCCCTTGCTGAGCTGGCTCGAGAGCTTGACGCCGGCGTTCACGGAGGCGATGAGGGCGGCCCGCCCGAGGAAGTTGCCGAGGAGCCAGCCGATGGTCAGGATGATGAGGGCGACGAAAACGTTGGGCAGGTAGAGGAGGAGCTTCTCGAGGAGCTGATCGATCACCGGGACCTTCATCACCTTCAGGGCGAGGATGAAGAAGATGAACGCGACGAGCCAATAGAACATCCGGCCGACGAGCTTGGCCGGGGTGTCCCGGACGGCCATCTTCTGGAGGGCCTCGGTGAGACCCGAGCGGGCGAAGGCGGCGTCGAGCTTGACGAGCTTGATGATCTTGATCACCAGCGCCTTGACGAGCCAGGCCAGAACGAGGCCGATGGCGAAGACGACGATCCCGGTGAGAAGATTGGGCAGGAAGGCCACGAGCTTCTGCACGACCTCCCTCAACGGTTCGACGACGACCTTGTCGATGAAATTCTTCATGGCGATCTCCACCTTTCGATCAAGTCGCTTTTCTCTCTTTCGAAGGACAGGCAGAGCTCCTCGAGCCGCCTCTCGACCTCGTCGGCCGTGCTGTCCCAGGTCTCGATGACGAAGGAGGCGACCTTGCCGAGGTAGAGCGGGGTCAGGGACTTGATGATGTGCTCCCGGCTCACGGCCTTGCGGTGGCAGGCCAGGGCGAAGCTGGTGACGGTCCGCACCCATTCGCCGTCGGGGTAGGCGAAGGTCTTGCGGTCCGTTCGGGCCGCCAAGTCACGGAGGAACACGAGGATATCCTCGGGCAGGAAGGACTTGTAGAAGGGGTCGAGGTCCTTGACGCCCAGCCGGAACAGCTCGGCCATCTTTTCCAGGTTGACGTTGATGGGCTCGAGGCCGACGGAATAGACGAAGCCGAAGGTGGCGACCGGCTCCGACCCCGCGATGGTCTGCCAGGTTCCGGCGTATTCCTCCATGAGGTCGAAGACCGACCCGACGACCTGGTGAAGCATGGCGCTGAGGTCGGCCCCGGGGTCCTTGGCGTCGTGGATCTTCGCGCCCAGGAAGGCCTGGCAGATCTTGAAGCCGTTGGCGATGGCTGTCGTCGTCATCCAGACGTCGACGCCGAAGCGGGCGACGTCGCTCTCCCAGACGTCCTTGTCGAGATAAAAGGAGGCCAGTCTTCCCGAAAAGCCGAAGTCGCCCCCGATCGGCTGGCGGATGCGCTTGCCGTAGAGGGCCCGGGTCAGGGGATAGACGATCGTGTTGGTGATCGTGCCGTCGTATTTGTGTCTCATGTAGTAGGGGGCGACATAGTCGTAGCCCTCCTCGAGGACGGGCTTGATCAGGAGCTCGATCCACTCCGGCGTGATGCTCCGCAGGTCGGCATCCACGACGGCGCAGGCCTTGGCCCCGAGCTGGCGGGCGATCTCGAAGACGGTCCGGAAAGCGCTGCCTTTCCCCGGGATGCCGTGGTAGGGGGTGACGAGCTTGTGGAAGCCGCCGATCCTGTGATCGAGCAGGACGGCGTCGAGATCGGCGCTCGCTTCCCGGACGACGTCCGTCGTCCCGTCGGTCGATCCGCCGTCGGAGTTCACGAGGACGGACCGGCTCCCGGGAAAATACTTATTGAGGCCCGCCTCGACGGCCCGGACGACGTGGCCGATCGTCCCGGCGTTGTTGAAGCTCGGGATGCCGACCAGGATGTCGACGGCGTCGAGGCCGGCGAACCGGTCCGGGCTCGTCGCGGCCGTATCCGGTGCGGTTTCCGTCATGGTCCCGAAAACACTCTCCCAGCGGACATTATAAGGAAGCCGGCCCTCGGGGGCAACGTCCAAGTCTCAAGACGTCGATTTCCCGGCCGGCGGTTCAGGCCAGGATGGAGGCGACGGTCCGGCCGATCGAGGCCGGATTGCGGACGATGCGAACGCCGGATTCCTCGAGAAGCTCGATCTTGCGGGAGGCCGAGCCGTGGGCGGCCGACATGATGGCCCCGGCGTGGCCCATGCGCCGGCCGGGGGGCGCGGTCAGTCCGGCGATGTAGCCGACGACGGGCTTGGTGAGGCCGCCGCGGATGAGCGCCGCAGCCTCCTCCTCGGCCGAGCCGCCGATCTCGCCGATGAGGACGACGGCCTCGGTTCCCGGGTCCTTTTCGAACAAGGTCAGGAGATCGACGAACGACAGTCCGACGATGGGATCGCCCCCGATGCCCAGGGCCGTGGACTGGCCGAGCCCCAGGAGCGTCAGCTGGTTGACGGCCTCGTAGGTCAGCGTTCCCGAGCGGGAGATGACCCCGACCGGCCCGGGCTTGTGGATGGATCCCGGCATGATGCCGATCTTGGCCAGGCCGGGCGAGATGATGCCGGGCGTGTTGGGCCCGATGAGCCGGG
This sequence comes from Candidatus Aminicenantales bacterium, assembly GCA_049696855.1. GTDB lineage: Bacteria > Acidobacteriota > Aminicenantia > Aminicenantales > Saccharicenantaceae > RBG-16-66-30. Next base: position 10,857 of record JBAVUQ010000218.1, read on the forward strand.
TCGCCGTCCCGCGGAGGAAGGCCTTGACCCGGACCATGTCGAGAGCGGGGATGCCCTCGGTGATGCAGACGACGAGCCCGATGCCCGCGTCGGCCGCTTCCATCACGGCGTCGGCGGCGGCCATGGCCGGAACGAAGATGACCGAAGCATCGACGCCTTCGTTGCGGACGGCCTCGGCCACCGTGTCGAAGATAGGGAGGCCCAGATGGCGTGTGCCTCCTTTTCCAGGGGTCACGCCGGCGCGGACGGCCGTGCCGTATTCGATCATGCTTTGAGCGTGGAAAGTCCCCTCGCGCCCGGTCAGGCCCTGGACGACGACGCGGGTCGACGCGCCGGCGAGGATGCTCATGGCGCTCCTCCGCGCTCGCGGGCCAGGCGGACGGCCTCGCGGGCGGCCGTCTCCATGTCGGGAGCCGTGGTGAACGGGAGCCCCGACTCGGCCAGGATCCTGCGGCCGAGATCGACGTTGGTCCCCTCCATACGCACGACGACGGGGATGCCGACGCCGCGCTCGCGGGCCGTCCGGACGATGCCCTGGGCGACGAGGTCGCAGCGGACGATGCCCCCGAAGATGTTGACCAGGGCCGACCGGACGCCGGGATCGGAGGTGAGGATGGCGAAGGCCGTGGACACGGCCGACTCGGAAACGCCGCCGCCGACGTCGAGAAAGTTGGCCGGGCGGCCGCCGGCCAGGGCGATGAGGTCCATCGTGGCCATGGCCAGGCCGGCGCCGTTGACCATGCAGCCGACGTCCCCGTCGAGCCGGACGAAGCTCAGGCCGGCCCGGGCGGCCTCGAGCTCCTCGGCCGATTCCTCGTCCGGGTCGAGGAGGGCGAGGATGTCGGGATGGCGGGGGAGGCCGTTGTCGTCGAAGTCCATCTTGGCGTCGGCGGCGACAAGGGCGCCGCCGGCGGTGAGAACAAGGGGATTGATCTCGATGAGCGAAGCGTCGGTCGCCTCGACAACTCGAATAAGGCCCGTGAAGAGCTTGACCGCCTGGGTGAAGGCGGGGCCGGACAGGCCCAGACCGAAACCGGCCTTTCGGGCCTGAAAGGGGAGGAATCCCGCGGCCGGGGAGATCGTTTGCTTGAGAACGAGATCCGGCTCCGTGACGGCCAGAATCTCGATGTCGACGCCGCCGCGAGCGGAGGAAAGAACGATGAGCCGCTCCTCCTCGCGGCCGAGGACGACGCCGACATAGAGCTCCCGGGCGGCGTCGAGGGCCTCCTCGACGAGAAGGCGGTGGACGACTCGGCCCTCGGGCCCCGTCTGAGCGGTGACGAGCGGCCGGCCGAGGAGACGGGCCGCCGCCGCGGCGGCTTCAGCCGGTGTGGCCGCCCTGAGGATGCCGCCGGCCTTGCCCCGGCCCCCGGCGTGAATCTGGGCCTTGAGGACGACCGGACCCGTGAGCTTTTCCGCGATGGCC
>JBAVUQ010000219.1:0-1903 GCA_049696855.1 Candidatus Aminicenantales bacterium
CGGATCACGGTCGGCCGGCTGCCGAACGGTCTCCGCTACTGGATCCGCGAGAACCGGGAGCCGAAGAACCGGGCCGAGCTGCGCCTCGTCGTCAGGGCCGGCTCGGTCCTCGAGGACGAGGACCAGCGCGGGCTGGCCCACGTCGTCGAGCACCTGGCCTTCAACGGCACGACCCACTTCCCGAAGCAGAAGCTGGTCGATTTCATGGAGTCGATCGGCATGCGCTTCGGGTCCGACCTCAACGCCTTCACCGGCTTCGACGATACGACCTACATGCTCCAGATCCCGACGGATTCGGCGCCGGCCGTGGACAACGCTTTCCTCATCCTCGAGGACTGGGCCCACAACGTGACCTTCGATCCCAAGGCCATCGACAAGGAGCGCGGCATCATCGTCGAAGAGTGGCGCCTCGGCCAGGGGGCCGACGCCCGGATCCGCGACAAGCAGATCCCCATCCTCCTCCAGGGCTCGCGCTACGCCGAGCGCCTGCCCGACGGCAAGAAAGAGGTCATCGAGACCTTCGCCTACGACACCCTGAAGCGCTTTTACCGGACCTGGTACCGGCCCGACCTCATGGCCGTCATCGCCGTGGGCGACTTCGACCGGGCCCGGATCGAAGAGCTGGTCAAGAAGCACTTCGGCCCCTTGACCGTGCCGGCCGATGCCGTGCCGCGTCCCGACTATCCCGTCCCCGACCACGACGGGACGCTCTTCGCCATCGCCGCGGACAAGGAGGCCTCCCAGAGCATCGTCGCCGTCTATCACAAGTTGCCCGCGGCCGACCAGAGCACGGTCGGGTCCTACCGGCGCATGCTCGTCGAGCGGCTCTTCAACGACATGCTCAACGACCGCCTGACCGAGATCGCCCAGAAACCTGACCCGCCCTTCCTCGGCGCCGTATCCAGCCGGGGACGGTTCGTCGGCTCCAAGGACGTCTATGTCCTCTCGGCCCTCGTCGGCGACGGCGGCATCCCCCGCGGGCTCCGGGCCATCTACACGGAAGGGGAGCGGGTGGCCCGCTTCGGGTTCACGGCGACCGAGCTCGAGCGCCGCAAGTCGACCGCCCTGCGCTACTTCGAGCAGGCCCTGGTCGAGAAAGAGACCGAGGACTCCGGCGCCTACGCCGAGGAGTTCACCCGGGCCTTCCTCCAGGGCGAGCCGACGCCCGGCATCCAATACGAATACGACCTGCACAAGCTCTTCATGCCCGGCATCACCCTCGATGAGGTCAACGCCCTGGCCCGGGAATGGATGACCGACAGGAACCGCGTCGTCATGGCCAGCCTCCCCGAGAAGCCGGCTGTCCCGGTGCCGACCGAGGCCGGGCTCAGGGCCGTCCTCGAGGAGGTCAAAAGCGAGACGCTCACCGCCTATGTCGACACGACGACCGACGCGCCCCTCGTTCCGGAAGAGCCTCAGCCCGGCACGATCGCCGCCCGGCGCGAGATCCCCGAAGTGGGCGTCACCGAGTGGACGCTCTCGAACGGCGCCCGCGTCGTGCTGAAGCCGACGAAGTTCAAGGAGGATGAGATCCTCTTCCGGGCCACGAGCGCCGGCGGCATCTCGCTCGCCGACGACCGGGACCTGGTCCCGGCCAACACCGCCGACCAGGTCATCCCGGCCGGCGGCCTGGGCGCGTTCAGCACCGTCGACCTCGAAAAGAAGCTGGCCGGCAAGTCCGTCACCATCAGGCCGTCGATCGGCGAGCTCGACGAAGGCCTGTCGGCGAGCGGCTCGGCCAAGGACGCCGAAACCCTCTTCCAGCTCGTCTACCTGACCTTCACCGCGCCGCGTCCGGACCCGGTCGTCTTCGACGTCCTCAAGTCCCAGATCAAGACCTATCTCGAGAATCGCACCAAGAGCCCGGAGACCGTCTTCTCGGACACCCTGCGGACGACGCTGC
>JBAVUQ010000220.1:0-2904 GCA_049696855.1 Candidatus Aminicenantales bacterium
GCCGTCGAGAAGGACGAGCGGACGCCGTCGAACCGTCTCGAGCCGTCCTTCCCAGCGGGCCTCGCGAATGGCTTGGAGGACTCTCGCCTTTTCGAACGGCCGCCAATAGGTCGAGAGGACCTCGGTCACGGCGATGGCGACGGCGGCGTTGGCCCCTTGATGACGGCCGGCGAGCCCGGGCGTGAAAGCATACCAGCCGGCTCTCCCCTGATAGACGAACCGGTACCCGCTGCGCGTCTTCCGCGTCTCGAGCTTGCGTCCGGCCCTGAAGGCCTCGGTCAACGGGGCGTTCCGCTCGCGGGCCACGCGCCGGATCTCGCGGAGCGCCTCGCCCCCGCCAACGCCGCAGACGACGGGAACGCCGGGCTTGATGATGCCGGCCTTCTCGAAGGCGATCTGGCGCAGGGTCGAGCCGAGGTGCTGCTGATGGTCCATGGCGATGGTGGTGATGACCGAGACGAGGGGACGGACGACGTTTGTCGCGTCGAAGCGCCCGCCCATGCCGACTTCGAGGATGGCGACGTCGACCTGCCGTTCGGCGAACTCGAGAAAGGCGATGGCCGTAAGGACCTCGAAGTAGGTCGGATGGTAGATGAGCCTGCCCTCGGCCATCAGGCCGTCGATGACCGCCTTCAGCCGGGACAGCCGCTCGCGGAAGCGCCCGGACCCGATGCACCGGCCGTTGACGCGGATGCGCTCCTCGACCCGGACGAGGTGCGGCGAGATGTAAAGGCCCGTCTTCAACCCGTGCCGGCGCATGATCTCCGCCAGCATGGCCGAGACGGAGCCCTTGCCGTTCGTCCCGGCCACATGAATGGACAGGAAGCTCGTCTGCGGATTGCCGAGGGCCAGGCAGAGGATGGCGATGTTCTCGAGGCCGAGCTTGATGCCGAAGTGTTGGAGATGGCCGAGGTAGTCCCGGCTCTCGGCGGGGGTCATTGAGGCTTGTTGAGGAAGAGACGCAGGGCCCGGACGAGGTAGGGCTTGAGGGCCTTGCGATCGACGACGTCGTCGAGCATGCCGTGGCTGAGGAGGAACTCGGAGCGCTGGAAGCCCTTGGGCAGCTTCTCCTTGATCGTCTGCTCGATGACCCGCGGCCCGGCGAACCCGATCAGGGCCTGGGGCTCGGCCACGTTGATGTCGCCGAGCATGGCGAAGCTCGCCGTCGTGCCTCCCGTCGTCGGATCGGCCAGGACGGAGATGAACGGGATCTTGGCCTCGCCGAGCCGGGCGATGGCCGCGCTCGTCTTGGCCATCTGCATGAGCGAGAGCATGCCTTCCTGCATGCGCATGCCGCCGGAGCAGGAGACGATGATGACCGGCCGGCGGTCCTCGAGGGCGCGCTCGCAGGCCCGGGTGATCTTCTCGCCGACGACCGAGGCGACGCTGCCGCCGAGGAAGCCGAACTCCATGGCCAGGATGTAGACCGGAATGCCGCCGATCGTCCCGCGGGCGGTGATGATGGCTTCGGCCAGGCCGGTCTTGCGCTCGTTCTCGACGATCCGGTCGGCGTAGCTCTTGACGTCGACGAAGTGGAGGGCGTCCACGGAGTGGAGGTTGGCGTCGAGGACCTCGTAGGCCCCCTCGTCGAAGAGCATCTGCAGGCGCTCCTCGGCCGAGAGCCGGAAGTGGAAGTTGCAGGCCGGGCAGACGGCGAGGTTGTCGAGGATGTCCTGCTTGTAGAGGATCCGCTGGCAGTTGTTGCAACGGGTCCAGAGACTGGTCATGGGCGTTGTCCTTTGTGGGCCGGTTTGGTCTCCGCGCGCGGGGAGCCGTGGCCGCGGCCGCGGCGGCTCAGGGCCTCGATGACCGCGTTCGAGTCGGGGAGCTCCTCGTCGATATCGTCCTCGTCATGGAGCAGGCGCTTGATCACGGCGAGGAAAGCCTCGGGGTCGATGGGTTTCTCGAAATATTCCGCGGCGCCGAGACCGCTCATCGCCTCCTGCCGGTACTGGGGCCCCTTATAGAGCCCGGTGACGAGGACGACAGGGACCCGGCCCTGGGTCTCACGGGAGATCTTCCGGGTCAGGTCGAAGCCGTGCATCTTGGGCAGCATGGCCTCGAGGACGACGAGGTCGGGCTTCTCGGCTACGAAGGCCTCATAGCCGGCCTGGCCGTCGGCCGCGGTGACGACGCGGTACTTGTTTGCTTTCATCAGCTTGGCCATGACGGCCAGAGTCTTGGCGTCATAATCGACGACGAGGATCTTCTTCTCGGCCATGGCGACTTTGCCCAATAATGGTACGGGAATGGCCGGGCCTTGTCAAACAACAAGCCGGCCTGGCGCGCTTTATCGCCCGCGCGAAAAACGCTATGATGGGCCCGACACATGTTTACATCGCGCCGGCATGCCCTGGGACAGCACTTCCTGACCAATCAGGGCGTGCTCCGCAAGATCGTCGGCGTCATTGACCCCAAGCCCGGCGACGTGATCGTCGAGATCGGGGCCGGAAAAGGCGCACTGACCATGGCGCTGGCCGAGAACGGCGGGCGGATCGTCGCGATCGAGAAGGACGAGCGGCTCGTCCCCGGGCTTCGCGAAAAGATGCCGCCCAACGTCGAGGTCATCCACGGGGATATCCTGAGAGTCGACTTCCGCGAGATCTCGGCGAAGGCCGGCGCTCCGGCGCTCCGCCTGGTCGGGAACGTCCCCTATTCCATCTCCTCCCCTCTTCTCTTCCGCGTCCTCGACGAGCGAGCGGTCCTCTCCGACTGCGCCTTCCTGCTGCAGAAAGAGGTGGCCGAACGGGTCACGGCCGGGCCGGGCGCCAAGAGCCACGCGCCTCTCGGCATCCTGCTTCAGAACGCGTTCGAGGCGCGCATCGCGTTCACGGTGGCGCCGGGCTCGTTCTCGCCGCCGCCCAAGGTCCAATCGGCCTTTTTGACGCTGCGGCGCCGCCCCTC
>JBAVUQ010000221.1:0-4885 GCA_049696855.1 Candidatus Aminicenantales bacterium
CCTCGCGCCGCCCACAGGGACGAGACCCGGGAGGCCGGGGTCCGGGGGATGAGTCTGAAGACGAGGAAAGCGGCCGCGGCGAGAACGAACGGCAGGACGATCCAGGGCCAGCGCAACCGGCCCCGCCACCTCGCGGGCGCGCTATTCGCTCGGTCCCGTTTTGCCCGCATTTTTCCTGATCGCCTCATAGAGAGCCCAAATGGCTCCGGGACGCATGTACTTCATCGCCCGGAACGTCTTCTCGCCGTACTTGGCGGCGGGATCGTTCCAGAGGGTCTCGTCCGGGTCGAGGTACGCTTCGGGCGTCTTGAAGAAGTAGCCCTGCCCGAAGGGACTGTAGACGACGTGATAAAGCCCGTAGGCCGTGTGCATCCCCTCCGCGGGGAGACCGTTCAGAACGAGATTGGCGGCGAAGGCGTAAGCCGTCCCGACCCAGACCTCGTCACCCTGCTGGCTCCGGAGCTGCGCCCCGTCGGCCTTGCGGCCGTTGACCGCTCCCATGACGCCGTCCCCGAAGCCGAGGACGTTCTTCTCGTAGATCGTCCGCAGGGCCCGCTGGACGTCGACCGGGGGAACGATCGGGTCACGGCCGTCGGCCTCCAGGCCGAGCATGCCGGCGTACCAGACGCCGAAGAGCTGGTCGGTCATGATGTCGTCCTTCGTCGCGTCAATATGAAAGTAGCCGGCCCCCTCGTCCCAGAGCTTGCGCAGGGAGGACCGGCCCGATTCGAGCCAACCTTTATATTTTACTATGTTCTCGCCGATATCCAAATCCCCGGCCCGGGTGAGCCCGCGCGAGGCCAGGGTCTCGCCCATGCGGACCGTCGCTTTGAGGCCGGCCAGCCAGAGGAGCCCGACGTAGGCGCTCTCACCCTTCATCTTCCAGGTGTCATAGGTCTGGTCGGGAATGCCTTCGTTGAGGGGGACATGGGTCACGCGGTCGCCGAAGCGGGCCTCGAGCGTGTCCATGGCGGCGACGGAGGCCTGGAACATCTTCATGAGGAAGCCGATGTCGACGCCGCCCGTGGCCAGGAAATCCCGGTAGGCCCGGAGCGGGAACTTGGGGTTGATGTCTTTCCAGAAGTTCGCGTTCTGCCAATCGAAGCCGTTCAGGATGACCCAGGGCCGCTTGCGCGGCGAGCCGACGTCGTGGGGGACCATGCCGGGCTGCTTGACCGTGTTCCAGTAATAATCGAGCTTGTCCGCGGGGACCTCGTTGGGAAATTGGACGGCGTACTGGAAAGCGCGATAGGACGCGTCCTCGAGCGGGATGGTGCCCGCGAGGTAGCTCATGTGGGTCGTCTCGAGCTCGGGCCAAAGCCGCAGCACGTGCCAGCAGTAGGAATCGACGTCGGTCGTCCCGTACATGAGGTAATCGGCGCTCTCGAGGTAGGAGTGGAGATTGGTCGTCGCGTCCCAGATGCTCGTTTCGGTGAGGACGTAGAGCTCGTTGAGCAGGGCCTGGCGGAACCAGTCCGGAAGGCGGGGATTCGTCAGGCTGGGCTTCTGCCAGGCGTCGATGGCCTGCTCCCACTCCCCGGCCCGGACCAGGGCCTCGGCCGCGATCCGGAACGCGTTCGTGCCCGCATCCCCGAAGAAGGCCGTGTATTTCTTCTTGTGCTTGGCCCCGGCCTCGAACTCGTAATAGGGCAGGTCCCAGGCAATGGCGAAGGGCGCCTCGAGACGCTCGCCGGGCTTGAGCGTGAACGTGACAGCGATAGCAGCCCCCGTTCCCTGACCGGGCGCCGCGGGCGCGGACTTGCGGGCGGTGTCGAGCGTTCCGTCGGCGGAGAACCTCGTCCAGATGTCGGCGCCGTCACCTCGGGGGTCGAAGGCCGCCTGAACGGCGATCCGGGACTTGCCCGGGCTTTCGAGGGCCGCGATGGCCATCGACCCCGACATGGCATTCCCCGCTCTCACGTTCTGGCCCTGCTTGCGGAAGAGGATGCCCTTGGCCCGGCCGTCCTCGGCGAGCTCGTTGAAATTCCCGGCGCTCCGCCGGTCCCAGACGGACGAGGCCTGGGGCGTTTCGCCGGCCGCGACGCGAGCCCCGACGGCTTCCCAGCCGATCATGTTCTCCCAGGTGAGCAGGATCGTGACCTCGGCCGGGAGCTTGGCCGGATTGTACGCGACCCACTTGTATACGGCGACGGGGTAGCTCGTCTCCTTATAGTTGCCGGAGATGATCGGCGAGAACTGGACGACGGCCAGCTTGACCGGAAGGTCCGTGTTCTCCTCGTACGAAAAGCCGGACTTGGGGTAAAGGGCGAAGTAATCGCCCTGGCCGACGGGATATTTCCAGGCCCAGGCGCCGAGGCCCTCCCCGGACGGCGGCGCCGTGGTGGACAGGGTCCTGGCGACGGTCCGGCCGCCGGACTTGATGAAAACGTGGAACTGGTCGGCCCAGACCGTGTCCTCGACCATCCAGCCGAGCTTGAGGAACCAGGTCGAGAAGTTGCCGTTCATGAGCCGTTCGAACCCGCCGGCGCCGATGCCGCCGACGGGACAGGCGCTGCCTTCGGCCCGGGCCTCGATGTCCCCCGGGGCGATGGTATGGCCGAACTTTTCGAGCCGTGTCCCGATCGGCCTGTCGAAGGCGGCCTGGGGAAAGCCGGCCAGGTTGGAGGCGGAGTAATTGAGGGCGCCGAGGGCCGCCCGGACAACGTCCTTCGCCGTCTGCGCGCCGGCGGAGCGGGCCGCGGCGACAAGCTGGTCGAGACGCCCGTCGATCTCCCGGCCGGCGTCGTCCGTGATGCCCTTCTCGGCCAGGAGCTGGGGGTATTTGGCGGCGAGCTCTTTCCGCGCGGCCGCCGCCGCGGCGTCCTGGGCCGGTCCGGCCGCCAGCCAGGCGGCGGCCGCCAGGCCCATCAAGGCGAAGGCCAGAAGGCTCTTTTTCATGTCGGTCTCTCTTCCTTGATCTCGTTTCCTGTTTTCAGCCTGACCAGGACGGTCAGGATGACGATCATGGCGCAGTCGACGACGGGGATGATGAACCCCTGCCGCAGGCTCGAGGCTTCGGCGATCCGGCCCGCGAGCCACGGGGCCAGCATGCCGCCGACGAGGCCCATGGCGATGACGACACTGAAGGCCGTTCCGGTGAACGCGGCGAAGTTGGCCCCGACGATGGCCAGCGTCGTCGGGTAGATGGCGGCAAAGCCGCCGCCGATGAGGACGGCGCCCGCGGCCGCGGCGACGCCCGACGGGGCCAGAGCCATGAGCAGGGCCGCGGCCAGGGCCAGGACGGCGCTCCCGAGAATGAGCGTCTCGTTCCGGACGGCGCGGACAAGGCGGCTCGAAACGAGCCGGCCGGCCATGATGGCCGCCCAGTATCCGGCCAGAACGAGGGCCGCCGTGCCGGCGCTCGTCCCGAATGTCTTCTCGAGGTGGGTCGAGATCCAGCCGCCGACCATGAACTCGTTGGCGGATTCGAAGAACAGAATGAACCCGGTGAGCCAGAGGAGCGGGTTGCGGGCGAGTCCGGCCGCTTCCTTGATGGGGAATCCCTGGGCGTGCTTGGCCCGGGGGAACTTGAGGATGACGTAAACGACGAACGGCACCAGGCTGAGGAAGGTGGCCAGAGCGAGGATCCTGGCGACGCCGAGGACTTCCTTCAGCGTGCCGATGAGGAAAGGCACGAACAGGGCGCCGAAGCCGAAGAAGATGCCCAGGACGTTCAGGGCCGCGCCGCGCTTCTCGCCTTCGTGGAGATCGCTCGTCAGGGCGTTGGTCCCGCCGTTGAGCGCGCCGCCGCCGAGGCCGAGGACGACCGCGGCGCCGAGGACGGCGCCGTAGGTCGAGGCCCGCGAAAGGACGAGGAAGGCCGCGGCGACGAGCGCGGCCGAGACGGCCAGGATGGCCTTGAAGCCGAAACGGTCGACGACGGGCCCGAAGAACAGCGTCGCGACGAGCATGGCGAAATTCATGGTCAGGAAGAGGTTTCCGGCGGCCCCGGCCCCGAAGCCGATGCGCTCGAAGAGCGACGGCAGGATGGCCCCCAGGATGGCCATGACGATGCCGAAGACGAACATCCCGGCCCAGGCCGAGAACTGGAGCCTGGCGACGCCGGAAGCGGCGGCCCGGTCGGACGGGTTCGCGGCGCCCATCGCCGGCCTCAAGCCTTGCGCCGGGCCTTGAACGGCCGGGCGTAATAGAACTCGGTGAAGGCCTGGTAGACGCCGGCCATGTGGCCGGGCGGGACGCCGTGGACGTTGGGCGAAACGAAGGTCGGAGGGACCTTGCCGGTCCGGACCAGGGCCGCGGCCGTCTCGGCCACGAGCGACATGGCGATCGAGACCGCGGCCACCGTCGAACCGGCGGCCACGCGCTCGAGCTGCCCGACGTCGACGAGGGCGTCCTCGGGCGGGACGTGATTGTCGATGGCCACGTCGGCGACCTCGGAGAGGATCTTGCCCGACGAGTGGGAGCGCTTGCCGATCTTGACGTTGGCGTGCGAGGACACGGTGACGACCTTGAGCCCGCGGGCCTTGGCCTCTAGGGCCATGTCGATCCCCGCGGCGTTCAGCCCGCCGTGGGAGAAGACGAGCATGACGTCGCGCTTTTCGAGGGGATAGCTCTGGAGAAAGACCTTGGCGTAGCCCTCCTGGCGCTCGAGCCAGAGAAGCTCCCGGGCGCCGCCGGGGCCGATGACGTTCGTCCACATCAGCCGCGGGTCGTAGAGCGGAAAGAAGCCGACGAAGCTGCCGTAGCGCGGAAAGATGTCCAGGACGGGAATGACCGAGTGACCGCTGCCGAACATGTAGACGCGGCCTTTCTTCCGGATCGCCGTGGCCATGATCCTGGCCGCGGCCTTGATGGACTTCATCTCTCTGGTCTTGATCTCCTCGAGGATCCCCTGGACCCTGTCGAGGTACGCTTGAGCCGACAT
>JBAVUQ010000222.1:0-3110 GCA_049696855.1 Candidatus Aminicenantales bacterium
CAAGTCTGTCTGGTCACCGGCATCAACGGCGTCGGAAAGAGCACGCTCTTGCGGCTCATGGCGGGAGTCCTGAGGCCGGACAAGGGCGAGATCCGATACGATGCCCGATTGGGCGTCGATCCGCGGCGGAAGCTCGGCTTCGTCTCGGACGCTCTGAGCCTTTATGAGAGTCTGACCGTCGCCGAGGCCGTCGCGTTTCATAAGTCGGTTTATGGTCTTTCCTCATTTGATGATTCACTCGTCCGGCACACGAAGATCGGCTCCGGCCAAAAGGTCCGCGAGCTTTCGATCGGCCAGAGAACCATCCTTCACCTCAGCCTCATTCTATCCTTGGAGCCCGAGGTCCTGCTGGTCGATGAGATCATCCACTCGATCGATGCCTACCTGCGCAGGATTTTCCTCGAGCAGATCGTCCAGCTCCTCTCCAAGCGCCGCCTGACGGTCGTCATGGTCAACGTGAATTTCCACGATATCGAACACCTCATCGAACGGGTCATTCTTCTGAAATCCGGCGAGATCGCCGTCGATGAGAATATCGAGGACCTCAAGGCCAAGGTGAAAAAGATCGTCTCTCAGGAGCCGCCGGCCGCCATGAACGTTCTCTCCCGGATCGATTATGCGGATCACTCCGAGTTTTTCGTCTATCCTTTTCAGGACCGTCTCCGGGAGACGATCAAAGGCGACGTCTTCGATCTCAATTTGACGGAGATCGTCTCGGCCTTCATAGGAGGCGAATATGCTTAGAAAAGAGATCCGGGATGCCCTCAAAAGGTTCGTTGAGAGCCTGGTGGTCCTCGCGGTTATTCCCTTTATGTATTTATGGGATAAGTTGCTCATGAAGAGGGGCCTTGACTACGCTAGTCTTGTCGATACGGGCTTCGTTATCACGTTGGTCATCTACGCGGTCTATGCCGGGGCGACGGTCTTTCAAGCCGAGAGAAAAGACAGGGCGTTCGAGTACCTGTTCTCTTTGCCGCTGACCCGGAGGAAGATCATCCTGGCCAAGATCCTGCCCCGCCTCGGACTCCTCTTGGTTCTGGGCGGAGCCGCGACTCTTGCCGTCGGCCGCGATCTTCCGGCAGAAATCGGGGTCACCGTTTTTGTCCTCTTCTTCAGCTCGCTGTTTCTGAGCCTCGGGGTTTCATCGATTGTCATCAACCTTTTCGGCGTCATGCTCATGTATCTCATCTTCTTCCAGGGAGGGCGTGTCTTCGGCTACCTCCTTCTCAAGCTCGGGGGCAACTTCGCAAATCACCTAGGCTGGTTGGTCACGCAGCTTATTCCCGCCGCGGTCCTTCTTGTTCCCTTCGGCCTGGCTTTCTGGTTGACCTTCAAGAAGATGGACGCGAGACCATTCAAGCTTCAGATGAAGACCTATTATGCCATCACGCTGCCGACCCTATTTGTTCTTGTTTTGCTGATCGCCCTCTTTTCCAAGAGGTCATTGGCTGGATTCTAGGGCGACTGGATTGTGGGCCTGCAGGAGATAGGATTCTTACTTGGCAGGGCTTAATATACGACACCCGAGCGGTCCTTGCCTTGGAACAAATCCCGAAATGCCATCGTCATATTATGATGAGGCACGCTTTATGGCCTGCGCAGGCCCGCGGCCGGATAACGAATGTCCATCAAGAGGAGTCACAGATGAAAAGAATCGCCGTTGTCCTCGGCATCCTGGTTATGTCTATTTCGCTTGGATCTGCGGCCAATAAATCCAACTTCACGTTCTCCGCAACTTTCGGACCACATCCAGTCGGCTTCCGTGCCGTGCATCAATACGACTACTCGCGCGTGTACAAGCCCGCCAGTGACCTCGAGGGGAAACCGTCCACGGGCGAGCGCGCTCGTCCCATCCAAACGCTGATTTGGTATCCCGCCCGGCCGGATGCATCCGCCCAGCCCATGCCGTACGGGCGGTACATCGACCTTCTCGCAACCGAGGAGAACTTCGATCCCGACAGCGCGCAGAAGGCGGCCGCGCTGAGGGCCGCTCTTTTGAATTGGGGGATAAGCGGCAAGTATGATATTGAACGCGTGCAACCAACTCACGCGTTCGGGGACGCCAAGCCCGCCCCCGGCAGATTTCCCGTCGTTATCTATGCGCCGAGCTTCAGCGCCCCCGCATTCGAGAACTCCGACCTGTGCGAATACTTGGCCAGTCACGGCTACGTCGTGGTCGCCAGCCCCGACATGGGAGCTCGCTCGCGTTCCATGACGGAGGATGTTGTCGGCATTCAGACTCAGGCAGCCGACATTGAGTTCCTCATCGGCTACCTGCGCGACCTCCCCCAGGCCGACATGTCCCAGATCGCAGTCGCGGGCTTCAGCTGGGGAGGGATCTCCAATGTCTTCGCCTCCATGCTGGACGACCGCATCACCGCGCTTGTCTGCCTCGAGGGCACGATCCGCTACGCGGGCGAAAGGATCAAGGAAGTCCGGTACGTCACCCCAAGCCGGCTTACGGTGCCTTTGCTGTTCCTGGCCCAGCGGAATCTCTCGATCGAGGAGCTGAGTCAGAGAAAGTTAGACGTGTCCGTCAGTTTCCTCAATGACGTCAAGTACAGCGATTTCCACTTCGTTTCGTCCAGTGTCATGGAGCACGGGGATTTCTCGTCCGCCAGCATCCGCTTTCGCCCCGACGAGCAGTTCACGCCCTTCACCGCCGCTGAGGTCAGCGAGGGCTATAGCTGGATGGCGCGCTATGGACTCAATTTTCTGAACGCCTACCTCAAGAACGACGCGGGCGGGCGCGATTTCTTGAAAGCCTCTCCCGAGGCGAACGGCGCCCCCCGCCATCAGCTTGCGGTGCAATATCGTCAGGCCCTGCGACCCGCTCCCGTCTTAACCGACTTCGCCCGCGAGCTGGCGAATAAGGGATTCGACAACGCCACGGCGATTTGGCAAGAGGCGAAGAAAAAGGACCCCGGATATATGCTTTCCGAGCAAGAGGTCAATCTTTTCGGCTACCGGCTCATGACGACCGGAAAGCTCGACAAGGCCATCGCTATCTTCAAGCTCAACGTGGCCATGTACCCGGAAAGCTCTAACACCTATGACAGCCTGGCCGAAGCGCAGGCGGAATCGGGCGACACGCAGGGCGCCATCGCCAA
>JBAVUQ010000223.1:0-18123 GCA_049696855.1 Candidatus Aminicenantales bacterium
CCGTGGATCTCGAAATGCCAGACCTCTTTGGTGTCGGCGAAGGTGAAGCACTCGCCCCAGTCGTTGTAGCCATAGGCCTTGGTCAGCTCGTCGGCGACGCGGATGGCCTCGCGGGCGGTCTTCGCCCTCTCGAGCACGAGACGGTAGAGCTCGGGCGCGTCGATGATGCCGTTCTCGCTCATGAGCTCGCGGCGGCTGCCGATCGTCGTCTCGCCGATGGCCAGCTGATGCTCGTTCATGATCGGGTAAGCGGCGTTGAGGAAGGCGTACGTCTCGGCGACCTGGGGGATCTCGCCCGTCTCCAGCCGGTCGGGATCGTTCGGCCCCTTGGCCCGCTTGGGCTCGTAATAGACCTTGGCCGTCTCGCCGGGCTTGTGCTTCGTGTTCGGGACGATGGTCATCCAGGTCCGGTCCGTGCCCGAGTCGCAGGAATGCGAGGTCATGGTCGAGCCGTCGACCGAGGCCAGCCGCCCGACCAGGATGCTGGTGCAGGAATCGAACTCGAGCGGCTTGTCGCCGCGGCCCGGCGGCGGCGACGCCGGCAGGAACGACAGGCTCAGAACGGCCAACCCGAGGATCACAAAGGACAGGGGCCTCGATCGTCTCATCGCGCGTCTCCTCACGGGCGTTTATAGCACGCCCTCGTCGTGGGGGTCAAACGCGCATTGACGGTTGGGGGAGTCTCTGCTATACGATGACATCCATGTCCGACCCGGTCGCGCTCTCCCGCTCGCTCGGCGAGATCCTCGCCGCGGCTTCGGGCCTCGCCTGGGCCGTGGCGGTCATCCTCTTCCGGATCAGCGGCCGCCGCATCCACCCTGTCGGTCTCAATCTCGCCAAGACCGTCCTGGCCCTGATCGTCATGGCGCCGACGCTCCTCGTCCTAGGCCAGTCCTTCGCGCCGGCCGTGCCCCTCTCGACGACGGTCCTGCTCCTCCTCAGCGGCATCCTCGGCATCGCCGTCTCGGACACGCTCTTCTTCTACGCCCTCAACCGGCTCGGGGCCGGCCTGACCGCGATCGTCGATTGCTTCTACAGCCCCTTCGTCATCGCTCTCTCGTTCGCCCTGCTCGGAGAGCGCCTGACGCCCGTCCAGCTCGTCGGGGCGGCGCTCGTCGTCTCCGCGGTCCTGACGCTCTCCAAGGAGGGCAAGCTCGAGAAGATCGGCCGCAAGGACCTGGCCGCCGGCATCCTCTATGGCATTCTGGCGATGTTCTTCGTCGCCTTCGGCATCGTTATGGTCAAGCCCGTGCTGGGCTCGGTGTCGGTCTTCTGGGCGACGATGGTGCGGCTCGCCGGCGGCTCACTGGCGCTGGCCGTCCTCGTTCCGTTCCTCAGGAACAGGAGGGCCGTTCTCGCCCCCCTCCTCGAGCTCCGGAACTGGAAGGCCCTCGCCCCCGCGGCGTTCTTCGGCTCTTACCTCTCGCTCTTTCTGTGGATGGGCGGGATGAAATACGCCAAGGCCTCGGTCGCCGCCGTGCTCAATCAGCTCAATACGATCTTCATCGTCATCATCGCCGCGATATTCCTCAAGGAACGGCTGACGGGCTGGAAGATCCTGGCGGTCGTCCTGGCCTTCGTCGGAGCCTATCTCGCTTCGATGCCGTTCTAGGCCCGGGGGCTCACTTGGCCTGGGCCAGCTTGACGTCGATCCAGAACGAGTGCTTCGAGAAGCGCTTGTCGCGGCTGTAAGCCGCGAAGTCGGGGCCGCTCCCCCCGCTATCGCCGGACCTGTCGGACGTGGTCATCTCTACAGCCCTCTCCCGGGCCATGGCGCCCGAACTGGCCCGGTCGGCCATGATGTTCTTCATGATCTCCTTGGTCATGCCGCCCCATTCGAAGCCGACCTTGATCTCGCTTCCGGGTTGCACGGGACCCCCCGACTGGCCGATCCGGCTGAGAGGGATCTTGAATTCATAGACGGCCGCCTGTCCCTTCAGGACGGACCGGAACAGGGCCGGCGCGAGACCGCCCCCGGTCGCGGACCCCTCGGCGCCCTTCTTCGGAGTGATCGCTTCTTCGAGGAAGACGGAGTACTTCTTCTGTTTGCGGATCTCCGCCTTCCTCTCCTCGGTCAGGGTCTCCCCCTTTTTCTCGAGGGAGGCGATGAGCTGGTCCGGGGTGAGAGTCTTCTCCAGGAACAGGACGCCCGCGTCCTTGCTCTTCTGCGTCCCGGACGAGGCGAAGATCTTCATGCCCGTGTACTCGATCGTCGAACGGCCGATCGCGTCACGCAGGACCATGAAGATGTAGAGGTTCTCGCCGTCGTTCTTCACGGCGTACTGGGCGCCCGACGCTTTGTCGGTTAAGGGGGTCACGACGTCGTCCCAATCCGCGGCCGCCCCGTCGATGGTCAGGGGAGCGGGCGCCCAGATGCTCTCGACGACAACCTCCTTCGCGGACATGGGGACCGCGAGGCCGATGACCACGGCCGCGGCCAGGGTGAATATAACCTTTATCTTCTTCATGACAACCTCCTCGGGCCCGCGGGGGCCGCGAATAAAATCCGTAGATTTAGATTATATCATAGTCCCATTTTCGGGCTCAACGCGCCGGGGCCGTCAGGCGGAGAGGATACGGCCGATCTCCTCGACGGCCGAGGCGGCGTCCGGGGCAAAGCCGCGGGCGCGGATCTGGTCGGCGTAATCGCGGGTGACGGGCGCCCCGCCGATGACCACGGGGATGCCGAGGCCGGCCTTCTCGACGGCCTCGACCACGGCCCTCATCTGGACCATCGTCGTCGTCAGCAGGGCCGAAAGGGCGATGACCCCGGCCCCGCTCGTCCTGGCCGCCTCGAGATATTTCTCCGCCGAGACGTCGACCCCGAGGTCGACGATCTTGTAGCCGTTGCCGCGGAGCATCATGGCCACGAGGTTCTTGCCGATGTCATGAAGGTCCCCTTTGACCGTCCCGATAACGACGATGCCGCGGGGCTTGACCCCGGCCTTGGCCAGATGGGGCTCGAGCTTGGCCAGCCCGCCGTTCATGGCCCGGGCGGCCACGAGGACCTCGGGGATGAAGACCTCATTGTTCTTGAACTGGACGCCGAGACGTTCCATCCCCGGGATCAGGCCCTCGTTCAGGATGGTCCCGGCCGGCAGGCCGGCGGCCAGGGCCTGGTCGACGAGCGACTCGACCTCGGCCTTCTTCCCGGCCATCAGGGCTTCTTGCATCTCTTTGAGCATCTCGACTCTCCTCCCGAAAAATGCGCGGCCGTGACGGCCTATCTCAATGGACGAATGGAAAGCTCAGATAAGCCTGGAAGACCGAATTTCTGACCGGCCCGGACGGCGAGGCGGCCCGGAGGACGCCGGTCAGGCCCTGCTGGTAGCGGAAATGAAAGACGAGGCCCATCCCCCGCCGCGGCTTGGTGATCGTCCAGGAGGCTTCGAGGACAAGGCCGCAATCCATCTTCTTGTAGCTGTCCGTGACCTCACGCGTGAAACGCAGGGCCTCTTCCGTCGCCAGGTCGGCCCGGAACCTCTCCGTCGCGTCGCCGAGGAAGCTCACGAAGGGGCCCGCCCCCAGGTGGATCCGGCCCAGCCGATAGTTGACGAGAACGGGGATATCGACATACTCCAAGGCGAGTTCGGACGCGGCCGGATCCGCGAAGGATGCGTCGAGCGCGGGATCGCCGGACGTGCCGAAGGGGATATTGGAGACGCCCTTGCGGGAGAACGGCGTGATCTCGGGCACGAGCGAAAGCCGGTCGGTCAGCCTGATCGTCGCCGAGAGCCCGACGTTGAAGCCCCCCGTCCGGCCGGTATCGGTGGTCCCCGTCAAGTAGGCGACATTCAGGCCGAACTTCAGGCTGAAATAAAGCTTCTCGGTGGCGACTTTGTCCCCGGCGATCTGGCTGATGATGGACGATTGGGACACGGCCGGCGCCGGGAATAGGCCGAGGACCAGCGCCAGGGCCGCGATCGTCTTTTTCATAAGGACGGTAGGATATCCCAAGGTCCCCGCTTTTTCAAGCCGCGAAAATCTGGTAAAGGCCGCCTGAAAACTGATAGAATAGGGCCGCCGGACGGGGCCATGAAGAAGCTCAGGGTCGGGGTCGACAGCTACAGCCTGAAGCCTCTCGACCTTTCGCCGTTCGAGATCCTCGAATGGGCGGTCATGAACGGCGCCGACGGCGTTCAGTTCTCCGAGGTCAACGTCCCGCCGGGAACGGCCCTCGACAAGACCTTCCTGCAAGAGCTCCGCAGCTTCGCCGCGGAGAACCGCCTGTACATCGAGTGGGGCGGCGGCGAGCATATCCCTTTGGATCTCGCGCGCGGCCGGCCGAAGGACATCCTCCCCGGCAACCGCAAGGCGGCCGAACAGGCGTTCCAATTGGGCGCGTCGACCGTCCGGTCGTGTTCGGGCGGGCTGATGCGCTGGAAAAAGGACTCCCCGTCGACGGAGGAATTCCTGCGCTTGACGGCCGCCGCCCTCCGCCTCCAGAAGCCGATGCTCCGGGACTTCGGCGTCGTCCTGGCGATCGAAACTCATTTCGAGTTCACGTCGTTCGAGCTTCTCCGCCTCTTCGACATGTGCGGCGCGGTCCCGGGGGAATACCTGGGCATCTGCCTCGACACGATGAACCTCCTGACCATGCTCGAGGACCCGGTCCTGGCCACGCGCCGGCTTCTCCCCTGGATCGTGACGACCCACATCAAGGACGGCGGCCTGAGTCTCGCGGCGGACGGCTTCGTCTCGTTCACGGCGGAGACGGGCAAGGGCGCGATCGACCTGCCGGCCATCTTCGAGGCGCTGGGCGCCGTCCATCCGCATATCAGCCTGACCGTCGAGGACCACGGCGGCGATTTCCCCATTCCCGTCGCCGACGCCGATTTCCTGGCCCGCTTCCCGGATCTCGCGGTCCCCGAGCTCGTCCGCCTGCTCGGGCTCTGCGTCCGGACCCGGGGGCTCATGGAGGCCGGGAAGCTCGCCGTCCTGCCGCGTGACCGCTGGCCCGCGGTCTGCGAGCCGCGGGTCAAGCGGGACATCCAGGCCGTCAGGCATATCCTCGGCGGCGACAGGAAGTAGGGGGAGGACGTTGGCCCCGCACGCGAGATTCCGGCTCCGGACGCCCGATGACCTCGGCGGCGAGGCCCGGCGCCTGGGACTCGACATCCCCTATCGCGATGACCTATCGGGACTTCTCGGGAAGTCCTCGATCGGCGGCCGCGGAGTCCCCAACCGCCTGGCCGTCCTGCCCATGGAAGGTGCGGACGGCGAGCCGTCCGGAGCGCCGTCCGAGTGGACGCGGCGGAGATACCGGCGCTATGCCTCGGGGGGCGCCGGACTCATCTGGTGCGAGGCCGCGGCGGTGCGCAGGGACGGACTCTCGAACCCCTGCCAGCTCCTGCTCACCGAGGAGACCCTCGGCGGGTTCGCCCGCCTCGTCGACGAGATCCGGAGCGCCGCCGGAAAAGAATGGGGGCCGGGCCATAACCCTCTCGTCATCCTCCAGCTGACCCACTCGGGCCGCTTCGCCAAGCCGGAGGGACGACCCCGGCCGCTCATCGTCCAGAACAACCCGCACCTCGCTCCTCTCCACGACCTTCCGCCCGACACCCCGGTCGTCTCCGACGACGAGCTCGCCGGGATCCGGGACGATTTCGTGGAAGCGGCCGACCTGGCCGCCTCCGCGGGATTCGACGGCGTCGACATCAAGGCCTGCCACGGCTACCTCGTTTCCGAGACCCTGGCCGCCCACAGCCGGGAGGACAGCCGCTACGGCGGCCCGTTCGAGAACAGGAGCCGCCTCCTGCTCGAGATCGTCCGTCAGATCCGCGAGGAAGCCCCCGGACTGCTGGTGACGAGCCGGCTGTCGGCGACGGATGCCGTCCCCTTCCCCTACGGCTTCGGCATGGACCGCGACGAGCCGGGGAGGATCGATCTCACCGAGACGAAGGCCCTGGTCCGCCTGCTCGCCCGGGCAGGCGTCGGCTTCCTGGCGCTGTCGCTGGGCATTCCGGCGTGGAAGCCGCACTTCGGCCGGCCGTTCGACGAGCCCGTCCCCGGCTCCAAGGTCCCCGGGGAACACCCGCTCGAGGGCGTCGCCCGCCATCTCGGCGTCGCGACGGAGATCCAGCGGTCCTCGCCGGGAGTCGCGGTCATCGGCGCCGGATATTCCTGGCTCCGGACGCTCGGCCCCGGAGTCGGCGCGGCCATAGTCGCGGACGGCCGGAGCGCCGCCTTCGGCCTCGGCCGCGGGGCGCTCGCCTACCCGGACTTCGCCGCCGATCTCCTGAGGCGCGGCCGCCTCTCCCCACGCAAGGTCTGCACGACGTGCTCTCTCTGCTCGCTCCTCCTCCGCCGGCAGAGGCGCGTCGGCTGCGTCATCCGTGACCCGGAATTCAAGAACGCCGCCGGGAAAGGAAGTGAGGCATGAATAAGGCCGAACGGACCGGTTTCGCCGCGACGATCGCCGCCTTCCTGATCATCATGGCCGCCTTCGCCGCGTACACCTTCGCCGTCCGCCCGTGGTTCCTCAACTGGGGGACGACGGCCCAGGAACGGAGGCGGCCCCTGCTCGGCGACGACGCCTGGATCGGAGGGGCGGTCACCGGGACCCGGGCCGTCTCGATCGAAGCGCCGCCGGAGAAGGTCTGGCCGTGGCTCGTCCAGCTCGGCCAGGACCGGGCGGGTTTCTACAGCTACTCCTGGCTCGAGAACCTGTCGCTGGCCGATATCCACAACACGCTCGAGATCCGGCCGGAGTGGCAGGTCCGCAAAGCCAGGGATTTCGTCCGCAGCGTCAAGCCCGGCTATTTGTTCGGCCTTCTGAAAGATAAGGACGGCGCCACCGGCTGGCGGGCCCCGTTCGTCGCGCCGGGCCGGTCGATGACGCTCAAGTATTGGGGCACCTTCGCCCTCGAGCCCGCCGGGACCGGCGGGACGCGGTTCTTCGCCCGAAGCCGGGGCGAACCCCTGCCCGGAGTCCTCGGCCGCCTTCTCGGATTCTGGGTCGTCGACCCGGCCCACTTCGTCATGGAAAAGAAGATGATGACGGAGATCAAGAGACTGGCCGAAGGCCGTCCCGGTCCTCCAGGCTGGCTCAGGTTCCTGGCGACCGTGGGCTTCGCCTCCGCCGCCCTGGGCTCGGCCCTCCTGATCGGGACGAAGAAACGGAGGGGCTTCTGGCTCCTTCTTCCGGGGATCTATGCCGTCCTCATCCTGTGGCAGACGGCGGACCTGCGCGCGGCGCTCGCGGGTTTCACGGCCCTGGCTCTTGTCGTCGTCGGCTTCCTTTTCTTTAAGAAGCGCTGGTGGATCTATTTCGGTTTCCTCTTGATCGCCGTCTACGCCGTGCTCTTTCTCGCGGCGGACGCCTGGATCATCTTCGGCCTCGTTTTCCTGGCGGCCTTCGCCTCCCTGGCGACGGCGGCCATGAAGGGACTCCGGGCCCGATGAGATCGGGACGCGTGAGGATCGCCGGACGCTCGATCCCGGTCTATTCCCTGAACACGCTCATCATCGGCAGCGGGGCGGCCGGGCTCAACGCCGCGGTCCGCCTCCACGCCTACGGACAGACCGATGTCGCCATCGTCACCGGCCGCTTCGGCGCGGGCACGTCGGCCGAGTCCGGGTCCGACAAGCAGACCTACTACAAGCTTTCGCTCGCCGGCGACGTCCCCGACTCCGCCTTCGATATGGCCCGGGACCTGGCCGCCGGCGGGTCCATGCACGGCGATATCGCTCTGGCCGAGGCCCAGGGCTCCCTCGAGGCCTTCTTCCGCCTCGTCGGACTGGGCGTCGCGTTCCCCCACGACCGCTACGGCGCTTACGTGGGCTATAAGACCGACCATGATCCCCGCCAGCGGGCGACCTCGGCCGGACCGCTGACCTCGAAGCTCATGTTCGAGGCCCTGGCCGCGGAGGCTCGGCGACGCAGGATCCGGGTTTTCGACGGGCACAACGTGATCGCCCTGCTGACGGCCGGCGAGGGCCGGGCGAAGCTGGCGTTCGGCGCCCTGGCCCTCGACCGCAGGACGCTCGGCGGGCCGGGCCGCGGCTTCGTCCTGTTCAACGCGAGGAACATCGTCGCGGCCACGGGCGGGCCCGGCGGGATGTACGAGCACTCGGTCTATCCCGAGAGCCAGACGGGCTCGCACGGACTCCTTTTTGAAGCCGGGGCCGTGGCCCACAACCTGACCGAATCGCAGTTCGGCCTGGCCTCGATCGCATTCCGCTGGAACGTCTCCGGCGCCTACCAGCAGGTCGTGCCGCGCTATGTCTCGACCGACGCCGGCGGCGGCGGCGAGCGGGAGTTCCTCAACGACTACTTCCCCGACATGGGAGCGCTGGCCACGGCCGTCTTCTTCAAGGGCTACCAGTGGCCGTTCGATCCGCGAAAAGCCGTCGACGGCGGGTCGTCGCTCATCGATCTCCTCGTCTACGACGAGACCGTGGTCAAGGGCCGCCGCGTCTTCCTCGATTTCCGGGGCGACGCCCGCGGCGACCGGCGGCTGGCGCCGTTCGAGCCGGGCCAGCTCGGCGCCGAGGCTTACGGCTATCTCGAGAGGTCGGGAGCGCTGATGGAGACGCCGATCGCCCGGCTCAGGAAGATGAACGGCCCGGCCGTCGAGCTCTACGCGTCCCACGGGATCGACCTGGCCCGCGAACCGCTCGAGATCGCGGTCTGCGCCCAGCACAACAACGGCGGCTTCCGGGGCTCGATCTGGTGGGAATCGAGCCTCCGCGGCCTCTTCCCGGTCGGCGAGCTCTGCGGCACGCACGGGGTGACGAGACCGGGCGGGTCCGCGCTCAACGCCGGACAGGTCGGAAGCGCCCGGGCGGCGCTCTTCATCGCCCGCAGGCGCGCGGGACGGCCTTTTGCCGAGGCCGCGTTCGGCCGCGCCGCCGGACGGGCCGTCGTCGAGAAATGGGCCCTGGCCGGCGCCATGCTCGGCCGCGGGAAAGGCGGCGGCTTGACGCCGGACGCGTGTCTGGCCGAGATCAAACGGCGGATGTCCGCCTGCGGCGCCGTCGTCAGGGACAAGGAGGTCGTCCGAGTGGAGAAGATCCGAGCCCGCGAGCTCTGGAAGAGGGCGCGGCGGGAGCTGCGCGCGGCGTCGACCCGCGACCTGCCCCGGGCCTTCAAGGCCCTGGACCTGGCCCTGACCCACGCCGTCTATCTCGAGGCGATCGCCGAATACCTCGAGCGGGGCGGGAGGAGCCGCGGGTCTTACCTCGTCCCCGACGCCGCCGGACAGCCACCGCACCCGCTCCTTGGAGGGTGCTGGGCTTTCTCGCTCGCCGC
This sequence comes from Candidatus Aminicenantales bacterium, assembly GCA_049696855.1. Lineage (GTDB taxonomy): Bacteria > Acidobacteriota > Aminicenantia > Aminicenantales > Saccharicenantaceae > RBG-16-66-30. The sequence goes on from JBAVUQ010000223.1 coordinate 9,254, forward strand.
TCCGGGGGATTTTGTCTCCGCCAACGTCCTGGAGATCCGGCTGGACGGCCGGGGACGCTTTCAGAAAAGATGGGTCCCGGTGCGGCCGGTGCCGCGGCCGGAAGGCTGGTTCGAATCCGTCTGGGCCGATCATCGCAATGACCGGATCATCGTCGAGGAGGAATGAGCATGCCCGCCAAACACCATCGGTCCGCGCCCGCCGCCTTGGTCACGGGGGCCGGCCGCGGCATCGGCCGGGGGATCGTGCTCGCCCTGGCCCGGGATGGGTTTGACATCGTCGGCATCGACATCGTCTTCGAGCCCGAAAACAGGACCAAGGGTCTCTTCGAGGTCAAGGACAGGGTCGAGGAGCTCGGCGGCCGCTTCCTGCCGGTCGCGGGGGATATTTCCCGGATCGGGGACCACGACCGGATGCTCGACGCCGCCTATGGCGTCTGCGGGCGGATCGACGTCCTGGTCAACAATGCCGGCGTCTCCCCTCTCGAACGCCTGGATATCCTGGAAACGTCCCTCGAAAGCTACGACCGGCTCATGGCCGTCAATGCCCGGGGGCCGTTCTTCCTGACCCAGAACGCGGCCAAGAGGATGGCCGCGCAGAAGCCGCGGCGCGGCGGCATCCGGCCGGCCGTCGTCTTCATCACCTCCATTTCGGCCTCCGTGTCCTCGACCTCGCGGCCCGAATACTGCGTGTCCAAGGCCGCCTTGAGCATGACCGCGACGCTCTTCGCCGACGCCCTGGCCGAAAAGGGCATCGACGTTTTCGAGGTCCGGCCGGGCCTCATCGCCACGGACATGACCGCGGGCGTCAAGAAGAAATACGACCGTCTCATCGCCGGCGGGCTCGTCCCCCAGGGCCGATGGGGCCTCCCCGAGGATGTCGGAAGGGCCGTGGCCGCCCTTGTCCGGGGCGATTTCGGCTATTCGACCGGCGCGGTCGTCGAGGTCAGCGGCGGCATGAACATCCGCCGGCTCTGAGCCGGCCCGTTTTTTACAGGACGAACCTTGTGTGGTATCCTAAACGCACATTGGAGGGACCATGAACGAACACAAGACCCAAGGCCGCATCTTCTGGGGACTCCTGCTCATCGTGCTGGGCGTCATCTTCCTGCTCGACCAGATGGGGCGCCTGGACTTCGGCGACCTCATCGGGCGCTACTGGCCGGTCATCTTCATCCTCATCGGCATCTCCATCCTTCTCAGCAACAATTTCCGGAACGCCGGCTCGGGGGTCTTCTTCATCCTCTTCGGCACGTTCTTCCTCCTCCTCCGGCTGCGGATCTTCGACCAGGCCGTCTGGCACTATCTCTGGCCGCTGGCCATCATCGCGGTCGGACTGTGGATCCTGCTCAGGCCGGCCATGCATCGGGACAAAAAAAAAATCCCTGACCTGACCGGCGACGACCTGGCCATCAACCAGGTCTTCTCGAGCGCGTCCCGCAAGATCGAATCCCAGAGCTTCCGGGGCGGTAAGGCCGATGTCGTCTTCGGCTCGGCCGAGATCGACCTCAGGGCCGCCAAGCTCGCCGGCGGCCAGGCCAGTCTCGTCCTGTCCGCCGTCTTCGGCAGCATCGAAGTCTTCGTCCCCCGCGGCTGGCAGATCGTGCTCGCGGGGACGCCCGTTCTCGGCTCGATCGAGAGCCGCAAGGCCGCGATCCCCGACGCGGAGAAGACCGGGACTCTCTCGATCCAGGGATCGGCCGTGTTCGGCTCGATCGAGGTCAAGGAGTAGCGGTCATGAGGAAGGGCCTGTTTTGGCTCCTGGCCGTCGTCATCACCCTGGGATCCGCGGTCTTTCAGAGAATGACGGGACCGACCTATCCCCTGCGGGTCAAAGCCGTCGTCGCCGGGACCGAGATCAGGGTCCGGCTGGCCCGGAGCGCCGAGACGGGCGCTGACGCCGAGGTGGCCATCCCGGCGCCGGCGCCGATCGAGGGCCGCCTCGAGTGGAAACGGTTCAAGACCGCCGACGCGTGGACGGGCGCGGCTCTCGTCAGGGAGGGCGACCGGCTGGTCGGACGCCTGCCCCGGCAGCCCGCGGCCGGCAAGCTCGCCTACAGGGTCGTCCTGACCGGGAACGGGGAGTCGAAGACGCTGACCGGCGACGAGCCGGCCGTCCTCCGCTTCAAGGATCCCGTGCCGGCCTGGGTGATGATCCCCCATATCTTGATCATGTTCGCGGGGATGCTGCTCTCGACGGCGGCCGGCCTGGCCGCGCTCGACAGGAAGCGGAATCCCCGCCGACTGACGATCGGAACGGTCGCTCTGATCTTCCTCGGCGGCTTCGTCCTCGGGCCGCTCGTCCAGAAGTTCGCCTTCGGCGTCGCCTGGAGCGGCTTTCCGTTCGGCATGGATCTCACGGACAACAAGACGCTCATCGCTTTCCTTTTCTGGATCGTGGCCCTCGTGGCGGGCCGCAAGGGGAAGCCGGCCCGGCCGTTCGTCATCGCGGCGTCGCTCGTCACCCTCATCATCTTCCTTATCCCGCACAGCCTGCTCGGGTCCGAGCTCGATTACTCGCGGATGGAATGAGCCGGGCCGGGGCGCGGGCCTGGAGCCGGCGAGCGTTCAGCGCCGCTTTGGATATTCGATAATTCTCTTTATAATAGAGGAAAGGTCCCGGCCGGACCGAACTTCCGGCCGGGTCGGCAAAGGAGCTTCCGATGAAAAGAATCCTGTCCGTCCTTCTCGTCCTCATGCTCGCCGCGGCCGCCGGCGCCTGGGCCCAAGGCAAGATCCCGGGCGACGTCGTTTCCCTCTTTCAGAAGAGATGCGCCGCATGCCACCAGGGAAAGTCTCCGGCCCAGGGGCTGAGCTGGGAGCCGGCCAAGATCGCCGCGGCCCTCAACGCGCCGAGCCAGGAAATGCCGGATCTGAAGATCATCGATACGTCATCCCCGGAGTCGAGCTACGTCCTGAAGAAGGTCCGCGGGGAAAGCGGCATCAAAGGGACGCGCATGCCTCCGACGGAGGCCCTCAGCGCCGAAGAGATCAAGGTCCTCGATACGTGGATCCAGGGTCTCAAGAAGCTCCCGGTTCCCGCTTCTACTGGAGTTGGAACCGGACGGTCACGGTGAAGACGATGGGCGCGGCCTTGCCGTCGATGATCGTCGGCTCGTAGACCCATTGCCTGACGGCGTCGATGGCCGCCTGATCGAGGAGCGGGATCGACCGCAGCACCATGACGTCGACGACTTGGCCCTTCTCATCGGCCTTGACGCTGAGAATGACGACGCCCTGGACCTCGGCCAGCCGCGCGACCTCGGGGTAGACGGGTCGCACCTCTTTGATGAGCTTCGGCGGCGTCATGTCGCCCTCGACCTTGACCGCGCCTTGGGCAAACTTGTCGAGGGGCTTGGCTTTGTCGCCTTCTTTGAGCGAGAAGCGGACCGTGACGGTGAAAATGACCTTCCGGGGCTTTCCGTCGATGATCAGGGGCTCATACTTCCACTGCTTGACGGCGTCGATGGCCGCCTGGTTGAGAATGGGGATGGAGCGCAGGATCCGGGCGTCGACGACGTCGCCATTCTCATCGGCCTTGGCCTCGACGATGACGGTGCCTTCGACGCGGGCCTTGCGGGCCGCCTCGGGATAAACGGGATCGACTTGCCTGACGAGCTTGGGCGTCTTGACGTCGCCGACGGCCCGGACCGCGTCCCCCTCGAACTGCTTGTCTTGGCCCCCCGCCACTCCGCCCGAGACACCTTCGATGATACCCCCCTCGATTCCGACTTCGATCCCGCCCTTGACGCCACCCTCGACCCCTGCGGCGACTCCTCCGCCGACGCCCGTGGATACGCCGCCCCGGACGCCGCCGATAACGCCGCCGACCTTGGGCTTTCCCTTTTCGTCGAGCTTGAACTGCATGGTCACCGTGAAGGTCACCGATCGCGGCTTGCCGTCGATGATCATAGGCTCATAGACCCACTGCCTGAGAGCGTCGATCGCCGCCTGGTCGAGAAGGGGGATCGACCGGAGCACCCTGATCGAATCGACCCTGCCGTAGGTGTCTGTCGTCGCTTCCAGGATCACGGCGCCTTCGACACGCGCCTGCCGCGCCAGTTCGGGATAGATCGGATCAACCTGCTTGACAGGCCTGGGCGGCATGACCTTCTCCCCCGGCTTCGGCCCCGCGCCGGGATACAGGGGAGCGCCGCCCGACCATGCGCCGCCGAGCACCCCGCCCCAGCCGACGATCCTCAGAGAGATAAAATACGGCGTGAGCGAGGTATCCTCGAACCCGAAGACAGCCGCGCCTTTGTCGGGCAATGAAAACTCCGTGTCGAGCAGATTCGTCTTCCGTCCCGGGGCCTGCTCATAGACCTCGATCCGGAACTGGTTCTTTTCAATGAGACGTCCGGGCGTGACCATCACCAGGTATTCCTGGCCGTTCAGGCGGAACATATGGATGGCCTTCTCGGATTTCCCTTTATCCCAGACGAGGCTATCCTCGGTCACCAGACTGAGGTCCTTGAGATTATAGAGCTTCTTGATCTGCTGTTCGGCCTGAACGTCCTCGTCGAGGTCGAAGTTGACGAAACTCATGTACTTCAGGAAGGACGAGGTCACCGGCTTGGCCGGCTGGGCGGGCTTATCCCGGCTCCCCTCGAGGATCCTCATCTTCAGCTCGAACATGCTTGCGGACCCCTTCAGGCCCTGGATGGCCTCGTCCTCGGCTCGGGCCGTCAACGTCGCGAAGGCTCCGATTCCGATGACGACAACCGCCAATAAAAAGAGCGGCTTCTTCATGTCACCCCTCCTTCTGAGAATTCCTCGAGACCCAGACGAAGACGGTATCCGTCCCCTGGGGTTGATAAATAAACGTCCGGGCGGGAGCCCCGCCCACGTTGACGTAATCGATCCGGAGCCGGTCCGCCCGCGTGCTGACATCGGCTCGGAAGTCCGGCCGTTCGATCTCCCGGAGAAGCCAGAATCCGGTCAAGGCGGCGACGGCCGCCATGGCCGCGACCGAGGCCGCCCGCCAGGCCAGGCTTCCCCGGCTCGGCCTGATCTCGGGAACGGACGCGGCTCGTCCGGCCGCGCCGGCGATCCGCCGCCAGAGACCGTCGGGGCCGCCCACTTGTTCCGGACCGACGAGCAAGCTCTTCGCCTCGTCGCGACTGAGAAGGCGGGCCTGACAGCGCGGACATCGTTCCATGTGAGCCCGGATGAGCCAGTCGCGGAACGGCCGCAGGGGAATCGCGGCGTAAAGCAGGTCAGCCGTTTTGCAGAAGTCCATGATCGTTCTCCAAGAGCGTTTTGATCTTTCGCCGGGCGTTGAAGAGGTACACCCGGGCTGTCGAAGCCGAGCAGGCCAGGACTTCGGAGATGTCCTTGGCCGTATAGCCTTCGTTGGCCCACAGGCAGAGCGCCGTCCGCTCGCGAGGCGAGAGGGATTGGAGCAGCTTCGACGGCAGGGGCGCGGGATCGGCCGGCTGCAGATCCCCTCCCCGCCCGGGGAGGTCCGGATCGAACCGGGCCCGGGCCGAGAATTCCGAGAAGCGCCGTCTTTTCCTGAGCATGTCGAGCGATCTCCTGTAGGCGATGGTCAGAAGCCAGGTCTTGAAGCTCCTCTCCCGGTCATAGCGGTCGAGGCGGCGGAAGGTCTGGAGGAAGGTCTCCTGGCAGACGTCCTCGGCGTCCTGCCTGTTGCCGAGGATGTTGAGGGCGACCGACAGGACCAGCGTTCCGTACGCCTCGACCATCGCCCGCTGGGACGCATGGCTCCCCCGCAGGCAGCCTTCGATCAACTCTCGCTCATCCACGGGAGGCCTTGTCCCTTCTTCCATCGGAGAATACGCCGGCATCTTCGCAGGCGTTTAGGGGCTCTTTCCCCGCCCCTATTCCTACACCTTTATTCTTAGAGTGTCACCCATCTATCTGAACGAACTTGCGTGCCGGACAGCGTGGCGGACGAGGGCAGTTTCAGTCTTTAAACTTTCCCAGGAAGGAGAGGCCGCCCTCCGAGCCGAATTTTGACAATCGGGGAGGTCTCTGTTAAGAATTGACGAAATAAGCTACCCTGAACGACAAGGAACAACGCCATGACCAAACTCCGATCCGTCTCCTTTTTTTCCATCGGCATCGCCGTCCTGCTTGCGTCCGGCCTTTTCACGGCCGCTCAGGACAAGCCCGCCGCCGCAGCCCCTTCGACCGGCCAGGCGGCAGCCCCGCGTCCGCTCGCGCTGCAGGATATCCTAGCCTGGAAATCGATCGGCTCGGCCGAGCTCTCCCCCGACGGGACCTGGTTCATGTACCGGCTCAGCCCGCTCGAAGGCGAGAGCGAGGTCGTGCTGCGTCAGGTCGCCGGGACGAAGGAATACCGGTTTCCGATCGGCGAGGCGCCGCGTTACGGGTCGGCCTCCCGCACGGGCTTCTCGGCCGATTCCAAGTGGGCCGCATTCCTGGCCTACCCCGGTTCGAAGGAGATGAAGGCCCTGCGGAAGGACAAGAAGAGGGTCATGACGACAGCCGTCCTGGTCGACCTGGCCACGGGCGGGAAAACCGAGTTCGAGAAGGTCCGCGGCCTGGCCTTCTCGGGAGACAATCCCGGCTTCGTGGCCCTTCATCGGTACGCCCCGGAAAGTCAGGAGAAGGAGAAGGACAAGTGGACCGGCTCCGATCTCCTCTTGCGCGAGCTCGCGTCAGGCAAGGAGGTCAACGTCGGCAACGTCGCCGAGTCCGCCTTCGACAAGGCCGGGGCGCGCCTGGCTCTCGTCATCGACGCCCAGGGCCAGGCCGGCAACGGCCTCCAGCTGCGGGACATGGCCTCCGGCGCCGTCTCGTCCCTCGATAACGACAAGGCGTCCTACAAGTCCCTGTCCTGGACGGACAAGGGGGAAGCCCTGGCCGTGCTCAAGGGCAGGGAAGACAAGGCCTATGAGGACAAGCTCTGGAGCGTCCTCGGCTTCACCGGCTTCCGGGAGGCCGGGGGACCGCGGAAGATCGTCTACGATCCGGCCGCCGACAAGACGTTCCCGGAAGGAATGACCGTCAGCCCCGACCGGGCCCCGGAGTGGACGGAAAGCTTCGACGCCCTTCTCTTCGGCATCCATGAAGCCCGGAAGAAAAAGGACGCCGACAGGAAGGAGGGCGACGAGGCCAAGCCCGGATCGGACGCGGCCGCGGCGCCGGCCCCGAAGGCCGAGGACATCGCCGACGAGGACATCCCCGACCTCGTCATCTGGCACGGCCGGGACAGGCGGCTCCAGTCGCAGCAGCAGGTCCAGGAGCAGAGGGACAAGGCCTACAGCTACCTCGCCGAATACAGGGTCGCCGAGAAGACGTTCATCCGACTGGCCGGCGACGACCTCCGTGACGTCCAGCCGGCCCCGAAGGACCGGTTCGCGGTCGGCCAGGACGACCGGGCCTATGAGCTCGACGCGAACCTCGTCGGCCGCGGATACCAGGACATCTCCGTCATCGATATGAAGACGGGCCGGCGGACGCCGGTCCTCGAAAAGAACGAATACTATTTCGGCGCCCTCTACGATGGGATCCATTTTCTTTATTATCAGGACGGCCACTTTTTCACCTGGGACATGTCGACGGGCCGGTCCGTCAACATCACCAAGGACGTCCCCGCGTCGTTCTTCAACGAGGACGACGACCACAACGTCGTCAGGCCCCCGGATTACCCGGTGGGCTCGACCAAGGACGGACGGAATGTCCTCCTCTCGGACGGTTGGGATATCTGGAGCGTTCCGGTCGGCGGCGCGGGCAAGGCCGTCAACCTGACCGTGAACGGCGTCAGGGACAGGCTCCGCTACCGACGTCTGCGTCTCGATCCCGAGGAAAAGGCCGTCGACCTCGACCAGCCCCAATATTTCAGCGTCTATGGCGAGTGGACGAAGAAGGCCGGGATCGCCCGCATCGAAAAAGGCAGGCCGGTCTCCGCGACTCTCGTTTGGGATGACGCCGGATTCGGCAATCTGATCAAAGCGAAGAAGGCCGAGGTCTACGCGTTCGCCCGCGACACCTATAAGGATTATCCCGATTTCACCGCGACGGACGCTCTGCTCCGCGGCGGCAAGCGGCTGACCGAGGCCAACCCGCAGCAGAAGGATTTCCTGTGGTCGAGCGGCTCGATGCTCCTCGACTACACCAGCGCCAAGGGCGACAAGCTCCAGGCGGCCCTCTTCCTGCCGGCCAACTACGAGAAGGGCAAAAGATACCCGACGATCGTCTATTACTACGAAAAGATGTCCCAGCAACTCAACCGCTACGCCCAGCCCTCGGCCAACGGCTTCAACAAGTCCGTCTACACGAGCAACGGCTACGCCGTCCTCTTCCCCGACATCACCTACAAGATCAACGACCCGGGTATGTCGGCGGTCTGGTGCGTCCTGCCGGCGATCGACGCGGCCGTGGCCGCCGGCGTCGTCGACCGCTCCAAGATCGGCCTCCAGGGCCATTCGTGGGGCGGCTATCAGACCGCCTTCCTCGTGACCCAGGCCGATTTCGCCGCGGCCGTGGCCGGGGCGCCGCTGACCAATATGATCAGCATGTACAGCTCGATCTATTTCAACAGCGGCTCGGCCAACCAGCCCATCTTCGAATCGAGCCAGGGCCGGTTCAAGGGCGGCTACTGGGACAATCTCGAGGCCTATCAGCGGAACTCGCCGGTCTATTACGCCGCGCGGGTCAAGACCCCGCTCATCATTCTCCACAACGACAAGGACGGCGCCGTCGACTGGAATCAGGGCATCGAGTATTACAACACCCTGCGCCGGCTCAAGAAGCCGGTCATCATGCTCCAATACGTCGGCGAGAACCACGGCCTGCAGAAGCCGGCCAACCAGAAGGACTACACCGTGCGCATGAAGGAGTTCTTCGACCACCACCTCATGGGCAAGCCGGCCCCGGCCTGGTAC
>JBAVUQ010000224.1:0-4012 GCA_049696855.1 Candidatus Aminicenantales bacterium
CGAGGCCGGTCGTTTCGTCGATAGCGTCATCTTGCGTTTCCCGCCGGGGAATCGAGATCATCGGGCCAGATGGACCCTCTTGACGGACGACGGCTACTTCATCATTCCCGAGCAGGAGGAGGACGGCTTAGTCAGCATCGGCAAGTATCGCATCATCGACGCGGACTTATTTCCCGCCAAGCGGTAATTCGGAAATTGGTATTGTGTCCCCGAATTAGCGGGCGAGACGGTCGAGCTCGTCTATCCTCCGCTAATTCGGCGGCAAGCGGTTTTGTTCTCGGGCCTTCCTGACGCGTTCCCGAATTTCCCGAAAAGCGGCGGTGTCCCTGATCCGATCGAGGTCCTTATCCTTCTCGAGAAGCTCCAGATCGGCGAACCCTTTGTCCACGGAGGAGGACAGGAACTTCAGGGCCGCCTTCTTTTCTCCCGCGACCGCGGCGACGCACGCCCTGCTGTAGTAAAGTCCCTTTTCCCGGGGGAGGCCGTCTTCGCAGGCCGCGATGGCCAGGTCGAGATACGCCGCGGCCCTGACGAGGTCGCCCCGGTCGTACAACTCCATCGCCCGGGACTGGGCGGCGAAGCTGAACTCGAAGAGAGACCGCGAGGCTAGGCTTCGTTCCTCGACCGGGCCCTTGCCCTTCGCGTCCTTCTTGAGGAAAGCAATCTCCATCTTCCTCAGGACTTCCGGAACGGCCTGAGCGCCACCCGTTTCCAAGTCCTCGACGGCGCCAAAGGCCCGGCTGAAACTCGCGCGGAATTCATTTGTTTTCCGGTCTCTGGCTTTTTCAGCGTCGAGGAATCGCCCGAATTCCCTTCGGGCCTTCAGCCCTTCGACCCGTACGGTCAGTCCGGCTAGATCCGCCAGGCCCAGGTCCAGGCCCTTGGCCATGAGCGATGCGGCCTCGAGCCGATCGACGGCCCAATAGGCCCGTCCCGCATCCTCGAGCACCTGGGCTTCCTCAAGCTCGCGCCCGATCGCGGCCACGGCCAGCTGCCGGTCTGCCGGCCGGAGCCCCTGTTGCATCGCCATGATCTCCATCCAGACGACGGCCCGGTCGCACGAGGCCGGGTCCGGCCAATCGTGCGTACCTTCGAAATAAAAGAACCGATGCCGGACGCCGGAAGGATCGAGATCCAGGTCGAGCTTTTTCATCTCGCCATAATTGAAATCCGCCAGGCCCGCGGTCCCGAAATAGGCGGCGGTTTTCGGATTCCCGGGTTCGATATCCACGGCGAGGCCGGCGCCGCAGCCGATGATCCCGGCGATCCTCCGACCGATGAATCGAGGGAAGGCCGAACCGACCCGGGCCCCGCCGGAAAAGCCCGAAGCGTAGATCCGCCGTCCGTCAAGCGGTAGCCTTGACGAAACGTCCGACCAAACGGCCACGGCCGCCAGGCCGTTCTGCCGCGTGGGGCCATTGCGCGAATTATTCGAGCCCACGAGGATCCATCCGTAGGTCTCGGCCGCGTCCCGGAACGCTCGGACGGCGAGCGGCCCCCGCGCCCCCGGGTCGAAAAGAAAGAGGGCCGGCCAGGGCCTCGCCGGATCGAACGCGGACGGCAGATAGAGGGCATAGCTTTGCCCGGCATCCTTCAAACAGACGACCCGCTCGATAAGACTCCCGCGCGCGAATTCCTGGGCCTGGCACAGGCCGGTGAACAGGGTGACCGCCGCGGCGGGTAGGCCCAAAAGAATGGAAAAGCGCCTCGCTCTTGTCATGCGGCCTCTGTCTCCATTGTAGAAGGAAAGAGAACGGCCGGCAAGGATGCTAGCGGGCGAGGCGGTCGAGCTCGTCGAGCTTGAGCCGGACGCTCATGATGTAGGGCGTCTCCCCTTCGGTCCAGTGCCCGTATGTCGTGAGCACGAACGTGCCGTCGGGCAGGACCTCGACTCCGGGATAGGCGCAGTCGGCGTCCTTGGTGTTGTCCATAGGCCGGACGCGGTACTGGCCTTCGCGGCCTTTGACGATATCGTCGAAGGTGCCGACCCAAGCGACCCAGTCGCCGTGCGTCGGGCTTTCGAGGGTCATATCGCGAAAGGAGACGAGAAGCCGTCCGTCGGGGGCATATTTTCCCGTATGGCGGTCCCCCGTGAGGGCGCCGGGAAGCTCGCGCGGCTCTGTCCAGGTCTTGCCCTCATCCTTCGAAAAGATGACGCATGAGTTTCGGATGCGGCTGTTCTCGCGGAGGAGCGCGGCCAGGGTCCGGCCGTCCGTAGAACGGATGACCCCAGGCTCGCAGAGTTGAACGTCGGAGGCCGCATAGACGGCCTTGGGGAAGGACCAGGTCAGGCCGCCGTCCTCGGAAAGCGTCGAAAAAAGCGTGAAGACGACCGGGTCCAACTGGCGCGGCTCCTTGGCGAAAAATCGGCCGTCGTCATGGAACATGGCCAGATACCGCCCGTGGCCAAACGGCCGGAGCTCGATCAGGGTAGACATGACGACGATCCCGCCCCAGTCCCCGGCCGGCGCGAGCGGCGTCCAGGTCGCTCCGTCGTCCTCCGAGACCGAAAGGCGGGCCGGGTAGAGTCCGGACCAGACGATGAGCCGTTTCCGGCCGTCCGCCCCGACGACCCGGTGGATGGTCGGCGTCTCGAGCGACGTCGCCCAGTTCTCCGGCACGGGCAGGCGTTCGCTCCAGGTCAGGCCGCCGTCGGGACTGCGCTTCATGACGATGGGACCGCGGCCGTGGCCCTCGGGATAAACGGCGATGATCGTCCGGCCGTCTTCAAGGAGGACTGTCGTCGGGTGACCGAGGTATTGGCCGGGCTCACGGTCAACCACGACCTGGCGCTCGGTCTGGCCGGCCAGGTCGATGAGCGGGATCGTATAGCCCCGAAGGACAGGTGCGGGCGAGGAGGCCTTCTTGGCGCAGGACACGATCGCCAGGACGGCGAATAAAGTGATCGGCCATAGACGCACGTCCGTCGTCATCCTTCCATTCGGGCTTCTTCCCATCTCGTCCGCTCGGGAGCGCTCAGGCGAAGAGCTTCATCAGCCAGCGGTGGAGAGGGACGGCCGGCTCGAAGCGCGCGAGACAATAATCCACGAGGCGCGCCGAGTAGAATTCCTCGGGGACCTTCGTTTCGAAGCTGGCATAAAGGCCCTTGAGCTTGAGCAGCTCGGCGTTGGGATGGCCGGGGTCGAAGCCGGCCGGCACGCGCTTATAGGATTCACCCTCGACGGACAGGCCCGGGCGCGCCCGTAGCGCGGCCACGATCCTGGCGAGCTCCGCCCCCCTCTTGGGATCGACGACGGCTTTCCGGTACCGGCCGAGCAGGCTGTCGGGGATCATGTACATGCCGCCGCCGAGGTAGAGGTCCGGCGGCTCGAGCTGGAAGTAGAAGCCGGAGGATTCCATGCGCGGCCGGGCTCCGTCCCAGAAGTAGATCCCCAGGTGGGTCTTGTACGGCGCAGGGTCGAGGCTAAAGCGCGTGTCCCGGTAGATGCGGAAGATGGACTTGTTGACAGCCGGGACGGCCACGATGCCGGGCGCGATCCTCTTCAGCCTTTCGCCCATTGCCGTCACGAAGAGCTTGGCCGGCTCGAGAACGTGCCGGTCGTAAGTCTCCTTGTTCCGCAAGAACCAATCGCGGTTGTTGTTCTTCCTGAGCGCCGCGAAGAAGCGCACGGTTTCCTTAGTGAAACCGGAAAAGAGAGCTTGGTCGGTCATATGGCCCTCCCGCAGGATATTCTACCAAATTGCCAGGGCCGAAGTCGCTATGGTATAGAGGGTAGGAGGAAGGAGTCGTCATGAGCGGAATCGACTGGGTCAAAGAGTTCCCCGGCGCAGTCACGGTCTGCGACACGGAGGGCCGTATCGTCGAGATGAACGGGAAGTCGCGCGAGGTGTTCGCGGCCGACGGCGGCGGGAAGCTCGTCGGCGCGAACGTCCTCGACTGCCACCCCGAGCCGAGCCGCTCGAAGCTCAAGGGGATGATGGCCGAGCGCCGGACGAACGTCTACACCATCCAGAAGAACGGCAGGAGGAAGCTCATCTACCAGGCGCCCTG
>JBAVUQ010000225.1:0-2906 GCA_049696855.1 Candidatus Aminicenantales bacterium
GGGATGAGAACCTTGTTCTCGATGGTCAGGGGTTCGTTGTTCTTCAGGGGCCGATCGACGGCCGAATCGGGGACGATCCGGGGAATGCCGAGGCGCTGGAGGACGAACGGCCGGTCCGATCGGTTGACGATCGATGTCCGGATCAGGATTTCATCGCCCGCGGCAGCGGCATAGTCGTCGGCAATCGCCTCCATCCAGATCCCGGCGCAGCCTTGGATGACCCGGGACAACTCCTCTTTCTTCAGACGGACCCAATCAGATTCCGGGAGCTTGGCCAGCTCGGCCTGTACGCCCAGGAGGCCGGGGATCGACCGGGACGGCTGCCGGGGATCGAACGACCGGATGCATTCGGCCAGGAGAAGACCGACTTTTTGCCCGCCGGGGAGGCGATCCCAGGTCACGTCGATCCCCTCGAAGATGTCTTGGGCGGCCGGCTCTCCGGCCCAAAGCTCGAAAGCGTCGTATTGGGTTCCTCTCCGCCCCCCCGAGCCGAAGCCCTGGCTTTTATGCTGGGACCGGCTCTCGCCGGCGATCTCGGAGTACGATTTTCCGAGAAGCGGATTGTATTCGCCGGTATCGACTCGCAAGGCCGGCGCCGCCTCGTCCGGACGCGGACGTCCTCGATTCAACAGGATCCGGGTCGTCTTCCAAACCGGAACGTACGTCAACTGCTCGGGAAACCGGTTCGGGTCCGCGGCCGCGGAGAAGGCTTCCTTGATCAGCATCCCGGAGGCCGTGTGGTGCCCGTGCCCGCCGGCGCCCTCGGCGGCGAACCGGGTGATGATCACGTCGGGACGGAACTTCCGGATCACCCAGACGATATCGCCGAGGACGCTCTCCTTGCCCCATTTTTCAAGGGTTTCTTCGGCCGTTTTGGAATAGCCGAAATCGACCGCCCGGGTGAAGTACTGCTCCGCCCCGTCGATACGGCGGGCGGCCAGGAGTTCCTGGGTACGCAGGAGGCCGAGCTCCGCTCCCTGTTCCGGGCCGATCAGGTTTTGCCCGCCTTCTCCGCGGGTCACGGAGAGATAGGCCGTCCGGTATTTACGCCCCTTTGAGAACAGGGCGAGGAGCGACGTGTTCTCGTCGTCGGGGTGGGCCCCCACATAGAGGACGCTCCCCAGGACGTTGAGCTTTTGAAGCGCGATTTCCAGATCCGCGGCGTCGGGAATGCCGCGCTGCTGGGCCTTGACCGGGTCAGAGAACATCAACAGCAGTCCCAGGGTCGTCAACAGCCATTTTTTCAGAATGGTCCTTCTTCCAGGCCGGGATAGACCGGGCCACCGGGAGGTCCGCCCTCGGGTTCTTTCCCCAAGTTTATTGAGGCAGACTGATCTTGAACGGCACCTTCAGCTGTTCCCAGCGAAGGAACGCCGTGGCCGAACTCCCAGCCAGATCTTCGAATCCGTACGTCAGCCACTCCTCGAAGGGAGCCGCGACCGGCGTCACGGTGAGGCGAAGGGCATCCTCCTCCGGTTTGTAGGAAAAGCTGCCCCAGGCGGAGTTGGTCTTGCTGAAGATGATCGTCCACTCTTTTTCCGAGGGGATCATGTGGAGGCCGTATTTTCCCGCGGCCAGAGGCTTGCCTTCGATCAAGATGTCTTTGTTGAACTCGATCGTCGTATTCTCATTCGCTCCGGCCCGCCACGGAAACGGCTGGTTCTTCGAATACTGGTTGCCGGGCGCCAGGCCATAAGGGACGAGCGAGCCCCAGATCTTGCGCCCTTTGACGCCCGGACGGCTGTACGTGATGGTGATATCGGTGTCCGCGCCCAGGCGCTGCATGACGGCGGCCTTCAGGCTCTGACGAACCTGGGGTCCCTGGGCGATCGCCTGAGAAGGCGGGGCCAGGAGAAGAGCCGCGATCAAGACGAGTCCGCCGGAATAGCCGAGGTGTTTCATCTGTTTCACCTAGATGCCGGCCTTGAACGAGGCCGTCGCCATCGTCTTATCCCACATCATCGCCAGTTTCCCGCCGTCGGCGGCCATGTCGATAAAAGCGATCGTGAACTGGTCCATCGAGAACGGAATGGTCTCGACCTTCATCGCCGCCCGGAGAACGTCCTTATCAGGGGTGTAGCCATAGGAGCCCCAGAGAGCGGCCTTATTGTTCGGGTCGTACTTTTCCTGGGCCGGCCAGTTGGAGAAGATGAGGGTCCAGGCGTTCTCTTTCAGCTCCACGAAAACGCTGTACTCGCCGGCCGGCAGCGTCTTGCCGTCGAACACGAGCGGTACTTCGGTCTTGAAGCGGGTCGTCTGGTTCGCGCCCGCCCGCCAAACCGGAGAGCCGTCGCTTACGGCCTTGCCGTAGTCCGCGCCGGCGCCGAAGAGATTCTGGCGCCCGCGCTTGATGGGCCGGCTGTATGTCACTTCGATCCACTTGCCGTCCTGATACCGCTGGCCGCCCTGGACTTCCACATATTTCCCGCCGATCTGGGTGGCGGCCGTCCCCGCCGGGCTGGCCGGCTTCCGGACGGGCGTTTGGGCCAGGCTGCCCGCGACCAGGGCCGCGATGGCGGCCACCGTCAACATCCAACCGTAACGTCTCATTTTCGCTCCTCCTGCATGAGTTTCTTGTCTGCTTTTTCGATTATAATACTATATCCGTGGGACGACAACTGAGGTCGATTCCGCCAGGCCTTGACAATAGATCGCCGATGTCCTTGTCATGCCGTCCGCGCGTTTGACTATGATCTGCTCCTCGTATAAATTGGAATATGGACTGTCCCATGTGGACAGGACCGAAAAGGGGTTCCCGGCTCGCCGGTTTTAGGGTTTCAGGAAGGAGATAGGGAAATGGATATCACCCCCGATCAGACGGTGGACGCGAGCGATCTGGCCTGCCCCATGCCCATCATCAAGACCAAGAAGGCCCTCGATGGAATGAAGGTCGGGCAGGTTCTGAA
>JBAVUQ010000226.1:0-2824 GCA_049696855.1 Candidatus Aminicenantales bacterium
GCCTTGTCGACGACGACCGTGATGCGGTCGTCCCGGACGGTGACCAGCCGGACCTCGGGGAACCGGCCCAGCTTCTTCGTGAAGGCGGCGATCTTGCGCTTTTTCCGGTTGCGCACGAACCGGTAGAGGAAGAGGATGATGAAGGCCGGGCCGATGAGGCCGCCCCAATTGAATCGGACGGCCACCAGGATGGCGGCCAGGGCGATCGCCCCGAACAGGACGGCCATCCCCTTGGTGCCTCCGGGAAACGAGATCTTCAGCCGCTCGGCCCAATGGCGCAGGCGGTCGCCGACCGGGAGTCTCGTGGTCGTCCCGGTCTCGAGGTCGTGCTTCAGGCGGCGCAGGTCGTCGGCCAGGGCGTGGGCGTCGGGATAGCGGTCGTCCGGGTTCTTGCGCAGGCAGCGAAAGACGATGCGGTGGAGCTCGGGCGTGAGGTTGCGGCGGACGAGCGTCACCGGCCGCGCCTCCTCGTAGGCGATCGCGTGCATCGTGTCGAGCGGCGTTTCACCCTTGAACGGGAGCTCGGCCGTGACCATCTCGTAGAGGA
Source organism: Candidatus Aminicenantales bacterium (assembly GCA_049696855.1). Lineage (GTDB taxonomy): Bacteria > Acidobacteriota > Aminicenantia > Aminicenantales > Saccharicenantaceae > RBG-16-66-30. The sequence goes on from JBAVUQ010000226.1 coordinate 548, forward strand.
CGATGCCCAGGGAGAAGATGTCGCTGCGCCTGTCGAGCTCCCGGCCGCGGGCCTGTTCGGGGCTCATGTAGCTGAGCGTGCCCATGACCGCGCCGGGGATCGTCTGGACCCGGCCGCGGGTCAGGGTCCGCGAGAGCTCGACGGGCGAAACGGGCCCGTCCTGTTCCGGCTCGACCAGCTTAGCCAGGCCGAAATCGAGGAGCTTGGCGTGGCCGTCCCGCGTGACCATGATGTTGTCGGACTTGATGTCGCGGTGGAGGATGCCCGCGTCGTGGGCCTTGGCCAGGCCCTCGGCGACCTGGAGGGCGATCTCGACCGCGCCCATGAGGTCGAGCTCGCCGTCGGCGATGAGCCGGCTGACGGTCCGGCCGTCGACGTATTCCATGGCGATGAACAGGTTGCCGTCGACCTCGTCGATGTCGTAAACCTGGGCGATGGCCGGGTGCGAAACGGCCGCGGCCGAGCGGGCCTCGAGGAGAAGGCGGCTCCGCCGCTCCGGATTGGCCACCAGGCCCGGCGTGATCATCTTCAGGGCGACCAGCCGGCCGAGGCGGGTGTCCCGGGCCCGGTAGACGACGCCCATGCCGCCCTTGCCGAGCTCGGTTTCGATGAGATAGTGCTTGAGGACCGTGCCGACCATGATCGTACCCATTAGATACCATACGGAAGGACCGGGGTCAAACGTTCCATGGCCCGTGGAGCCCGCGTGGCGGCCGGTTGAACGGAGATGCCAATAAGAGTACATATGTACCAGCTTCTTCCGTGGAGGGATCATGAGACGATCGACGAAACCGGCGCTTCTCGCGGCCCTCGTCCTCACCCTGGCTTATGGCGCCACGGCCTGTAAGAAAGAGGCGGTCTCGCCGGGAGCGAAAACGGCTGAGCAAGGAGATGCGGCGATGAAAACCAAGCGAGAGCAGTTCGGGCGGCTCGCCGACGGCACGGCCGTCGAGATCTTCACCCTGACCAACGCGTCCGGGCTCGAAGCCCGGATCATGACCTACGGCGCCATCCTGGTGTCGCTGAAGGTGCCGGACAGGAACGGCGTCCTGGCCGACGTCAACCTCGGCTTCGACAGCCTCGCGGGCTATCTCGGCACGCACCCGTATTTCGGCGCCGTCATCGGCCGCTACGCCAACCGCATCGCCAAGGCCCGGTTCACCCTGGACGGCGCCGAGTACCGCCTGGCCCCGAACAACAACGGCAACACCCTCCACGGGGGAAAGAAGGGTTTCGACAAGGTCGTCTGGAAAGCCGTGCCGGTCAAGGTCGCCTACGGCACGGGCGTCAAGCTGACCTATCTGAGCAAGGACATGGAGGAAGGCTTCCCCGGCAACCTTTCGGTCACGGTCGTTTACACGCTGACCGACACGAACGAGCTCGAGATCCGCTACGAGGCGACGACGGACAAGGCGACGCCGGTCAACCTGACCAACCATGCCTACTGGAACCTCAAGGGCGAAGGCCAGGGCGACGTCCTGGGGCATCTGCTCCAGATCGAGGCCGACAGGATCACGGCCGTCGATTCGGCCGCGAACCTCATTCCGACGGGCGAGATCCTGCCGGTGGCCGGGACGCCGTTCGACTTCACGTCACCGCATACGATCGGCGAGAGGATTGCCAAGGTCGAGGGCGGCTACGACCACAATTTCGTCTTGAGAAGCGGCGGCGGCGCGCTGGCCCTGGCGGCCAGGGTCGAAGAGCCGGTGAGCGGCCGGGTCCTGGAGATCTGGACGGACCAGCCGGGGATCCAGCTCTATACGGGCAACTTCCTGGACGGCACGGTCATCGGCAAGGGCGGCAAAGCCTACGGCAAGCATTTCGCCCTTTGCCTCGAGACGCAACACTTCCCCGACTCGCCCAACCAGCCGAATTTCCCGACGACGATCCTCCGGCCTGGCCAGACCTATCGGACGGTCTCGGTGCACAAGTTCTCACTGAAATAAGGTTTTATCAAGATATTTATCAGGATCTGGGCTTCGAGCGCTCAGCCCCGATCCTGCAGGTCGCTCCGAAGACTCCGCTTCCCGCCGGTCAGCGCCGCTCGGGCAGTACTTCGAGCCAGTAGCCGTCCGGGTCCTCGATGAAGTAGATGCCCATATCGGCGTTCTCGAAACAAACGACGCCCATCCCTTTGTGCTTGGACAAGGCCGCGTCGTAATCGTCGACCGTGAAGGCCAGGTGGATCTCGTTGTCGCCGAGATCGTAGGGTTCCTTCCGGTCGCGGATCCAGGTCAGCTCGAGCTGATGCGGCGTGCGGCCGTCGCCGAGATAGAC
>JBAVUQ010000227.1:0-12260 GCA_049696855.1 Candidatus Aminicenantales bacterium
CGGATTTTGCCGGCCTCTCGGCCGGGACGGCCTACGATTGGTCGAGTCGATTGGTCGTTTTCTCCTTTTCGCCGCTCGTCGCGGTCAAGCTCAGCGAGGCGATATCCGTGGGCGTGACGCTGAACGTCAACTTGGGGACGTCCAGCCTCAAAATGCCGGCCGGGTTTTCGAGCTTGCCGGATATCGGTGCTCCCGTCGACCTCGGACAATACGAAGAGAACATGACCGGCTGGGGGCTCGGGGCGACCATCGGTGTCCTGGTCAAACCTATCGACAAGCTCAGTATCGGCCTGACCGTGCGGACGCCGTCGACGATCGCTTTCGACGGCTCGGCCAGAATGTCCAACCTTTCGCTCTACGATCTGCCGGGGAGTTCGGACCTCGAACGGAAGATCACCTGGCCGCTGTGGATCGCTGGCGGCGTGGCGTTCCGGCCTGTCCCGCACCTTCTCCTGAGCGCTGACGTTCACTGGACGCAGTGGTCCAAGCTCGACCAGATCAGGACCACGTTTCTCAATCCCGACTGGGTGCCGCTGGCCACAGCCGTTGGCAAGGATGTCCGGGTCCTTGACTGGAAGGACACGACGCAGATCCGGTTCGGCGCGGAGTATATGCTGAACGGGACGACGGCGCTTCGGGCCGGCTATTACAGCGACCCGGCTCCGGGGCCGGAGTCGACGCTCGATCTCCTCCTGCCGACCTTCACCGGCAACGCCTTCACCATCGGCCTCGGGGAGACCTTCGGTGCGCTGAAGGTCGATCTCGGCCTGGAATATCTGGCAGGACTCCGGCGGGCATGGATCCCGGATTATTTCATCGAGAGCGGCATATCGGGGATCTACACCTTTCACGCCGTCATCCCGTCCGTCTCCGTCCAATATCAGTTCTAAGCCGACGGTCCGATTGAACGCCCCTGGGGTTGATCCCACGGTGGAATGGTTTCGGCTCGGATTGGCCCTCAGATAGCTCGTGCCTGCGTAGTTCCGTGCGTAGGCCCCTTTGAACGGAGATGAGAGATATCAACTGAGCGGCAGAGGGAGGGCTAAGAATTCGAATTCCTAGCAGATTGGCCGCCGCGGCTTTCGGCAGGCTCCGGTTGCCGTGGCGCCTAATCAGTAATAAGGATTATATTGACAGCCAAGACCAGCCATACAGCAGGTAACAGAATCCAGGCCGAACCAAAACTGGTTGTAGCAAATGCCACAACAGGGATCGATGGGGTCTACGCCATAGTTACCCCAGCATTGGCAGCCTGAGCAAGGGCCCCCACATGAAAAAGTGCCGGGTCCCCCGCTGGCAATCGAAATAAAGGCTGCCAATAGAGCAACGACGATCGCCAGATTAAGAATTTTTGATTTCCTTTGCATTGGCTCCCTTCAATCCGCTAAGAACCGAAGTCCCCCTGCCGCTCAGACCTATAATAATCTTCTTTTCCGGCGCCCTCCTTTGCCTATCTAAGTTCCTGGCGGACTTCCTCAAACGCCCGAACCAGGTTCTCGGGGTTTAGCTGAAGAAAATAGAAACGCGGTTTTCTGAATCCTGAATAAAAGCTGAACGATTCGACGATACTGTCGTACGTCCGTTCTGCCCACCAAGCCTGGATGAGCCGGCCCTTGTCGTCAAATTCGAGGATCTCGGTGCGCGGGTGTCCCACAAGAACGAACGCGTTCCCCCTGTATTGCTTGAGATCTTGAACGATGCTGATGAAGGCCGTTTGGGAAGCGGCCTTGGCGCTATCTCTGGAGATGTTCATCTTCTCCTGATCCTTCATGAATCCCCGGCCGAAATTGGCTTCAACCAGAAGTGCCCCTGATTTCGAGTAGACTTGGAAGATCGGCAGGCTCTGATAGACAACGAAGACGTTTCTGGCGTTCGAGGCGATCCGGATCCAATTCAATTGCTGCCATTTCGTGAATTTCTTTGCCGTGCCGAAAGAAAGCACGATCTTGCCCCTGCGGTCAAATACGTCCACGAGCGGGTCCGCTTCCTCAGTTCTGATTGGGGCAGCATAAATCTTTCCGTCCTCGCTGGCAGCGATCTCATAATAGGTTTTATAGACGGCGAAACTCGAAAGGAAACCCCCGTTGCTGTCGAAAAACTGAAGCCTATGGTTTCCTGTATCATTGACGATGAGTCCCTTCCCGTCGTGTGCAATTCCCCTCGGGAAAAGAAACTCGCCAGGTGCCTGTCCCTTTTTCCCTATCGACCGGATGAATCTGCCTGAGCTATCGAACATCAGTATCCTGTGAGCTCTTGAATCAGATATGAACAAATCACCCGTTCCGTCAATTGTCATATATCGGGCGCCCCAGAGACCCGCATCTTTCCTAAGCTCCTCTTCTTGAGGGAAAGAGAATAGAAGGGCGAGTTTCTTTGCGTCCTTGGGGACGGGATGCTCTCGCCGGACTTCTGCATAGAGTCTCATCTGCTCTTGGCGAACCTGGTCTTGATCGCTCAGCTGGGCGAGCGCGTTTAAAACGCACACTGCGACGGCTAGGGCTATGACTGCGATTCGAGCTCCACGCCCGAGGTTTGAATTGCATATGATCGATTTGGTCATCGTCACCTCTGGTTCGTTTTAGGCTCCATTGACCTTACCATGTTCATAAACTCATTGTAGCAGCGGCACGTCGCGTCATGGACCTTGAGTATCCAGCCCTCTCGGTCCACGAGGATCAGGATATTGTTCAACATGTTTGAATTGTACAGTTCTATCTGCGAAGCCCATTTCTCAGATAGTTCAAGGTTTGCAGGGACGACTGGATAAGGCATCCGTGCCTGCTCCCGCAACGAACCGAGATCGTCGACGCCGAGGTGTTTTGAGTAGACAATCGATAGCACTTCCAAGTATGGTCTTTTTGCCAAATAAATGTTGTTCAGGTCTGTAATGATAGCTCCTTCTTGGCATGAAGCGCACAAGGACGTGAATAGTGCAAAAAGATAGTAATCTTTATCGCGAGGATTCATCAGATCTTGTAGTTGTCCAAGCCAGGGCATATCGTTCAACCTGGATCCTTCTCTTGCGATATCGGCCACCACAAATCGACGGCCGATCAATGCGCGAGCCAGTTCGATCTTGATCCTCTTCTCATACCCCTCATAGGTATTACCACGAATTATGAGCTTCCCATCATCGTCATACAAAAGAAATGCGCTTAGGTTCATAGGGACGTTGAATGCTGAACTCAGTTGCTGAGCGCCATCAGGGATGATGATCGTATGTTCTGAATTTACGCGGCCATCTCTGGTGGGAGTCCAGGTTCCCCGGATTATCCCCATCACGGCCAGGCTATGGGTCTTCCACGCTGACGCGACGGCTCTAAGGAGTTCTGCATCGTTGTCATCGTTAGGGTCGAGGAACTCCACAAAGACATAATGGGAGGAGAAGTCTTCATCTTTAATGGTCTTGCCGTTCAAATCCGTTGCCGAGAAATCTGGAAGGAGGGTTGACGTTGATGTCTCACGAGTACCGTCGGAGGGCGAGTCCGCCCTCTTTAGCAGAAGGGTTAACAAAGAGAGCAAAACAAGCGCCAGGAAGATGTAACTACGGAGATTGCTTCCCTCTAACTTGGCTCCCGAAGCAGAACGGCGAATCATCAATAAGGCCCCCTTTCCAAGTCCTCAATTACCCTCCTACTAATAAGAACCGCCGCAAGGGCAATCTTTTCTCAGGAATCAGAAGAAAAACTGATTGTCGCCATCTTCCCCTGGAAACGGAGATGCAAGGGAGGTGTCGGCGCACCTGGACCCCCCCCCTGATGTTCTCGGTCTTTTTTGATTATTCCAGGACTTGCGACGGTCTATTGATGGGCGTCATGCTCTCAGGGATACGGATGATCCTGAGCATGTTTGGGGGAAAAGAAAAATGGCTAGGGACGGAATTGAACCGCCGACGCAAGGATTTTCAGTCCTTCGCTCTACCAACTGAGCTACCTAGCCATTGACCGTCCGGCGACCGCCCGACGGCCCAACTAGTATATAAATCCGGCCTGCCGAAGTCAATGAACTGGGGGACGGGCATCTTCCTGGGACCGATGTCCAGCCCTTAGCGCGCGACCGGCTCAGACTCTCAGTTCTTTATGACGGCGCAGCGGACGACCTTGGGGAACCCCTCTTCTTCGGCCATGTAGATCATGCCTTGAGGATCGGCGACCAGGGGCGTCCCCGTGATGTCGATCGACCCGATCTGCCGCCCGGCCCGAAAGACGTCGGCGGTCTTTTGGACCCTCGGGTCGGGCTTCACGAGAGCGACGAAGACGAGGCCGCCGCTCGATACGATGTGCGCGGCCGTGGAGAAAAAGCCTCGGCCCATCTTCTGGATGGGTTTGAAGTCGTCATTCCGGCCGTTGATCACGCTCTCGAGCTTGCGGTCCTTGAACACCGAGACTTCATACTTGTGCGGATTCAGCACGAAGATGCGCCCGTCCTTCGAGCAATTGAACAAAAGAGGAGCGCCGAACATCGGCATCTCTTTCATCGGCGCCAGCTCGCCGGGAGGCGTGAATGTGTCGCCGAATGACTCGATGAGCTTCCCTTGAGCGTCGAAGATATGCAGGATCTTCCCATCGTGAGGCCCGATGGCGACCAACTCCTCCATGCCGGGACAGCCGATCGAGGAGATCATAAAATCGACCAGAAAAGTGCGACCATATTCGCCGTCCGACCCATAGACGATCACCTTTTGCATATCGTTGATGAATAGTGTTCCGCCGGGGGTTACGGCCATGCCGCCAAGGTTCGTCGCCTCCCGAGGCCCCTGCCCTTGGGGGACGGCGATCTGTCTCAAGAGGTTTCCTTGGCTATCGAATACGCTGACCCTGCGGAACTTGTAGTCGAGGACATAGATGTTCCCCCGGCCGTCGACATCGAGGTCGATGATCCGGCCGAACATCAGCTTCTCATCCCCGTCCTCGACGCCGATGGTGAGGTTCGGGCTCAGCGTGACCGGCGGGACCTGGCCGGCCGCCGGCGCCGATGGACGAGCGGCCCAGCCTGCTGCCGTCAAGACAAAGCCCACGAGACAACAAACCCCCAGGCCAACCAACGTTGAATGCTGCTTCGTCATCTTGATTTCCCCTTTCTTCATCTTCTGCCGTATCAGGCACCATTATGCTACAACTCCGGAGCGCTGCGTTCAATCCGGGCAGCGGACGGAGAGGATACCCCGAAGCGAATTGAATAGGCCCGGTCGATATGTTATTCTGGCCGCGGAGGAACCCGCCGTATGGATGAACAGGAAGTCAAGGAGCTTCTCCTCAGGGAAAACGCGGAATTCCGCCGAGCATACGAGGACCACCAAGCCTGTGAAAAGGCCATCGACGCGATCCGCGGCAAGAGCCATCCCTCGCCGGCCGACGCCGACGAGGAGCGCGAATTCAAGAAGAAGAAGCTCGCCCTGAAAGACCGGATGTACCGGCTGATGGCCGACTACCTCCGGATGCGATAAGGACCTCCATGGCCCCGTCCAAATCCCGCAAGCCCCGCCTCGCGCTCGTGGGCTCCGATTCGCTCAAAGGCCGGGAGATCCTCAGCATCTTCGCGGCCAGGAAGTTCCCCGTGGCCACGTTCGAGCTCTACGATCCTGACGTCGAGGAGGAATACAGCAAGCTCAGCCAGTTCCGGGGCGAGGCCAAGGTCGTCCACCCGCTGACGCCCGAGGCCCTCATCGGCCTGGATCTCGTCTTCCTGGCCGCGGACGAGAAGACCGACCTCCGATACGGCCGCCTGGCGGCCGAGAAGGGCTACCACGCCCTGGACCTGGGTGAAACCTTCAACGCCGACCCGAAAATCCCGCTCATCGTCGCCGGCGTCAACGATTCGGCCATCCGCAAGGACAAGCCGCCGCTCATCGCCAACCCGCATCCCGCCACGATCATCCTGGCGCATCTTCTCACGACCCTCGGGGCCGGATTCGGCGTGACCAAGGCCTTGTCCGTCGTCCTCGAGCCCGTCTCGGCCTACGCCGAGGAGGGGATCCAGGAGCTGGCCGAGCAGAGCTACGCCCTTCTCGGAGGGTCGACTCTGTCCAAGAAGGTCTTTCCCGACCAGGTCGCCTTCAACCTGCTGGCCCGGACGATCAAGCCGGAGCGCAACGGCTTTTCGCCTCTCGAGAACCGGGTCGCGGCGGAGATCCGGCGCGTCCTCGCCCCTCCGGCGCCGCCCCTCTCCCTCTCGATCATCCTCGCGCCCGTCTTCCACACCTACTCGATCATGACCCACTTCGAGCTCGGGGGCGACGTGCCCGTGGCCGAGGTCGAGGCTTGCCTCAAGTCGAACGACATCTTCCGGCACGCCGCGGCCGGAGAGACCGGCGTCGTCTCGCCGGCGACCGTCGCCGGAAAGGACCGCATCCACGTCGGCCCGGTCAAGAAAGACCCGTCCATCGCCAGGGGCTTCTGGATATGGGCCATCGCGGACAACCTGACCGTGGGTTCGGGCCTCAATGCGTACGGCATCGCCCGGACCCTTTTCGGGGACGCTTGACGGGGCGCGCGAGCCGCCAGCACAACGATCAAGGAGCATATGCGATGATCCTGGGCATGACCGGATTCGCCGAAAGGAACTTCACCTCGCCCGGGCTGCGGCTGAAGATCAGCATCAAAACCCTCAACCACCGCTTCTTCGACTGGTCGTACAAGGGCGCGCCCCTGGGCGAGGCCGAGAACCGGCTCCGCGCCATCTGCCAGAAGCGGATCCACCGCGGCCGGATCGAGGTCTACGTCGATCTCGTGCCGACAGCAGCCGAGAGCTGGGACTTCACCCTGAACGAGGGCCTGCTCGAGAAGATCCTGACCTCCCTCGCCCCGGTCACCCGGCGGACGGGCCTGCGCCTCGACATCTCGCTCGACAGCCTGTTCCGCATTCCTCAGCTCGTCGAGGTCGGCCGCAGGGCCCTCGGCCCGAAGGAGACGGCCTTCATCGAGCGGAGCTTCTCCCGGACGCTCGACGACGTCGTCGCCCTCCGCCTCCGGGAAGGGCGGGAGACCGCCCGCCAGCTCCGCATCCACCTGGCTTCCGTGCGGCGCTTCGTCGCCCGGGCCGAGGCCCTGTTCAAACGGCAGCCGGCCCGGCTCAAGGCCCGTCTCAAGAAACGGCTGGCCGGCCTCAACACGGGCGCCCCCGTCTCGGAAGGGAAGCTGGCCGAAGAGGCCTCGTTCATGGCCACGCGCTACGATCTGGCCGAGGAGATCGGCCGGCTCAAGACCCATCTCGACTCGTTCGTCGCGTTCCTTTCGCCCCGGGTCGGCGAACCCGTGGGACGCCAGCTCGACTTCCTGGCCCAGGAGCTCAACCGCGAAGCCAACACGCTGGCCTCGAAGTCCCAGGACATCCGCATCACCCGGGAGAGCCTGGCCATCAAGAACGAGCTCGAGAGCATCCGCCAACACGTCCAGAACATCGAATAGGGGAGTCGAGGCATGCTCTTCGTCATCACCGGACCCTCCGGCAGCGGCAAATCCACCCTCATCAAGAAGGTCAGGCGGGCGCTCGACCTGGAGTTCTCGGTCTCGCACACGACGCGGGCCTGCCGCCCTTCCGAAAAGGACGGCGTCGATTATCATTTCGTCTCCGAGCGCGTTTTCGAGCGCATGGTCCGGGAGAAGCGCTTCCTCGAGCACGCCCGCGTCCACGGCCACCTCTACGGGACCTCGCGGGCCGAGGTCGAGACCAAGGGCCGCCGCCGCGATCTCGTCCTCGATATCGACGTCCAGGGGGCCCGCCAGGTTCGGGCCAGGGTCGAAGGGGCCGTCCTCATCTTCATCATGCCCCCGGTCGCCGCCGAGCTCCGCCGACGCCTCGTCAGCCGCGGCGAGGACAGCCGCGACGCGATCGCGCGCCGCCTGCGGAACGCCCGGGCCGAGATCCGGGCCTACGCCGAGTTCGACTACGTCGTCGTCAACGACGACCTGCCCCGTGCCGCGGCCGACCTCAAGACCGTCATCCGGGCCGCCCGGCACCGTCCCGACGCGATGGCCTCCGACCTCAGGCCCATCCTGAAGAGCTTCGCCAAAGGCCGGCCATGACGAAAAAGATCGCCCTGGGCGTTTCGTCGTCGATCGGCATCTACAAGGCCTGCGAGATCGTCCGCGGCTTCGAGAAGGCCGGCGTCGAGGTCCAGGTGATCATGACCCCGAACGCCGCGAGGCTTATCTCGCCCCTGCTCTTCAGCGCCCTCGCCGGGACGAAGACGATCGTCGACATGTTCGAGGAGCCGGAGACGCGGACGATCCGTCACATCGCCCTGGCCAAGGAGATCGGTCTGCTGTGCGTCGCCCCGGCCACGGCCAACGTCATCGGCAAGTTCGCCGGCGGCGTCGCCGACGATTTCCTGTCGACCCTGTTCCTGGCCTCGTCCGCGCCGGTTCTCATCGCCCCGGCCATGAACGAGGCCATGTATCTTGACCGGAAGACCCAGGCCAACATCGCCCGTCTCAAGGCCCTGGGCGCCGAATTCGTCGAGGCGGAGAAAGGCTATCTCGCCTGCGGCGACACCGGCTGGGGCCGATTGGCCGACCCGGAGGCGATCGTCCGCGAAGGCCTGCGCATCCTCGCCCGGGGCGCGAGCCTCGAGGGGAAGACCGTCCTGGTGACGGCCGGCCCGACCCGCGAGCCCCTCGACCCGGTCCGCTTCCTGTCGAACCCCTCGTCGGGGAAGATGGGCTATGAGCTCGCCCGCGAGGCCCTGGCCCGAGGCGCGAAGACGGTCCTCGTCTCCGGTCCGACGACGCTCGTCCCGCCCTGCGGCGCGCGAACGGAAATGGTCATCACGGCGGCCGAGATGGAAAAGGCCGTCCTCAAAGCTTTCCCCAAGGCCGATATCGTCCTGATGGCGGCGGCCGTCTCCGATTTCCGGTTCAAGCACCCGAAGGGGCGAAAAGCCGCCAAAGAGGAGATCGGCGCGTCCCTGGCCGTCGAGAAGACGACCGACATCCTGGCCCTGCTCGGCCGGACGAAGAAGCCGGGCCAGCTCCTCGTCGGCTTCGCCGCCGAGACCCATGATATCGTGGCCCACGCCCGGAGGAAGATGACCGCGAAGGGCGCCGACCTCATGGTCGCCAACGACGTCGGAAAAGGGAAGGGGTTCGGGACCGACCTGAACGCAGTCCGGATCATCGGCCGGTTCGGGCCGGTCCGGGAAACGGGCCTCCTGAGCAAACGGGAGGTGAGCCGCGTCATTTTCGACCGCATCGAGGCTTTGCTTGAAAAAAAACGCCGCTGATATCCGTGAGGACCTCAAGGCCCACGTCGACTTCTTAGCGGAAGCCGGGGCCGGATTCATCATCCGCGGTCCCGAAGACAAGGCCGCGGCGGCCGCCGGCGCTTCGAGCGCGCCGTCGTCCCGGAACCCCGCGTCAGGTCTCCCGGCCCTCGCCGATCGCCCTCCCCAGACGGCCGATGAGCGGGAAGCCCTCGAAGAGATCGACCGGCGGGTCTTGGCCTGCACGCTTTGCGAGCTCCACAGGTTCAGGACACGCGCCGTGCCCGGTGAGGGCGACCGGTCGGCCGAGCTGATGTTCATCGGCGAGGGGCCCGGGCGGGACGAAGATTTCCAGGGCCGACCGTTCGTCGGCCGAGCCGGCCAGCTCCTGCGCAAGATCATCGCGGCCATGACGTTCCGCGAGGCCGAGGTTTACATCACCAACATGGTCAAGTGCCGGCCGCCGGAAAACCGGGTGCCCCATCACGAGGAGATTGAGGCCTGCTCGCGCTACCTCATCCGCCAGATCGAGCTCATCCGGCCGAAGGTCATCGTCACCCTGGGCAAGACGCCGACGGACTATTTCGTGCCGGGCCGCGAAGGCATGACGGCCCGGCGCGGGCGTTTCGGCAGCTACCTCGGCATCCCGGTCATGCCCACGTTCCACCCGTCCTATCTTGTCCGCAACGAAGGGAACCGGGAGCTCAAGCGCATGGTCTGGGAGGACATGCAGAAGGTCATGGCCCTTCTCGGCAAAAAATGACCGTCTTCGCCCGGGTCGTCTTCCCTCTGCCCCTCGACCAGTCCTTTCTCTACGCCGTCCCCGAGTCCTGCCGGGCCGCGGCCAAGCCGGGGGCGCGCGTGGTCGCCCCTCTCGGGACGCGCCGCCGGAACGGCTTCATCGTCGAGATCACGACGGAGCCGCCGGCCGCCGGGGTCAAGGTCAAGGAGCTCGTCCAGGTCCTCGACGACCGGCCTTTCCGCGACGAGCGCTTCCTCGAGTTCACCGGCCGCCTGAGCGCCGAATTCCGCTCCTCCTGGGGCGAGATCCTCCAGACCGCCCTGCCGCCGTCGCTCGCGGGGAAGACCAAAGTCGTGGTCATCCTGACCGCGGCCGGTCGCGAGTCTCTCGAGGGCGGGAAGCTCGGTCCGAAGGCCCGACTCCTCGCGGGCGTCCTGGCCGTTGCGCCGAAAGGCCGAAGCCCGATCTTCCTTTGCAGGAAGATGGGCGGCGCCGATGTCTCCGGCCTCGTCTCCCGGATGGAGAAGGCCGGGCTGGTCGCCGTCGAGAGGACATTCGCGTCTCCGCCCGGGCCGCCCAAGCCGGTCGGCGTCGAAGGCTCGGTCCAGCTCGGCCTGGCCTTCCCCGAGGCCCTTCGCGAGGCCGGGATCCTGGCCCCCGTCGAGCAGGACATCGTCGACGGGCGCGGCGGGGCCTGGTATCTCTTCGGCTCGGACCGGCCGCGGCGGGCGGCCTTTCAGACCCTGGTCCGGCGGGCGGTCGGGGCCTGCGGCCGCGTTCTCTATCTTCACCCCGAGGTGGCGCCCACCGAATCGCTTGTCGCCGGCTTCAAGGCCGACTACGGCCGTCAGGCCGTCGTCTTTCACGGCCGGATGACCGAAAAGCAGAGGGAGGACGCCTGGCGCGTGCTCAAGAGCGGCCGGGCCGCGCTCGTCGCCGGGACGCGATCGGCGCTCTTCCTCGAGACCGGGCCGCTGCGGCTGATCGCTGTCGACGGCGAGCAGGAAGAATCCTATGTCCAGGCCGAGAGCCCCTCGTACGACGCCCGGCGGGGCGCTTGGCTCAGGGCCAGGTCCGAAGGGGCCGTGGCCGTTTTCGGGTCGTCCCGCCCGACCGTCGAGGCCTTCGCCGAGGCCCGGCGGCTCGGCTTCCTGATCGACCTCGGCCTCGAGCCGCGGCGGACCCGTGTCGCGATCGTCGAGCATGCCGGGGACGCGCCGATCGTCTCCCTGGAGCTCGAAAAAAGGCTCCGGGCGAACGCGAACAAAGGGGAACCGGCTATTGTCTTCCTGAACAGGCGGGGGTATGCCGCCCAGGTCGTCTGCCTGGCCTGCGGCCGCGCGCCCCGCTGTCCTCGCTGCGACATCGCCCTCGTCTATCACAAGGCCGAGGACAGGCTCATCTGCCACTACTGCAATTTCGCCGTGGACGCCCGCCGCGCCTGCACCGCCTGCGGCGGCGAGATCGCCGTCCGCAGGGGCGCCGGAACGCAGGCCGTCGAGGAAGAGCTGGCGCGGCTCTTTCCCAAGCTCCGGATCGTCCGCTTCGACTCGGATACGGCCTCGAAACCGGAAGACCAGGAATGCATCCTGGCCGACTTCGCCAAAGGCGCCATCCCGCTCCTCGTCGGCACCCAGCTTCTCGTCCATCAGGCCGGGGTGCCGAAGGCCGGGCTCGTGGCCGTCCTCCGGCCCGAGCATCTCCTGGGCTTCTCCGACTACCGCGCCGGCCAGAAAACCTTTGAGGCCGTGTCGGCCATGCTCGATTTCGCCCGTGAGAGCCCCGAAGCGGAGGCCGTCATCCAAACGGCGCCTCCGGTCCACTTCACGATCGCCGCGGCCGCCGCGGGCGACTACAGGGCCTTCTATGACAAGGAGATCGAATTCCGGCGGGTGCTGAAGTACCCGCCGTTCGCCAGCCTGGCCGAGGTCGTCCTTCAAGGCCGCGACGTCCGCTCCCTGGGGGGCAAGTCGCGGGAGCTCCGGGCGCTCCTCCAGAAGCACGCTCCAGGCCTCGAAGTCCTCGGGCCCGCTTTCGCCCCGGTGGCCCGCGTCCGGGACGTCTCCCGGGTCCAGTTCATCCTCAAAGCGGCCGAGCGCGCCACGATCGACCGGGCCCTGGCCGATGCCCTGCCCAGAATCCGGCTGAAAAGGTCGGTGACTTTTTCTTATTCCCCCTTCCGCGAATAAACAAAAAAAAGGGCCCGTCCCGAGGGACGAGCCCCGTTGGCGAAGCCGGATAAAAGGTTACTTCTTGACCGGTGCCACGCCCTGGTAATCGGCGAAGTAGATGGTCAGATAACCGATCGCGGTGACCTCA
>JBAVUQ010000228.1:0-2655 GCA_049696855.1 Candidatus Aminicenantales bacterium
CGAATTCATAACCGTCCCGAAGCCGGCCAGCCTGAGCCTGGCCCTCCTGGATATCCGGAAGATGGACATCACCCCGGCCCGGGTAAGGCTCTGGGCCTTTTGGCTCTTCGTCGCGGCCGGATTCCTGTTGACGTTGTCCGCTCTGCTCCCCATGATGCCGCTCCTGCGCACCGGGGGCCAGAGGTTCATGTTCGAGTTCCATCGCTACAGCGCGATCGTCTCGGCTGCGGCCGCGATGGTTTTCGTGAGCCTCGAGCTTTTCGCGCCGCGGCCGGAAACGAAATAGAAAAGGGACTGTCCCCTTTTTCGGCCGTTACTTGGTCCGGGGGGACGTTTCGCGGCGCCCGTTGTCGTAGAGGCCGACGAGTTCGACAGCTTTGCCCTCCTTGACCCTGAACTCGACCCGGAAGTAATCGAGTCCGTCGAGGGCAAAGAGCGTCGCCGTCATAGGGACGAGCCGGTATGTGGGTCCGGTCCGCTGATAAAAAAGGGCGCCGTTCTCGAAGGTGACCTTGCGCTCGCCGTAGACGCCGGCGTAGATCTTCAGGACGTTCGCATCGACGCGAGGGGGGTTCTGCTTGGCCTTCTCGGCATCAAGGATCCACTCGTACTCGACCTTTCGTCCGGGAGCGGTCGCCTTGGCGGCAAGCTTCTCGACGGCCATCGCGTAGGCGCGGTCGAAGGCCTGGGCGGCCGGAACCGCGATGTCGGGCGTGACCCCCGTCCCCTCCCAGTTCGTCTTGGAGACGGGGTTGATGGCCCGGGCGAAGGGCACGCGCAGGAGGAAATCGTGCTGGACGATCATCGTGTCCGTCGGGTGCGCCCCGCCGCCCGTCGTCTCCCCGATCACGGTCGCTCTCTTCAGATTCTTCATGTTGTAGGTGAATTCCTCGGCCCCGGAGAACGTCCGGGCGCTCGTGAGAATATAGAGGTCGGCGCCGACGGCTTTGGCGCCGGGGACATAGGGCAGGGTCCAGTAGTTCTCGGTCCGGTCCGTGGCCCGGGCGTAGAGATCGTTGAGATGGACCGGCTCGTCGAAGAAGTAGGAGCTGATGAGCTGAATCTGGGCCGGATCGCCGCCGCCGTTCTGGCGGAGATCGACGATGACGGCGTCGCAGTAAGCCAGGAAGTTCATGGCCGCCACGGCCGTCGGGCCGGCGTCGGCCGGCGACTGGAAGACGCGGAAGTCAATGTAGCCGATGTTCCCCGGGAGCCGCTCGACCTTGCGGAAACCGAAGTTGTCCCGCCGGGCCTCCTCGAGCTGCCGCTCGCGGACCTTCTTGGCCTCCTCCTCGCTCCGGCCCATGAGGCGCCTGAGGTCCTCGGCCATGGCCGGGTTGTAGGCGAAGCCCATATGCCTGTCCTTGCCGACGTCGAGCAGGAGCTGGGAAACGGCCTGGGCGAAGGCTGGGGCTTCATTGACGTTGGCGAAATCGCCGGCGGCCAGCTTGGTCCGAAGGGCGTCCTCAAGCTTTTTGGCCGTCTCGGCGAAGATGTAGTTCTTGTTCAAGAGCGTCGAGATCTCGTCGACGATGGCCTGCTTCTTGGCCGCGTCCAGCGCCGGCGCCTTGGCCTCCTGGCCGAAAAGCGCGGAGATCCATAGGAGGATGATCGCGATGGTGACGAGCATCAGGCGGAATGTCTTGGACATGTCGAACCTCCAAAAAAGCTTTGCACGGGACCCCGGTTCACCGCGTCCAGCTGGCCGGGCGCGACGAGGACGGGAGAAGCCCTTTGATCAGCAGATCGGCGATTCTGCCGACCTCGTCCTCCAGCTCTTCCCGGCGGCCCAGCTCGCGGGCCGACAGGTTGAACGGAAGGAGGGAATTCGTGCTCTGGATGAGGACGAGCGACGTCGTCGGGGGATCGGGGCAGTCGAGAGATCCGAGCCTGGCTCCTTCCCGGAGGACGCCCTCGAAAACCGCCGCCTCTTTCTCGAAATGGGCCTGGCGGCGCAGCAGAAGCGGCGCCCGGACCGAGGACAGCAAATCGCCGAGGTTCTGGGAATAGTGGGCGACGCTGTCGAACCGCTGAAGGACGCGGAGGACGAGCATCCGGCGGAGTCGCCTGTCGACCGAGTCGGACGAGTCGGCCAGCTCCTGGAGCTTCCGGATGACGGTCTCGGCGATGCGGTCGATGTGGGCCAGGACCAGCTCTTCTTTTGACGGAAAGTGAAGGTAGATCGTGCCTTTCCCGATCCCGACTTGCCTGGCCACGTCGTCCACGGACATCTTCCCGTAGCCGAACCTGGCGAGGAGCAGATCCGCCGCGTCGAGGATCAGATCACGGATATCTGACCGCCTGGCTATTTGTCTCATTATGACTTCTGACCTATATTATATTTTGGTCATATTTTATTGTCAATAGAGAGATTTTAAGACTTGTGACGCCGACTCCGGAGCGGCTACAGCGATTTCAAGAGAAGCACGAAGCTCGAGACCAGGGCCAGGGCCATGACGCCCGCGACGGCCTTCCAGAACGGCTCCCGCCGACGCTTTTCGTCCTCCCGGACCTCCATGAGCGAGCCCAGGACGAAGCCTGCCGCGAACCCCCCGGCATGGGCATAATTGTCCGCCCGGATGAGGAGGCCGAAAAGGAACGCATACAGGGCCCAGCGGATCATAAAGCTCCGGATGTCCCGTCCCCGGTCGCTTC
>JBAVUQ010000229.1:0-8290 GCA_049696855.1 Candidatus Aminicenantales bacterium
CGGCAGGGGGGAGCGGCCGAGCGCCCGGCGGACGATGTCCGGCGTCAGCTCGCCCGAGGGCGGCACGGCCCCGCTGAGCTTGCCGGCGACGGTCTTGCCGGGGATGCCGAAGAGACCTTGGATCTGCCGCTCGATGAAGGGGTAGCCGTCCTCGAGGACGAGAACCGTGTCGACGTGGCCGACGAGCTTGCGGATGAGCCCTTCCGGCAGCGGGTAGGTCGAGACCTTGAGGAAGGACGGCGGAGCGGCGTCCCCGGCCACGGCCTCGCGGAAATAGTTGTAGGCGATGCCCGAGGCGATGACGCCGAGCGAGCGCTCCTTCTCGTGGAGATGCAGAACGTTGAAGCGGGATCCGTCGGAGAGGCGCGCCATCTCGCCCTGGCGGTCGAGGAGCCGGGCGAAGCGCCGCCGGGCGTTGACGGGAAGGAGGATCCAGTCTTTCCCGGCCCCTTTCTTCAAGGCATTCTGAGGCCGCGCGTCACGGGTCTCGACGGCCGAGCGGCTGTGGGAGAGGCGCGTCACGAGCCTCATGAGGACCGGCAGGCCGAGGCTCTCGGACAGGTCGAAGGCCTCGCGGGTCATGTCGTAGGCTTCCTGATGGTCGGAGGGCTCGTAGCCGAAGATCTGGGCGAACTGGACGTAATAGCGGCTGTCCTGCTCGTTCTGGGAGCTGTGCATGCCGGGATCGTCGGCGCTGACGACGAGAAGTCCGCCGTTCGCGCCGGTGATGGCCGAGTTCATGAAAGGGTCGGCGGCGACGTTGAGCCCGACGTGCTTGAAGGAGACGAGGGCCCGTTTTCCGGCGAAGGAGACGCCCAGGGCCTCTTCATAGGCGACTTTTTCGTTCACCGACCAGACGGCCGGGAAGGCCTTGCTCTCCGCGGCCGCCCGGACGAGATATTCCAGGATCTCGGACGCGGGGGTCCCGGGATAGGAATAAGCGGCCGACAGGCCGGCATGGACGGCCCCCAGGGCCACGGCTTCGTCACCGAGCAGGATCTGACGGGGCATGGGCGTTCCTTTGTCGATGGGATTTCGGGGCTAGGATACTCATAGGGAGCGGAGGGTGTCAAGCCGGGACCACGGGGCATTTCCCGATGGATTGAGTAAATTTATAAATCCTATGGGCTCGGGTTGATATTCGCCGAAAAGCCTTATAGAATGTGACTTTAAGGAGCCCGCTATGATCAGACTCTCGACCAAGGGACGCTACGGAACGCGCCTGATGCTGAACCTGGCCCGCCATTACGGGAACGGTCCTGACGCCGTCATCCTCAAGAGTATCTCCGAGGACGAGAGGATCTCGATCCGCTACCTCGAACAGATCATCATCCCCCTCAAGATCAACCGCCTGGTCAAGAGCATCCGCGGCGCCGGTGGCGGCTACACGCTGGCCCGCAAGCCCGAGGAAATCAAGGTCAGCGAGATCCTCCACGCCCTCGAGGGCAACTGCTGCCTCGTCGAGTGCATCGAGGACGAGAGCTACTGCGAGTTCACGGAAACCTGCCCGACCCACGACATCTGGAAGGGCGCCACCGATCTCCTGAGGGACTACTTCGACGGCATCACCCTCAAGGACGCCATGGCCATGGCCGAAAAGAAGGACAAGAAGGCCAGAGCTACGTATCTTCCATCCCCTCGAAGAACGCCGGCCAGAAAGGATCCTGCTCAGGGATCGCGAGCGTCTCGGTCCGGCCGTCCGAGCGACGGATCGTCCGCCGGCGCCGGTCGCGAAGGACCCGGCCGATGACGGACGCGGCGATGCGTTTCCTCTTCAGCCGGGAGATGACGGCCGCGCTCTTCCCGGGCCGGACGGTGATGAGGAGACTCCCTTCGGCGATGGCCCGCACCGGGTCGATGGCGAAGGCCTCGCAAACCATGCGGACCTCGTCCGGGTAGACGAAGAGCCGCTCGTCGACCTCCATCCCCACCCGGCTCGCGGCGGCGATCTCGAAGAGTCCGCCCATGACTCCCCCTTCCGTCGCATCGTGCATGGCCGTGACGCCGCCCGCGGCCGCGGCCGTGAGCGCGTCTTCGACGACGGTGATGGCCCGGGCCAGGGATTTCGCCTTGTCCACGAGGCTCGCGGAAAACCTCGTCAGGAGCTCCTCTTCGCGAAGGGCCGCGAGCAGCGCGGCCGTCTCGATGGCCGGACCTTTCGTCAGGATGATCTCGTCGCCCGGGCGGGCCCCGGCCGGCGTCACCAGGTCCCGCTTCCGGCCGATGGCGAACACCGTGATGCCGCCGATCGTCGGCGCGGTGAAGCCCGGGTAGAACCCGGTATGGCCGCCGACGATGGCGATGCCGAGGCCGCGCGCGGCCTCGTGGATCGAATCGACGATCCGCTTGATATCCTCGCGGGCCGTATCGGGGGGCAAGAGCAGCGAATAAGTCATGTAGCGCGGCCGGACGCCCATGACCGCGACGTCGCTCGCCCCGATGTGGACGGTGAACCGGCCGAACATCTCCAGGGGCAGCCGGGGCATGGTGAAGATCGGGTCCTCGGCCACGACGAGGATGCGGCCGCCGCCGAGATCGACGACGCCGGCATCGATCCCGGTCATGGGAGGCACGAGGACGCTCGGGTCCCGCCGGCCGAACTTGCCCATCACAAGCGACCGGAAATCGGATTCGTCGATCTTGCCGATCTTCATGGCCGGGCTCCGAGGGGTCAAGGGGCGAGGCCCGCCTTGCGCTCGGCGGCCTCGATCGTGTTCATCATGAGCATGGTGACCGTCATCGGCCCCACGCCGCCGGGTACGGGCGTGATGGCCGAGGCCTTCTCCTTGACGGCCTCGAAGTCGACGTCGCCGACGAGGCGGAAGCCCTTGGCGGCGGTCGCGTCGGGCACGCGGTTGACGCCGACATCGATGACGACGCAGCCTTCGGGCACCATCCCGGCCTTGATCGCCCGCGGCACGCCCATGGCCGCGACAAGGATTTCGGCCTGGAGCGTGAACCGGCTGATGTCCGGCGTCGCGGTGTGGCACACGGTGACCGTGGCGTTGGCCCCCTTCCTCTTCTGGATGAGCATGGCCGCCAGGGGCTTGCCGACGATGTTGCTCCGGCCGCAGATGACGACGTGCCTGCCGTCGGGGCCGTAGCCGCCGCGGACGAGGAGCTGGACGACGCCGTAGGGCGTGCATGGCAGCGGGCAGGGCTCGCCCCGCAGCATCTTGCCGACGTTGACCGGGTGGAACCCGTCGACGTCCTTGTCCGGAGAGATGAGGTTGATGACCTTCTCCGAGCTGACGGACTTCGGCAGGGGCAGCTGGACGAGGAAGCCGTTGTAGCGCTCGTCGCGGTTGAGGCTGTCGACCTGACGGAGGATCTCCTCCTCGCCGGAGTCGGGCGACATCCGGATCGTCGTCTCGAAGATGCCGATCTCCTCGGCCGCCTTGGCCTTGGCCGTCACGTAGGACACCGAAGCCGGGTCCTCTCCGACGAGGACGACGGCCAGTCCGGGCACATGGCCTTTCTCTTTGAGACGGGCCGCGCGGCCCTTGAGCTCCTCACGGATCTGGCAGGAAACGTCCTTGCCGCTGATGATCGTCGCCGGCATCTTGTCCTCCTCTCCGAGCCTGATCGGCCTCTCCCCTACCTTAAACAAAAGCACCGGCAGGGTCAAGGCCGCGGGGGCGCTTGAATTGCCGGGGAGTCGCGCGTATAATTTTCGGGACTTCGCGGAGACGGCGAGCGTTCATCGGAGGTCCACGACCATGAGAGTCGGCATCCTGACCGGCGGCGGAGATTGTCCCGGGCTCAACGCGGTCATCCGGGCCGTGACCCGCAAGGGCATCGTCTGCTACGGCTTCGACATCCTCGGCATCAAGAACGGCTGGCTGGGCCTCATCGAGGGCAAGATCTACCCTCTTGACCTGAACGCCATCTCCGGCATCCTGCCGCGCGGCGGCACCATCCTCGGCACCTCCCGGACCAACCCCTTCAAGGTCGATGACGGCATCGGCAAGATCTTCGCCCAGGTCGAGAAGTTCGAGCTCGACGCCGTCATCGCCATCGGCGGCGAGGACACCCTGGGAGTCGCCAAGCAGCTCTGCGACAAAGGCCTGAGGTGCGTCGGCGTTCCCAAGACCATCGACAACGACCTCTCCGGCACGGACTACACCTTCGGCTTCGACACGGCCGTCTCGGTCGTCACCGAGGCGCTCGACCGGCTGCACACGACGGCCGAGGCCCATCACCGGGTCATGGTCGTCGAGGTCATGGGGCGCCACGCCGGCTGGATCGCCGTCGAGGGCGGCCTCGCGGGCGGGGCCGACATCATCCTCATCCCCGAGTTCCCCTTCGACCTCGACGAGATCTGCGCCCAGATCCTCAAGCGGAGGGAGCGCGGCAAGCTCTTCAGCATCGTCGTGGTGGCCGAGGGCGCCAAGCCCCAGGACGCGAGCCTCATCATCCAGTCGGGCGAGAAGGACGCCTTCGGTCACGTCCGCTTGGGCGGCATCGGCAACATCATCGCCCGCGAGATCGAGATGCGCACGGCCATCGACACGCGGGTCACGGTCCTCGGCCACGTCCAGCGGGGCGGCTCGCCCACGGCCTTCGACCGCATCCTGGCCACCCGCTACGGTATCGCCGCGATCGATCTGGTCAAGGAAGAGAAGTTCGGCTTCATGGTCGGCCTGCGCGGCAACCGCATCGTGGCTGTCCCTCTCCAGGAGGCGCTGGCCGAGCCGAAGACCGTCGATGCCGATCTCTACGACATCGCCAAGGTCTTTTTCGGCTGAGTTCCATTCCCCGAAAAGGGTTGATCTTAAACGAGTTGGCCGATCCAGGGGGTTGACATTCGGGTCCGGCCGTGCTACGTTCCCTCTGCCAGGAGGCGCCAAGATCATGATCAGGAAGCTCTCGCCGGTTTTCGCCCTGAGCCTTCTTCTCTCCGCGGCCGGCCCCCTTGGCGCGGCCGACATCCGCTTCGAGCTCGGCTTCGGCTGGACGCTGGTCGGGCCGTTCATGAACGCGACCTATGTCAACCGGTACCAGCCGACGCTCACGCCTCCGGACCGCTATGTCACGAGCTCGGCCGACCAGACGGTCCGCTTCAGGGCCAAGACGACATACGGCATGAACGGGTTCTTCAATGTCCTGTTCACGGACAATGTCGGCATGCAGATCCTGGCCGACTACCATCGCCCGGGATTGGGGGGCGCGAACGCGCCCTATGCCGTCGAAATACAGTTCCTGACCTTCGACGACACCCCCGAGACCTATTCGCGGTCGATCGACTGGCAGAATTCGACCGGCAACCTCACCCAGACGACCTTCAGCTTCAACGCCCTGGCCCGCTTCCGCGTCGCCGACAACCTCTCCCTCAGCGTCTCGTCCGGACCGAGCATCTTCTATTTCGAGGGCAAGGCCGGGCACATCGGCTACACCTTCTTCGATCTCGCCTTCGTCGACGGCCAGTATCAGCTCTCCGGCGGCACCTACAGCCTGGTCGTCGACTTCGGCCCCCAGTCGAAATTGGGCCTGAACGCGGGCGTCGAAGCGGCTTATGAAGCGTTCCGCCATGTCATCCTGGCCGTCGACCTGCGCTGGTTCGGCGCTCCCACAACGAATCTGCAGATGCACGTCGTCGAAGACCCGATCATCACGGTCCCCATCGACGAGATCGAGTCGACGATCGGCTTGGGGAGTCTGAGGGTCAACCCGTCCTATATCCGGGCCGGTCTGGCCCTCCGCTTTGTCTTCTGATCGTTCGCGGCCGTTTTAGATCTTCGCCCGCCGCAGCCTGAGCGAATTGCTCACGACAGACACCGAGCTCATGGCCATGGCCGCCGACGCGATCATGGGATTGAGCAGGATCCCGAAGAACGGATAGAGCACGCCCGCCGCCAGGGGGATGCCGACGATGTTGTAGACGAACGCCCAGAAGAGGTTCTGCCGGATGGTCCGGATAGTCCGCCGGCTGAGCTCGACGGCGGAAGCGACGGTCGCCAGGTCCCCGGAGATGAGCGTGATGTCCGCCGAGGCCATGGCCACGTCGGTGCCGGTCCCGAGGGCCAGGCCAACGTCGGCTTGAGCGAGGGCGGGCGCGTCGTTGATGCCGTCACCCACCATGGCCACGCGCCGTCCTTCGGCCTGGAGCTTGCGGATAACTTCGGCCTTGTCGCCGGGCAGGACCTCGGCCCGGACGTCGTCGATGCCGGCTTCGGCGGCCAGGGCGCGCGCCGTCAGCGCGTTGTCTCCCGTCAGCATGACCACGCGCCGGCCGGAACGGCGGAGCTTGTCGATGGCCTCCCGGGCGCCCGGCTTGAGCGTGTCGGCCAGGGCCAGGATCCCGGCGGGCCGACCGTCGATCGCGACGAAAGCGACCGTTTTCCCCTCCCCGGCCAGCCGAGCGGCCCCCTCGGAGAACGGCGAGATATCGACCCCCTCGGCCTCGGCGAGCCTGAGGCTGCCGACCAGGACGCGCTTCTCCCCGACGACACCTTCGACACCCATGCCCTCGAGGGCTCGAAAGCCTTCCGCGGACTCGACGGCTGCTCCCTCGGCCCGGGCCCGGCGCACGACGGCCTGACCGAGCGGGTGCTCGGAGCCGTTTTCGACGGAGGCGGCCAGCGAGAGGAGCTCTGCGCGGCTGCCCCCGGCGACGGGCAGGACATCGGTCGTTTCGGGCCGTCCGTTCGTCAGGGTCCCCGTCTTGTCGAAGACGAACGTATCCACCCGCTGGACGGTTTCGAGGCTCTCGCCGCTCCGGATCAGGATGCCGTGCTCGGCGCCCCGGCCCGTGCCGACCATGATGGCCGTGGGAGTCGCCAGGCCCATGGCGCAAGGACAGGCGATGATGAGGACGGCCACGAAATTGAGCAGGGCGAAGACAAGCCGCGGCGACGGGCCAAGGAGGGCCCAGACAAGGAAGGTCAGAACGGCGATGGCGATGACGGCCGGCACGAACCGCGCGGCGATGACGTCGGCCAGACGCTGGATCGGCGCCTTCGACCCCTGGGCCTCCTCGACCATGCGGATGATCCGGGCCAGGGCCGTATCCTCGCCGACCCGGACGGCCCGGAAGCGGAAGCTCCCCCACTTGTTGAGCGTCGCCCCGACGACCTCCTCGCCCGGACCCTTATCGACGGGCAGGCTCTCGCCGGTGATCATGGACTCGTCGACCGACGTCCGGCCTTCGATGATGACGCCGTCGACCGGGATCTTCTCGCCCGGCCGGACGATGAGGACGTCGCCGGCCCGGACGTCCTCGACGAGGACCTCGCGCTCGGCCTCCCCGTCGATGACGTGGGCTGTCCGCGGGCGCAGGCCCATGAGCCGGCGGATGGCGCCGGAGGTCTTGCCCTTGGCCCGGGCTTCGAGCAAGCGCCCGAAGAGGACGAGGACGATGATGACGGCCGAGGTGTCGAAATAGACCTGCGGCTCGACCCCGGCCCCCCGGAAGAAGCCGGGCAGGACCGTCGCCGCGACGCTGAAAAGATAGGCGGCCGATGTGCCCACGGCGACAAGCGTGTTCATGTTCGCGGAGCCGTGCTTGAGCGCGCTCCAGGCGCCGCGATAGAACCTGAGGCCGAGAATGAATTGGACCGGCGATGCCAGGGCCCAGAGCACAAAGAAATTTTTGAGAAGGGCCGGCATCCAGGGGAACCAGTGACGCATGCTGCCGAGGAAGATGATCAGGGCCAGCGCCCCGCCCCAGATGACCGACGTCCGGAGCGACCGGTACTCCTTGTCCGCGCCGGCCCCGGCGGCCTCGGCCGAGACGGCGACGCCATAGCCGGCGTTCCGGATGGCCCGGACGAGGTCGGCGCGGGAGACGAGCCCCGGATCGATGACAACCGTGGCCTTGGCCGTGGCCAGGTTGACGCCGGCTTCGCGCAC
Organism: Candidatus Aminicenantales bacterium; assembly: GCA_049696855.1. Classification (GTDB taxonomy): domain Bacteria; phylum Acidobacteriota; class Aminicenantia; order Aminicenantales; family Saccharicenantaceae; genus RBG-16-66-30. The sequence goes on from JBAVUQ010000229.1 coordinate 7,852, forward strand.
CCCCTCGAGCCCTTTGAGGGCCTTCTCGACGTTGGCCGCGCAGCCGGCGCAGCTCATGCCCGTCACGGCTAGATCGATCCTCTCCCCGTCCGTCTCATCTCGCCTTTTTATCGCGGATTCCGACCTTGCGTTCATTTTCATTTCTCAAGCCTCCTCAGGCTTGACTGCCCGCTAAAAAACGCCGCCGCCCTTCAGGCGTCGATACGCGGGGTGCCTCCCTTTTGGCCTTCTTTGGTCGACGCCCCGAGAGGCACATAAAGAGGACAGAATCCAAGCAAGGTCGTCAAGACGAAGATCGCCGCCAGGATGACCAGCACGATGGCCGCGGTCCCCTTGGCCACTAGGGCGATCACGAGCAGGATAAAAACGAGCGCGAGGACGAGTCTGACCGTCCTGTCCAAACGCCCCATGTTCTTCTTCATTGAAGCCTCCTCTCGAC
>JBAVUQ010000230.1:0-2027 GCA_049696855.1 Candidatus Aminicenantales bacterium
CCGTATGGCTCTGCAGCAGCATCTCCTGGATGCCGGAGGCGAAGGCGAAATTGCCTTCAAGCGTGAACGGACGATAGGTCAGCTTCGACTTGCCGCTCTTCGTCTGATCGCCGTTGGCGTGGAAGCTGTTGGGCAGGCAGAAACACTCGGCGAATGTCCGCAAAGCTCGAGCGGCCTTGTCGCCGTCCATGGCTCTGGCCGCCATGTTCCCCAGCCAGCTGTAGGAATAGCCGCACCACCAGTCCGGGCCGAGGCGGTCGAGCTCGGCCAGCGAAGCGCGGATCGTCCGTTGATCGGCCTCTCCCCTGCTCCAATCGACGAGCCCGAGCGGATGAATGGCCATGAGGTGGGAGAAATGCCGGTGCGACTCCTTGAGCGGATAGCCCGGTGCGACGAGAAGCCGGTGGTCGTCTTCGGCCAGCGCCAGCTCGGGCCATTCGCCGAGGATCGTCCGCCATCTTGCCGACTCCCCGGCCAAGCCCAGCTCGTCCGCCATGATCGACGCGGCGCCGTAGAGCCAGCGGATGAGGGACAGGTCGAAGTTCGTCGTCTCCCGGAACCAAGCGTCCATCCGGTTGTCGTTGATCTCGGGGCTCGAGCTCAGCGGCAGTTTTCTTTTGCCGTCCGGCCGCCGCTCGGCGATGTTGTCGAGAAACACGGCCACGCCCTTCAAATAGGGATAGGCCCGCTCCTCGAGGAAGGCCCGGTCGTTGCTATAGCGCCAGTGGAGCCAGAAATGCTGGGCCAGCCAGGCCGAGACAGTCGGCCCGAGAGAGTACTGGATCCAGCCGCCCATCGGCGCGCCGTCGAGGGTCGCCACGCCCGGAACGTTGAGCCCGTCAACCCCGAAATACCGCTTGGTGTATTCTTCGCAACGCGGCTTGATGGCCCAGAGCCAGTCGAGGAAGGCCAGCCCTTCCTCGAGGTGGTTGCCGCTGTAGCACGGCCAATAGCTGAGCTGGGTGTTGAGGTCGTTGTGGTAGTCGCCTTTCCACGGCGGGAGGCCGCCGTCATCGGCCGTCCAGACCGCCTGCAGAGTGATCGGCGGCGCGCCGCGGCGCGAGGCCGCCCCGAACTTGTAGATCTCGAGGTACCACTGCTTCTCGAGGACGGGATCGGGAAGCCGGATCGTCGACTTGGCCCAAAAGGATCTCCACCAGGCCGTATGGGAGTCGAGATCGCGGATGAGCGTCCGCTTGAGCGCCTGCGCGGCCGCGTTCGGGGCGAGCCCCGTCGCCTGGCCCCGGACCCCTGGACCGGCCGCGGTCGCGGGATAGTCGGAGCTGATGCTCCAGGCCCCCGTGAAAACTCCGGCGTTGGGCAGGTCCCAGTCGACGGCGACGTCGTAGCTCATGCCGCCCCAGCCTTCCTGATGATAGCGGATCAATGTCTCATCGCCTTCGAGCTCGGGTTCGGGATAGCCCAGGCTGGCGAGAGACCTCGGGTTCAAGGAATTCTTTTCCGCGTCTGAAGCGAGCGCGGCGGCGGCGTAGGCGGGCGGAACGAGCTTCGGCCTCACCCCGGCGGGCAAACCCTCGAACTGGAACCAGCCGACCGGCTCGGTGGCGTGGACGAAGACCGTCAATCGGGCTCCGTTCTTCCAGCGGACCCGGCAGACCGCGTCGGCGAGAGACAGACGGACCTGTTCCACTTCGCCCAGCGCGGAAATATCGAACTCGAGCGCCGCCGCGGGGATCTTGGTCGGGGCCGGGTCGCGGTCGTAGGGCGCGTCGCCCATCCTGTGGACCGGCTCGTAGTCGTTCTTCAGGACGTGGTCGCGGACCCAAGCGAATCGGAACTCGGTGCCGGCGAATTCGGCGACCGGACGGAGATCCCAGAGGTCGGCCCGGTCGAGCGATATCCGGAGCGAGTGATCCCTCTTCCAGACGAGGGCCCCGATACAGCCGTTTCCGAGGGGGATCGCCTCGTCCCAGGTCGGGGCGAGCTTGTCGAAGACGAGATCGTGTCTTGGGGCGGGAAGCCGGTCCTCGTAGCCCCGCGGCATGCAGGCGGCCGTGAGGGCCAGG
>JBAVUQ010000231.1:0-5066 GCA_049696855.1 Candidatus Aminicenantales bacterium
TAGGGCGAGGCCATCGGGCTCTTCTCGAGCCGGCCGCTCCCTCCCGGCACCATCCAGGCCGGGTCCCAGGTCATGTCGTAGATCGTGTTCTCGAAGGCGGAGCGCTGGAAGGCGATGATATCCTGGACCGTCAGCTTCTTTTCGGGCTTGAACGAGTAGGGATAGAAAGCGGCGCCTTCGAAAGGCTGGGCGTAGAGCGTGCGCGGTCCCGACGCGTCGGCGAGGGCCCGCCTGGGCCAGGCCTTGAGCGCCGGGGCGAGCGTGCTGGTGATGAGCCACATCCGGCTCAGGTTTCCCTCCATGACGGGCGGCGCGTAGGTCTCCTGCCAGATGAAGGGCCGGCCGCTCTTCGGATCGTACCAGCCGCGGTCGACGGCCTCCTTCAAATAGTTCGGCGAGGTCAGGACGTCGGGGCTCTTGGGGTCGATCTCGCGGATGCGGAAGTAGTTGGCGATAACGACGACGTGGTCGTCGGGGACGCGGCGCGCGGCCCAGATGGCGCCCGGCTTGCCGCTTTCGGGGGTCCACTCCGGCCCGACGCTGCAGATCTCCATCGTCCAAAGCTCGCGCGGGTCGGCGATGCAGAGCGCTTCGGATCCGCCGCACGAGGGGAGGAAGCCGTATTTCTCGACCAGCCCGCCGATGAGCGTGACGGCCTCGCGCGCCGTAGCGCACCGCTCCAAGGCGAAGACCTGGGCCTGTTCGATGGTCATGATCTGCCGGGTCAGGCCTTCGACATAGGGGACGTCGAGCTCGGCCCGTTGTGAGCAGGTGCTCTCGCCGATCGCCAGCTGCTTCTCGTTCATCTGGGAGTAGCCCGTATGGAAATACGTGAACGTCCGCTCGACCTGAGGGATCCGGCCGATGACCTTGCCGAAGTCGCCGAGGGGAAGGGCGTGGCGGTCGTCTTCGGCGCCGAAGTAGACCATGCCCCAGTGAACGGGAGCCATCGATCCCTTGGGATAGGCCCGGCCGGGGATGACCTGGATGCGGCATTCGCTGCAGCAGTCGGTGTGCGACGTGATGACCGAACCATCGGCCGTGGCCAGGCGGCCGACCCCGATGACCGTGCACGCTTCCTGCTTGGCGCTTTCGGCGAGGAGCGGGCCCGTCGAAAGCAGCCAGCCCGCCGCGAGAATGATCGCGCCGACAATTCCGGCGGAAGTCCTTTTTGTCAAGCTCTCCTCCTGGAAATCATGACTACCAGGTCACCTTGGCCGCGATCGGCATGCGCCTCCCGACGCCGAAGGCCTTGGTCGTGACCTTGATCCCCAGCGCCGCCTGGGCCCGCTTGTACTCGTTCCGGTCGACCATGGCCGCGACCTTGCGCACGACATCCGCCGCGAATCCCATCCCGACGATCTCGTCGACCGAGCGCAGCTCCTCCACGTACTCGTGAAGGATGCCGTCGAGGACCGGATACGGCGGCAGCGCGTCCGAGTCGAGCTGTCCCGGCTTCAGCTCGGCGCTCGGCGGCTTGTCGATGACGGCCCGGGGGATGCGCTCGCCCTTCCGGTTGATGTAGGCCGCGATCTCGTAGACCATGGTCTTGGGCACGTCGGACAGGATGGCCAGCCCGCCGCTCATGTCCCCATAGAGCGTGCAGTACCCGACGGCCAGCTCGCTCTTGTTCCCGGTCGACAGCACGAGGTAACCGTATTTGTTGGAGAAGGCCATCAGAACATTGCCGCGGATGCGGGCCTGGAGATTCTCCTCGGTCGTATCGGCCGCGCGCCCCGCGAAGTGCGGTGCCAGAGCCGCGATATAGGCCTCGTAAACGGCGCCGATCGGCAGCTTCACGCAGCGGATGCCGACGCGCTCGGCCAGCGCGATCGAATCGTCGACGCTCCCCGCCGACGAGAACGGCATCGGCATCGTCACGGCCAGCACGTTCTCCGGCCCGATCGCCGCCGCGGCCAGGCAGCACGTCACCGCCGAATCGATTCCTCCCGAAAGCCCGATGACCGCCTTGCCGAAGCCGCACTTGCGCATGTAGTCGCGGAGGCCCAGAACAAGCGCCTCGTGGATCGATTCGATCGTGCCGAGCGGCGTGTACAGTCCCGGCGTCCCGGCCCGCTTCGTCTCGACCGTCAGCACGTCCTCCCCGAAGGCCGCGCCGACCGCCACCGGCTCGCCCCGCCCGTCAAAGGCGAAGCTCCGGCCGTCGAAAACGAGCTCGTCGTTCGCGCCGACCTGGTTGACGAAGACGAACGGCCGGCCGTGCTTCCGGGCGTGCCCCCGGATGAGGCCGAACCGGATCTCCTCTTTTCCCGCGTGGAAGGGCGAGGCCGAGATGTTGACGAAAAGGGTCGCGCCCCGGCCCGCGAGCACGCTGACCGGATCGACGTCGTACAGCATCCCCTTCGGCCACAGCCCGGGATCGGTCCAGGCGTCCTCGCAGATGGTGATGCCCAGGACCTCGCCCTTGAACGCGAACGTCCGGATCTCCGGCGCCGGGGCGAAGTAGCGCGTCTCGTCGAAGACGTCGTAGGTCGGCAGGAGCGACTTGTTCTGCTCGAGAAGGACCCGACCGCCGCAGGCGAAGATCGCGGAGTTGTAGAGGGGCTTCCCCTCGCCCGTGAGGGCCGGCCGCGGCGCCCCGAAAAGAAGGCCCGTCTCCGGATGGGACGCCGTCATCGCGGCGAGCTCCTTCACCGCGTTCGACGCCCTCTCGATGAACCACGGCCGCTCGAGGAGGTCCCAGGGCGGATAGCCGGTCAGGAAAAGCTCGGGGAAGACGACCAGGTCCGACCCGGTCTTCGCGGCGGCCTCGTACGTCGACGCGATCGCGGACTTGTTCCCGGCGAGATCCCCCACGACGGGGTTCAGCTGGGCCATCGTGATCTTCATCGTTCTGGTCCCCTCGTTTTTCTTATACCAGCAACGCGCCGGGGGCGCAAGCCGCGCCGGCCGCCGCCAACCGGCTTGACTTCCGGCGCGGCCGTGTGCTAATCCATCCGTCAAAAGGGAAACATGTTCTGCAACAATTGCGGCTCGCCCGTCCCCACCGGCGGCCGCTTCTGCGGCCGCTGCGGTTTCGCGGTCGGCGGCGGCTTCGGGGACGACGCCACCGGCCGCACCGGGCCGGGCGCCTCTTCCGGGCCAGGGCCGGCCTCCGGCTACGTGCTCGACCCCCGCGAATTCGAGCACCCCTCGATGCAAAAGATGAACCAGTTCTTCCGCGGCTCGGTCGTTCTCCGCAAATCCGCCGAGAGCCTGTCGCGGAAGGTCGGCAAGCCCTGGTACGAGTCGACGTTCAACAGCATCCTGGCCACGGACAAGCAGTACCCGCGCGTCCTCGAGGCCGGCCTCCTGGCGGCCCGGCGCCTGGGAGCCCGCCAGATGCCCTCCTTCTACGTTGAGCTCGACCGGGGCTATCAGTCAGCCACCTACGGCTCGGAGGACGGCGCCTTCGTCAACGTCGGCGCCTTCCTGCCGCGCTTCCTCAACGACGAAGAGCTCCTCTTCGTCCTGGGCCACGAGATGGGGCATCTCGTCAGCCAGCACGCCCTGTGGATGACGGTCAGCATGTTCCTCGTGGGCCAGCAGCGGCAGAACCTCATGGCCGAGGGCGTCATGGGAATCCTCTCCAACCCGCTCAAGCTCATCGAGGGCGGCGTCGAGTCGATCGTCACGAACTGGATGCGGGTGGCCGATTTCACCGCCGACCGGGCCGCGCTCCTGGCCGTCGGCAGCTTCGAAAAAGCCAAGCGGGCCATCTTCCTTCTTCACCTGAGGTCGCGGCGCGAGCTCGACGAGATGGATATCGACGAGTGGGTGCGGCAGGTCGAGGCCCAGGACCAGACGATGAGCAAGCTCAGCCAGATGATGACGTCGGCGACGCCGTATCTGGGCGTGCGGCTGGTCGAGCTGAGGAACTTCGCCGCGTCGCCCCAATACGAAGCCCTGCGGCGGAAGGTTGAGAGCGGCAGCGGCGCCGTCCTCGACGGCCTCTTCGACGAAAAAGGGTACCTGAAGAAGCTCAAGGCGCAGAAGAAGACTCCGGCCGTGCCTCCGCTGGCCGCGCCTCCGCCGCCGCCCCGCAAGGCCCGGATGCTCGAGGGAACCTGCCCCAGGTGCCGGGCGGCGTTCTCCTTCCGCCTGGTCGCGCTTCCGGCGAAGCCCTGGCTCGACATCCCCTGCAAATCGTGCGGTCGGAAATTCCGGCTCAGGCTCGACGCCATAGATCAATAGCTCATCAAGGAGGGCTGCCATGGCCTACCCCGGGGGACTCGACCTTCAAGCGCTGGCCAAGCTCAACGACCTCGACCCGGCCGGGGAGGGTGCCGCGTCGATCGGCTCGCGGGCCATCGACGCCGACGGCGACGGCCGGCCCGACCTTTACCTCGTCGACCTCGACGGCGACGGCTCCGTGGACAGCGTCGTCCGGGCCGTCGACGCCAACGGCGACGGGATCAACGACACCTTCATCCAGTTCGGCGAGGACGGCAAGGTCGACTCGATCGGCCGGGTCGACTCGGCGACGGGGGAGCTCGACGTCGTTTACGAGGAGCCCGACGCCCTCGACGAGATCCTCGGCTCGCTCGGGCTCGCCGACCTCGAATCCCCCGAGGAAGCCCTGTTCACGTCGTTCGAGGATTCCTACATCATGGATACCTACGGGACTTTCGGAGAGGATGTCCCCGGTGTAGCCCCTGCGCCGGAGCCTGAGGACGAGCCTGCGGAAGTCTCGGACCTGCGCGTGTCCGAAGTCGGGGAGGACGAGGCGGCCGGGACTGACGCGGGGACCGCCTCCCCGGCGGAGCCCGCTTCGGCAAGTGCCGAGGCCGCCGAGAGCGACAGCGCCGAGCCGCCCGAAGTCGTCCCCAGGATCGTCGAGATCGAGGACCGCAGCGGGGGAGACGGCTCGAGCCTCTGGGCCAAGGTCGACGAGAACGCGGACGGGCTGGCCGACTCCGACGCCCGGATCGAGAAAACGAGCACCGGCACGTACTACGGCGATATCAACAAGGACGGCTATTCCGAGGACGTGGCCACCGACCTTGACGCGGACGGGCGGATCGACACCGTGGATACGACCGGCCAGGGGTCCTCGACGGACACGG